>NZ_JAWRYD010000512.1:0-246 GCF_046534765.1 Burkholderia sp. SIMBA_062
CTAACTGTGCGCAGCCTATAATCGCGCCATGCCTATCAGATTCGATGCCGCCGACGCGCACTGGCGCGTCGCGCCCCTCGCGGCCTTCAGCGCCGCCCAGAAAGACTGGCTCACGCGCGGCGGTTCGCTCACCGCGCATTTGCGCACGCTCGGCCAGGTTCGGGTGCGCGTGACGCGCGAAGCCGTCGATATGCCCTGGTCCGACGAATGTGCCGCACTCGGTCTCGCGCCGCGCGAGCGCGCATG
>NZ_JAWRYD010000513.1:0-246 GCF_046534765.1 Burkholderia sp. SIMBA_062
GTGTGTCCGCCGGACACCGATCCGGTGCTCGACGAAGCGGGCCTCGTGGAGATGCTCAAGTACCGCGCGGGCAAGCTCGAACGCGCGCAGGTGCATCCGCTCGGCGCGCTCACGGTCGGGCTCAAGGGGCAGACGATCACCGAGATGGTGTCGCTGACCGAGGCGGGCTGCATCGGCTTCACGCAGGCCGATCAGCCGATCGTCGATACCTCGGTGCTGCTGCGCGCGCTTCAATACGCGAGCACG
>NZ_JAWRYD010000514.1:0-246 GCF_046534765.1 Burkholderia sp. SIMBA_062
CCAGGCTCCTCAGGTCTACGCCGAGCTTATCATTCACCCTCATATAAACCAGCATATTTCAAGCCATTATAATTTGACTTTAAAGATTTGGAAACAACCGTACCACCATCGGAGTACCAAAAAATTGCATTAGCCTTAGAGATACCAAGCCTCAAGCACTCTGCCTTTAAATCCTCAATATAACGGGCGTCAACCGCAGACTCAATCAAGATTTCATCTAAACTCACCTCCTCCGCTTTTCTTGGT
>NZ_JAWRYD010000515.1:0-245 GCF_046534765.1 Burkholderia sp. SIMBA_062
GTATCAGTTATACTGCCACAGAGCGTTATCTTCTGTTTCTCCAGCAATATCCAGCTTTAGCCCAAAAACTTCCTAGTTCTCAAATTGCTTCTTATTTAGGAATTACCCCCGAATTTTTATCTAAAATAAGAAGAAATATCGTCAATAAATAAAAAAAATGTTAATATAGTTTAAGGTTATTTATTGAAATAGTTCAACAGTTGTAATAAAAATATTACTGCAATTTTGTTTTGTTGAAAGAATGT
>NZ_JAWRYD010000516.1:0-245 GCF_046534765.1 Burkholderia sp. SIMBA_062
GATCTTTATAAATGGATTGATACAATTAGAAAAGAATAACTATTTTTCAACGAGCTTCCCTGATAACAATTACTTGCAACGAGCAATTTTTTATTATAGTGCAGGCCTTATGGTCTGCCCTGACTTAAGGCTATATTGATTATTAGGTTTATTCTTCATACCTCCCCTGAATAGATGCCCTCCGGTTACTCCTTTCGAATAGGGCAATTTCACAAGCACATAAAAATGATGGTTTAGGATGGGAT
>NZ_JAWRYD010000517.1:0-245 GCF_046534765.1 Burkholderia sp. SIMBA_062
CTTGGATATTTTTGACCCTCAAATTTATGATCAGTCTGGTGGTCTAGAGTTTGTTAAAATTGGGAATCTTATTTATTTGCCTGAGCTCACAACTCAAAGTCTTGGCGGATTTGTTCAATTTAAGCATCAATTTAATGACCAATGGGCTGCTGAGATTGGAACTCGTTATGAAGATAGTTACGCTGAAATCGATAGTTTCATCCCATTATCTCAGTTAGGTAAACCAAACCCTTATACAGTCCAAG
>NZ_JAWRYD010000518.1:0-245 GCF_046534765.1 Burkholderia sp. SIMBA_062
CCGTTCCGCGTCGTCCATCGAGCCGAACCACAGGCGCCCTTCGGTATCGACATGCGCGTCGTTGAGCCGGTTGCCGGGCAGACCGCTTTCAACCGGCACGCACAACACGAAGCGCGCGTTTTCCGGCGTGAAGCGATGCAGCCCGCCCTGCAATCCGCAGACAAAGCCGCCGTCCGCGTGCGGCAGCACGAAACCGGTTTGCGCGGGCGCCTCCCAACTGCTGCGCTCGCCGCTTTCGGGTACAT
>NZ_JAWRYD010000519.1:0-245 GCF_046534765.1 Burkholderia sp. SIMBA_062
CGTTAAAGAAGTCGAGACCGAAAACACTAAAGACTCACTGCTCTACTATAAGCGGGAATATGCCGTTATTCCGGATATAACTACTGCGCTATAAGGATATAACTATGTCAAAACTTGTGGTGATTTCAAACAGAACTGCAGACCCTGATGAATCCCGCTCCGGGGGGCTGGCTGTCGCTCTCTGGAGCACGCTGAAACAGTCAGGTGGTACGTGGATCGGCTGGGATGGCCGTGTGTGTTCACAT
>NZ_JAWRYD010000520.1:0-245 GCF_046534765.1 Burkholderia sp. SIMBA_062
GTGAGCTGATCTCGCAGGGAAATCGGCGCTTACCTGTCGAACGTGGCGCAAAGAACGGGCGTCCGCGGCGCACCGAAGTACTCGCGGAGCATGTTCACGAAACCCTCGACGCTATCAACGCAGCACTAGCGTTTTGTCGGGAATGCGACTACGAGCTGGTCACCGGCTGCAATAACGATCTAAAAAGCGCCAAGTCTCGCCTTAAGTCGCGTTTCGAGCAATTGCCAATGCGTCGGGAACTCGCG
>NZ_JAWRYD010000521.1:0-245 GCF_046534765.1 Burkholderia sp. SIMBA_062
TCTTGATGAGCTGGCGGCGGCGCGTCCAGCGGTACATCGCGTAGAGCAGCAGCAGGACCAGCACGACGACCGCCGCGAAACGGCCGAGGCGGCTCGCGCCGGCGAGCATCATGTCGATCTGCGGTGCGAACAGCACGCCGATCAGCAGACCGGTGCCCGACCAGAGCGCGGCGCCAATGCCGTCGAAACCCAGAAACTGTCGATACGGCGTGCCCATCGCACCGGCCAGCGGCACCGAGACGAGC
>NZ_JAWRYD010000130.1:0-395 GCF_046534765.1 Burkholderia sp. SIMBA_062
GGATGATCGGCCGCATAGGGATCGATCAGCGAGTCGCGCTCGAAGCGCTTCCAGCGGCGTTCCGGCACCTCATCCACCTTGTCGCAGAACTGGTCGTAGGCGTTGTCGAACACATCGGCCCACGCCTGCGCGTCGAGCGGCGCGTGCCAGCGCCGATAAAGGGGCGGATGACCGTCGGTCTCGCCGTTGAGCATGTCGATCTTGTGCGCGAACTCGTGGATGACGACGTTGTAGGCGTCGCTGCCGTCGGTCATCTGCGCGTCTTCCCACGAGAGGATCAGCGGGCCGCCTTCCCACGCCTCGCCGCTCGCGTCGTGCTCGACTTCATGCACCACGCCGTCCTCGTCCTCCACGGTCTTGCGGATCACGAACTCGCCCGGATAGACGATCACGCC
>NZ_JAWRYD010000522.1:0-244 GCF_046534765.1 Burkholderia sp. SIMBA_062
GGCGACCTGCTGAACGCGCAGAAGATCACGTGGGGCGGCTTCATGGGCGGCTTCAACCTGCAGACCGTGAACTCGAACGGCACGACGGGCTGCAAGCGCAGCACGATCGCGACGGCGGTGAACGCGGCGACGGCCGATTACATCCCGCACCACAACTGGTTCCAGTACTTCAAGTCGACGTCGAACCCGCAGCATCTGCGCCCGAGCTCGACGGCCGTGATCGGCAGCACGCTCGAAGCGGACG
>NZ_JAWRYD010000523.1:0-244 GCF_046534765.1 Burkholderia sp. SIMBA_062
GGTCCTTGGGGATCATCTTGCCGACAATCACGCCAAACAAGGATGCAATCGTGTTGCCTGCGCCCGACGCGCCTCCGCGCCCAGTTTTGAATTCCTGGATGAGCGTGGGAAGGTAGTTGAACTTGAAATCGTCCGACAGATATGGCGCAGCAGAACGGGAGTACTTGAGCGCCTGGTGAAAATCAGCCACGGTAACCGTGCCGTTCATAGCGATGATGGCTTTTGACATCATCTCGGCTTGCGC
>NZ_JAWRYD010000524.1:0-244 GCF_046534765.1 Burkholderia sp. SIMBA_062
GTCGAGGTCGAGCGTGCGGCGCAACGTCCGCTGATGTCGGGCTTTCATGCGCTGTTCAGCGTGGGCGGCTTCGCGGGATCGACGTTCATGACCTTCCTGCTTTCGATGCAGGTGGGCGCGCTCGAAAGCACGCTGCTGTGCTCGGTGCTGATGCTGGCGGCGATGCTCGTGGCGCGTCCGCGTCTGCTGCGCGCGAAGCAGGCGGGCGGCGGTCCGTTGTTCGTCACGCCGCGCGGCATCGTGC
>NZ_JAWRYD010000525.1:0-244 GCF_046534765.1 Burkholderia sp. SIMBA_062
GCCGTACCAGTCGCGGCCGTAGGGTACATAGACCCGCACGTTGAATCCCTGCGCGAGCAACGCGTCGCGCTGCGATTCACATACGCCCAGCAACATCTGAAACTCGAATCGCGAGCGGGCGATCTGTTCGCGTTGCAACCAGCCGGATAGCGCATCGATCAAATGCGCATCGTGTGTTGCAATGCCCACGAACGATCCGGCCTGAATGGCATTCGAGACGTGCCGAACAAAATGCGGATTGATC
>NZ_JAWRYD010000025.1:0-106369 GCF_046534765.1 Burkholderia sp. SIMBA_062
TGGCCATCGAGGTTGATACTTCATTGCCGGGCCTACGCGTGCAGCAAGTGCTTGAGCGGCTCAAGGAGATGCGAGGCTTACCCGCATCCATCACGGTCGACAACGGGCCGGAGTTCGCTGGTAAGGTGCTAGATGCCTGGGCCTACGAAGCAGGCGTCACGCTGTCGTTCATTCGACCCGGCAAGCCGGTGGAGAATGCCTATATCGAGAGCTTCAACGGGCGGTTCCGAGATGAATGCCTGAACGAGCACTGGTTCGTCTCAATGCGCCACGCCAAGCAGTTGATTGAGGAATGGCGCATCGAGTACAACACCGAGCGGCCTCATAGTTCCCTCGGCTACCTGACGCCTGCGCAGTTCGTGCGGGCGCACGACGCGAAGCAGCAGTTTTTAACCTCGGACTCTAACTGCAGTTCGGACTAAAACCGGGGCAGGTCACAATCTGTGGACAAGCCGCGGATCGGGCGTGCGTCAGGCCGGCACGGGAAAGCGCACCGTCACGGTCAGCCCGCGCCCGCCTTGCGTCGTGCCGAGCGCGACCGTCGCGCGATGCTGTTCGGCGATCCGCTTGACGATCGACAGCCCGAGTCCGCTGCCCGACGCCGTGACGGCCTGCGCGCCTTCGCCGCGATAGAAGCGCTCCCAGACTTCCGTGCGCTCGGCCTCCGGGATGCCGGGCCCGTCGTCGGCGACTTCGAGCACGGGCGTGGCGCCGTCGACGCGCGCGGACACGTCGACGCGCGCGCCGTCGCCCGCATAGCGAATCGCATTGTCGACGAGGTTGTTCAGCAGTACGCGCAACGTATCGATATTGCCGGTGGCCATCACCGGCGACGACACGATCGCGCCGAGGTCGATCCGGTGCGCATCGGCGACGCGCGCGCGATCGGCGACCACCGAGCGGCACAGCGCGGCGAGATCGACGGGCGTGGATGCCGACGCGCCCGCCTGCGCATCGGGTTCGAGGCGCGCGAGCGTCAGCAACTGCTCGGCGAGGTGGCCAAGGCGGGTCGTGCCCGCGTGGATCTGCGCGAGGATCTGCTCGCGTTCGTCGGAGCTCGCCGCGCGCCGCAGCAATTGCGACTGGATCGACAGCCCCATGATCGGCGTGCGCAATTCGTGCGCGGCATCGGCGATGAAGTGGCGCTGCAGCGTGAACGAGCGGTCGAGCCGCGCGAGCAGGTCGTTGATCGCTTCGGCGAGCGGCCGGACCTCGTTCGGCATCGACGCGATGTCGACCGGTTCCAGATTGTTCGCATTCCTGCGCTTCAGGCCCGATGCGATCGTGCGCAGCGGCCGCAGCCCCGCGCCGATACCGAACCACAGCCCGATCGCGAGCACCGGCAGCATCGAGAACACCGGCCACAGCAAATGCACCGCGATGCCCGCGATCGCTTCCCAGCGCGCATGGCGCGCCTGCGCGAGCCGGATCGTCGTGCCGCCGCGTTCGGTCACATAGGTGCGCCACGGCTGGCCGCCGACGTCGATGCTCGCGACGCCCGTCTGCGCGGGCGGCGGCAGCGCGGACTCGCGATCGGTCGAGTAGACCAGTGTGCCGTTGCGCCAGACCTGCAGCAGCACGGCGTCGGGATCGCTGGCCTCGAAGTCGTGCTTGCCGTCGCCATGGTCGCGAAACGACAGCTCGCCGTTCGGGCCGACGACGATCTGCTTCGACATGCTGCGCATCTGGTCGTCGAGGAGATCGTCGAGCTCGCGCAGCGCTCCCCAGTAGGTGCCCGCGCTCGCGACCAGTCCGATCACGCATGCGGCGGGCAGCAGCCACATCAACAGGCGCCGCCGCAGCGACGCGCTGCGCCAGCGCTCGATCGCGTGTCGCACGCGCATCATGCGCCGTCACCGATCCGGTAGCCGACGCCGCGCACCGTGCGGATCATGTCGTGGCCGAGTTTCTTGCGCAGGTTGTGAATGTGCACCTGCACCGCGTTGCTTTCGATTTCCTCGCCCCAACTGTACAGCCGTTCCTCGAACTGTTCGCGCGAGATCACCGCGCCGGGGTCGCGCATCAGTTCGTGCAGCAGCACGAATTCCTTCGGCGACAGCGTGACTTCGTCGTCGTTGAGCCAGACCAGGTGCTTGACCGGATCGAGCCGCAGCGGGCCGATCGCGAGCGTCGTTTGCGCGCGCCCCGCATGGCGGCGGTTGACCGCGCGGATGCGGGCGAGCAGCTCCTCGAGCACGAACGGCTTGACGAGGTAGTCGTCGGCGCCGCTGTCGAGGCCGGCGATGCGGTCCGGCACGCCGTCGCGCGCGGTGATGATGATCGCGGGCAGCGTTTCGTCGCGGCGGCGCAGCGACGCGAGCACCGACAGGCCGTCGCGGTTCGGCAGCCCGAGATCGAGCAGCAGGAGGCCATAGGCGGTCGAGCGCAGCGCGAGCGACGCGGCGTCGCCGTCCTTGACCCAGTCGACCGCGAAGCCTTCCTGTTTGAGGCCCTGTTCGAGCCCGCTGCCGATCAGCGGATCGTCCTCGACGAGCAGTACGCGCATGGATTCATGTCTGTTGGCGGGCACGGGCGCCCGGGGTGTTCATCATAAGCGCAGGTGTCTTAGGTCGAGCTTAAACGGGGGTGGCGGCCGCGCTTTCGTACGCGTCCTATGCGGCGCCGTGTCGCGCCGGCACGGCCTTCAGGCTCGCTTAATCTTACGGTCCGTAATCTTGGGCCGTCGCGTTCAACGGAGCGCGGCGTCCCATCAAGCAAGAGGATCGCAATCATGAAATACCTGGCCAGAATTCTGACGGTCGCGCTCGCGGTGCTGCCGGCCGCCGTCCACGCGCAGTACACCGGGCCGTCCGCGCTGACGACCACCACCGTGAAGGAACTCCTCGCGAACGGCAAGGACGATCAGCACGTGCAGTTGCAGGGGCGCATCGTCAAGCACGTCGGCGGCGAGGATTACGAGTTCGCCGACACGACCGGCACGATTCGCGTCGAGATCGATCACAAGCTGTGGGCGGCCGGCCAGCCCGTCAGCGACAAGAACGAAGTGAAGCTGACCGGCGAGTTCGAGCGCAAATGGTCGGGCCGTGTGAAGGTCGATGCCGACCACGTGGAAGTGCTGCGCTGAGCGGTGCGCGCGGGGCCGGTGATACCATGGGTGTCCGGTTCCCGTTCTCACCCAGATGGCTGCCAATTTCGATGAACTCGCGTCCCGTATCCGGGCGCAATTTTCCGAACTGAGCCCGCAATTCCAGGCGGGCGCTGCATTTCTGCTCGATCACCCCGACGAGGTCGCCACTTCGTCGATGCGCAAGGTCGCGCAGCGCGCGCAGGTTCAACCCGCGTCGCTCGTGCGGCTCGCGCAGCAATTCGGTTTCCCCGGCTGGAACGAGTTGCGCGACCTGTGCGTCGCGCGTGTGCGCACGCGTCCCGAGCCGCTCACGCAGCGTGCGCGTTCGCTCGTGCGGCCCGACGCGAAGGCGTCGCTCGCGCATGATCTGCTGGCCGCCCAGCAACACAATCTCGCCGCCACCGCCGCGCAGAACGAGCACGCGCTCGCCGACGCGGCGAAGCTGATCCGCAAGGCATCGCACGTGCACGTCGCGGGATTCCGGTCGTGCTATCCGGTCGCGTTCGGTTTCGTGTACGGCTACCGGCTGTTCCGGCCGACCGTGTCGCTGCTCAACGGCGTCGCCGGCTCGCTCGAGATGGAGTTGCGCACCATCGCGAAGCAGAGCGCGACCGTGATCGTCAGTTTCGCGCCGTATTCGGCGGAAGCGACGCGCGTTGCGCAGGCGGCGAAGGCGCAGGGCAGCAAGGTCGTCGCGATCACCGACAGCGCGGTGTCGCCGATCGCGCTGCATGCGGACGCGCAGTTGATCTTCACGCACGACAGCCCGTCGTTCTTTCCGTCGCTGGTCGCCGCGCATGCGATGACCGAAGCGCTGGTCGCGCAGTTGCTCGCGCTCGAAGGCAGCGATGCGGTCGCGGCGCTCGAGCGCACCGAAGCGGAACTGCATGCGAAGGGCGCGTATGTCGTGTAGCCGTGCACGCGGTTGTCACGGTGCATCGCTCGACCCGTTCGACGTTCAGGTGCGGCCGTTCTCATTCCGCGAGAAGCGCGGTGATGTCCGCTTCGGCGCACGGCCGGCTGTCCGGCCGCGCAGTCGCGCATTTTCCTGACGACAGCGCCCGGTTCCTGAGCGGCGGCGTGACCGGCGGTGCACCGCGCACGCGAGGTCCTGCCATCCACATCGACATTTCACCGCGGCGCGAACCGTCGCGGTACAGCGCGCGCCTATGCTGGTATCTCCCGTTCCAAGGAGGCAGCGATGTCCGATTCCAACGTGCAGTTCCGCCACGCCGAAGCCTTCCGTGCACTGCATACGCGCCCCGACGCCTTCATCATCCCGAACCCGTGGGATGCCGGTTCCGCCCGGCTGCTCGCGATGGCTGGCTTCGACGCGCTCGCCACCACGAGCGCCGGTTTCGCCTATTCGAGAGGGCGGCCCGACAACGCGATCGGCCGTGACGAAATGCTCGGCCACATCGCCGAGATCGTCGCGGCGGGCGGCCTGCCGGTCAGCGCCGATCTCGAGAACGGCTTCGGCGACGCGCCCGACACGGTCGCCGAGACGATCCGCCTCGCGGCCGGCGCCGGCGCGGTGGGCGGCTCGATCGAGGATGCGACCGGCCGCGCCGACACGCCGATCTATCCGCACGACGCGGCAGTCGAGCGCATCGCGGCGGCGGTCGACGCGGCGCGCGCGCTGCCGTTTCCGTTCACGCTGACCGCGCGCTGCGAGAACTACCTGCACGGCCGGCGCGACCTCGCCGATACGATCGCGCGGCTGGTCGCGTACCGCGACGCGGGGGCCGACGTGCTGTACGCGCCAGGGCTGATCGGCGCCGACGACATCGCGGCGGTCACGCGCGCGGTCGGTGCGCCAGTCAATGTCGTGATGGGGCTGCAGGGCGGGTTGCTGAGCCTCGATGCGCTCGCGGCGCTCGGCGTGAAGCGTGTCAGCGTCGGCGGCGCACTGGCGCGGACCGCGCTCGGCGCGTTCCTGCGTGCCGCGACGGAAATGGCGCGCGACGGCACATTTACGTTCGCGCAGGCGGCGGTGTCGGGGCGCGACCTCGATCGCTGGTTTTCGGCGCCCGATAATGCACATATTCAATTTTGACTATGACAACCGATAAAACGTGGGAACGTTTTCAGCCGAAAATCGATTGACTGTAATCAACCGAAATCGCGACTGATTTAATGTCGCGATGACGTCGAAAAGTACATCGTTTATTCTCCGCCTTCCGGTCGGTCTACCGTAGCCGGCGCAAGCCGCGCCGGTTATGGGTGCCAGATGCCTGCCAGGCGTACCGATGCCACGTATTGTTGCGATTTTCCGAGCGATAATTTTTTTGGTTTGGGGAGTTGCCGGTTATTTTTAGCATTGGTAATCTGCGGCATATCCGAGGCAGCGGTCGGCAGGCCGCTGGAAAATGAATATATAAAAAATCGAGAGAGCGATGACAATCCGAGAAAATCACCGCGGCTTTCGCGTGGGCGATGTCGTGACGCTGAAAACCGGCGGCCCACGCATGACCGTCACCTATGCCGGGCCGGTCGTGTTCGACGATGCCGACTGGCTGATTTGCCAGTGGTTCGACGAGAACGGCCACTTCCGGCAGGAAATGTTTCACCACGAGACGGTGGTGGCCGAGCCGCGCGCGATTTCCGCCGGGCGCGTCCGTCTGCGGATGCAGGCCCACCGCTACCGGTCGGCGGCCTGACGCCGCAGCTCGCCGCAGCCGGCCGAATCCCGCCGCATTTGTTACGGCGCGGCGCCGCTTGCCGCCCGCATGTCGCCGTGCCGCGGCGGCCGCACACTGCCGGCCCCCCGCGGCAACCTCGACATTTCACGTCAACCGGAAACGTGCGGCGGCCCGGCGAGCCGATACTTCACGCATGAACCCGACCGATCCGATTGCCGCGGTGACACACCGCGATCCCTATCCCTACTACGCGACGCTGGTCGACGGCCCCCCGCTCGCGTTCGACGCCACGCTCGGCCTGTGGGTCGCGAGCCGGGCGGCGAGCGTGACGGCCGTGCTCGGCCATCCGGCATGTCGCGTCAGGCCGCTCGATACGCCGGTGCCGCCCGCGTTGCGCGGCACGACGGCAGGCGCGCTGTTCGGCGAGCTGGTGCGCATGAACGACGGCGCATTGCGGCACGACGTGCCGAAGCAGGCGCTGCGCGCGGCGTTCGCGCCGATTGACGCAAGCGCGTTGCGCGAGCGTGCCGCACAGCTGGCCGGCAGTCGCCTGCGCGCGCCGTATGACGCGGATGCATTGAACGCGTGGTGTCTGTCGGTGCCCGTTTGCGCGGTCGCCGATCTGCTCGGTTTCGACGATACGCAGCTCGATGACATCGCCGCACTGGTGGTCGACATCGTCGCCGCGCTGTCGCCGCTGTCCGACGACGCGGCGCTGGCTCGCGCGAGCGAAGCCGCGCGGCAACTGCTCGAGCGGATGACGGAGCGCGTCGCACGCACCCGTGCGCAGGACGGCTCGTGGGTCGCGGCGATTCAGCAGGGGGCCGGTGCCGCGGGCTGGCACGCGAGCGGTGCGCTCGTCGCGAATCTCGTCGGGCTGCTATCGCAGACGTGCGAGGCCACGGCCGCGTGGCTCGGCAATGTGCTGGTTGCATGGGACGGCACGACGGACGACGCGGCCGGTGGCGAACGCAAGATGCCGGACGCCGCAGCGCTCGATGCATTCGTCGCCGAGGTCGGGCGATTCGATTCGCCGGTGCAGAACACGCGCCGCTTCGTCGCGTCGCGCACGACGATCGACGGAGTGACCGTCGATGCCGGTGCGGCCATCCTGGTCCTGCTGGCGGCCGCGAACCGCGATCCGGCCGTGCATCGCGAGCCGCATCGGCTGCTGCCGGGCCGCGCGCCGGCGCCGAACTTCGGGTTCGGCACGGGGCCGCATGGCTGCCCGGGCGAGCGAATCGCGCGGGCGGTCACGGTCGGGGCATTCGGGGCATGGTTGCGCGCGGGCGGCGACGCGCCGCGCGACGGGCTGGTATGGGACTACCGGGCCTCGACCAACGTCAGGATGCCGAAGTTCGGCCCGGCAAGGTAAGCGGAATAGCGGGGCTTAGCGGGGGCAACCTTGCTTCTCGGCCCATTGCTCCTGGGCGGCGACGCGGCGCTGCACGCGTTCGACGAGACCGGTCGAGAAGGTCCGCATGCTGCTGCCGCGGCGCTTCGCGAGGATGGTTTGCGCGACGTCGGTCTGCGGGTTCGGCTGGCAGGCCCAGTACAGCGTCATCAGCCAGCCGATGCCCGTCCACGCGAACAGGGCGTTGAACATCGCGATCATCAGCTTGTCGTGCCGGCCGCGCCGGTCGGCGATGACGGCAGGGAGAAAATAGAGCGCGATCGCTGCGACCGAACCGGCCATCTGAATCAGGACTGCGTGTTGCATGTTGCTGCTCCGTCCGAACTGCAATGAGGCTGATTGTCGCGCTTTTTCCGGTTGTGTGCTGGCAATTGATTGTTGCGTTTTTAGTGACGATCAGCGCGCGGCGACATCCTTCAGTCCCGCATCGTTGCTCAGCGCGAAACCTTCGTCGAGCCAGCCGGTGACGCCGCCGATCATCAGCTTCACGGGGCGGCCGAGGCGCGCGAGCCGGATCGCCGCACGCGCGGCACCGTTGCAGTGCGGGCCTGCGCAGTACACGACGAACAGCGTGTCGGCCGGATGCTCGGCAAGCTTGCCGGCGACGATCTTGCGGTGCGGCAGGTTACGTGCGCCTGGCACGTGGCCGGCGGAAAACAGGTCCGGGCTGCGGACATCCAGCAGCACGAAATCGGGCGCGCCGGACGCGAGTGCGTCGTGCACATCCCAGCAATCGGTCTCGAAGCGCAGCGACGCTTCGAAATGCGCGAGGGCGGCGGCGCTGTCGGCGGCGGGTACGTCGGTGACGTATGACATGAAAGGGCTCCATCGGGACCGCGCGGAATGCGCCGCAATGAAGGGCAGTATCGCGGTTCGCCGGCTTTTCCGTCAGTGGCGCGATCGACAAGTTCCGGTAACATCGCGCCATGCAAAATCATCTCGTCGTCGCGCTCGCCTACGATCGCCTCTGCACCTTCGAATTCGGCTGCGTGGTCGAACTGTTCGCGCTCGAGCGCCCGGAACTCGGTGTCGACTGGTATCGCTTCGCGGTGTGCGCGAGCGAGCCGGGGCCCGTGCGCGCGGCGGGCGGCATCACGGTCGCCGCGCCGTACCGGCTTGCGACACTCGATCGCGCGGACACCATCGTGATTCCCGGCTGGCGCGATCCGGACGAACTGCCGCCGGAACCGTTGCTGAAGAAGCTGCGTGCCGCGCATCGCCGCGGCGCGCGGCTCTGTTCGATCTGCTCGGGCGTGTTCGTGCTCGCGGCGGCCGGCGTGCTCGACGGGCTGACCGTGACGACGCACTGGCGTTACGCCGAGCGCCTGCAGGCGCGCTATCCGGCGCTGCGCGTGAATCCCGACGCGCTCTATGTCGACGAAGGGCAGATCGTCACGTCGGCTGGCTCGGCCGCGGGGCTCGACATGCTGCTGCATCTCGTGCGCCGCGATCATGGCGGGGCGATCGCGAACCGCGTCGCGCAGCGCCTCGTGCTGCCGCCGCATCGCGATGGCGGCCAGGCGCAGTTCGTGCCGCGCCCGGTCGCGCCGGGCGGCGGCGACCGCCTCGCGAAGCTGATCGACTGGATGCGCGCGCATGCGGCCGACCCGCACACGCTCGCATCGCTGGCCGCGCAGGCCGCGATGAGCACGCGCACGCTGCAGCGGCAGTTCGCGGATGCGACGGGGATGTCGCCGCTCATGTGGCTGATCCGCGAGCGCGTGAATATCGCGAAGGACATGCTCGAAACACATCCCGCGCTGTCGCTCGCGCAGATTGCCGCGCGCTCGGGGTTCGGTTCCGAGGAATCGCTGCGCCGGCATTTCCGGCGCGTCGCGGCAACGAGCCCCGCCGCGTACCGGCGCGGGATGGATCGCGGCGATCGCGCGCAGGAGGCTTGAGCGCGGGGCGCCGTGTCGCTCAGGTGCGCGGCCTCAGCACCACGATGCCCGGCGTGTTCTTCACATACTCGAGAAACGGCGAATCGACGACCTTCATGTTGGCTTTCTTCGACGACGCGTTGCGCAGCATCGGCCCGTCGCTTGTCGCGACGAAGAAGCCGACGTGCGTGACGTCGAGGCCGTCCGCCTTCGCGTAGATGCCGATGTAATCGCCGGTCCGAAGCCGGCTGACGACATAGTCGTCGACGAATTCGCTCGGGATATGAGCGACGTCCCGCCGGACCACCGGCAGTCCAGGCACGTAGGCGCCGCCGTCGGCTTTCCTGTTGAGTTCCTTCGTGACCGTGACGGCGCGGGGGCTGAGCGCGGTTGTCACGTCATCGGCCAGCACCGCCGGCCGGTTGGCCCAGTCCGTGAAGAAATGGCGGCGGTGCTGGAAGTCGATGTCGCCGTTCACGTAGCGCGTCCGGGCGAGACGATCGGCGTAGTCGACTCTTGTCACGGCCTTTCTCGCTGCTTCGACATAGTCGAGATAAGTGAAGCAATCGAGTCCGCTGAAGTCGATCACGAGTTGTTCCGGCGTGGTCGCGCTCCCCTTGAGCATGCCGTCCCGATAAGGGGTGCCGAGAAATTCGCGCGACAACGTCTCGATGAGCTGTCCGGTGCCGCTGTCCGGATGCGTGGCGCGGAGTGCCAGTAGCGCGTCCAGTTTGACGGAGGTCGCTTCGTTCAAGTTCGCGAGCGCAGTTTGTTGCTGGGTCGGCTGAGTGGACGAAACGGACGTATCGTTGCCGCACCCCACTAATACGAGGGCCATCATGAGCGGCGCCATCTTTCTGAAATGCCCTTCAATTTTCACGGTTGGGTATGCCTCGAATGATGTTGTTTGTCGTGGCCGGTTGACCTGCGTCGAGCAGATCCGCAAGAAGCCAACCCGGATGTGAGCGGCTGGGCCCAGCCGCCGCAGCACGATAAGGCGTGACTGAATGCGCGTCACAATACCTCAAAGAATTCTCAATATTTCTCAATATTGTCGTGCGGAGAGGGTGACACGATCCCGGCGATGAACGTGCCGCGGGCCGGCTTCGCGGCCGCGCACTTCTTGCCGACTTCGAGCGCGCGTAAGATGGCGGTCGCCGTGCGGCGATCCACGCATGTCGCGCATTGCGCGCCGCTGCAGGAAGCCGCCATCGATCCCTCACAACGACAAGGACAATCACCATGGGCCTGCTGGGAAAGCTGTTCGGAAAGAAACCGCGTGACGAAGCGGCATCGCCCGCGCCTTCGGCGCAAGCGTCTGATGCGCCGGAAGCAACCGACGCCGCCGGGCAGGACGGCCCCGACATCGCACCGGAACTCGCGTCCGCGCTGCAGGCATTCCAGGCCGGCCGGCACGAAGCCGCGATCGCGGCCGCCGCGCCGCATGCGGAGCGGCTCGCCGATGGCGCGCGGCTGTGTGCGCTGTCGTACTCGGCGATGAAGCGTCACCCGGAAGCGTTTCCGTACTGGCTCGCGCTGTTCGATCACGAGCCGAGCGCGCACAACGCGGTGCAGCTCGCGACGACATCCGTGATGTGCGACGAAGTGGAGCGCGGCGAAGCGTGGCTGCAGAAGGCCGCCGAGGTCAATCACGACACGCACGAGCAGTCGGATGTCGCCGCGCGCGTGAACTTCATCTCCGCGCTGATGCAAAGCGGCCATCTGCGCGAGGCGCTGCCGCATCTCGCATGGGTGCGCGACGTGTACGGCCACGTGCGCATCACCGACTCGACCTTCCTCCACCTGCGCGGCATTCCGTTCTTTTCTTCATTCCTCGAGAACAGTCTCGAGATCCTGAAGGCCACGCAGCCGGCCGACGCGATCGCGCCATGGTACGGCGAACTGAAGGGCAAGCTCGATGAAGACGGCGAAGCGCAGCTTGCCGCATGGGTCGGGCGGCTGCCGGCATAACCGGCGGCTCACCCTGCGTCGCGATGCCGGCCGCGGGTTGCCGGCACGGCGTCGCGACGCACACGCTCAGCACGTGTTGGTCTTGCGATCGACGTGCCGGATGCAGGCGATCCGGTACACGCCGTCCTCGACTTCGACGCCGTGCGTATCGTGCGTGAAGCCGGGGAAGCGCAGGTCGAAATGCTCGAGCGCCTTCAGGTAGCCGAGCAGCGGCCCGTCGGCCGGCCCCGCGTTCTCGCCGGGCATCAGCAGCGGAATGCCGGGCGGATAGGGCACGACGCCCGTCGCGACGGTGCGGCCCGCCATCTCCGACAGCTCCAGCATCTCGATGTCGTTGTGCACGAGATGCTCGAACGCCTCGGCCGGGCTGAAGTCGGGCTGCGGCAGCGTCGAGAAGCCGCGCGACATCATCTCGGTCGTCTTCAGGTCGCTCATTGCGCTGAACATCAGGTCGCACAGCTCGCGCAGGCCGAGCTTGCCGTAGCGGTCCGGATAGCGCGCGACGAGGTCCGGCAGCGCCTGTTCGAGCGGCGCGTTCGCGTCGTAGTCGCGCTTGAAATCGAGCAGCGTGTTGACGAGCGTGCCCCACTTGCCCTTCGTCACGCCGAGCGAGAACAGGAACAGGATCGTGAAGTCGGTCGTTTTCTCGACGACGATCCCGTGGCGGTCCAGATACGCGGTGACGACCGACGCCGGAATGCCGACCGGCATCAGGCCGCCGTGCGGCGCGACGCCCGGCGTGACGATCGATACCTTGATCGGGTCGAGCATGCAGTAGTCGTCCTCGATCTCGCCGAAGCCGTGCCACGTGTCGCCCGGATGCAGCACCCAGCACGACGGATCGGTGGCGAGCAGCGTTTCGTCCGCTTCATGGAAGCGCACGCGGCGGCCCGTCTTGCGGTCGACCACGGTGTCCGGCTGCCAGCCGTTGAAGAACCAGTCGTTGTTCTCCTCGCATTCCGCATGCAGCCGCGCGATCATCCGGCGGAACGACACAGCCTCGCGGATCGCGTCGGTCGTCAGCGCCTCGCCGCCGGGGCCATCCATCATCGCGGCGCTCACGTCGTTCGACGCGATGATCGCGTAGTTCGGCGACGTCGACGCGTGCATCATGTACGCCTCGTTGAAGCGCGCGTGCTCGATCGGGTTGCGGCCGTTGCGGACATGGATGAACGACGCCTGCGACAGCGCGGCGAGCAGCTTGTGCGTCGACTGTGTCGCGAACACGGTCGGCTTGCTCGCGTCGTGCTGCGACGGATCGCCGTGCATCGCGTGACGGTCGCGGTAGATCGGGTTGAAGCGCGCATAGCCGTACCAGGCTTCGTCGAAATGCAGCCGGTCGACGCTCTGGCCGAGCAGTTCCTCGACGCGCGCGACGTTGTAGCAGAGGCCGTCGTAGGTCGAGTTCGTGATCAGCGCATGCACGGGCGTCGGATCGATGCCGTCGCGGCCGCGCACCAGCGGATTCGCGTCGACCGCGAGGCGCACGGCGGCGGCCGTGAGCCGTTCCGGCATGATCGGCCCGATGATCCCGTAATGATTGCGCGACGGGATCAGGTAGGTCGGGATCGCGCCGGACATCGTCATCGCATGCTCGGCCGACTTGTGGCAGTTGCGGTCGCACAGCGCGACCTGGTTGCGCGTGACGCTCGCCATCAGGATCACGCGGTTCGACATCGACGAGCCGTTCGTCACGTGATACGTGCGGTGCGCGCCGAACACGCGGGCCGCGTAGCGTTCGCTTTCGCCGATCGGGCCCGAGTGGTCGAGCAGCGAGCCGAGTTCGCCGACCGAGATCGACAGGTCCGAGCGGAACAGCGCTTCGCCGAAGAATTCGAAGTACGCGCGGCCGACCGGCGATTTCAGGAACGCGGTGCCGCCCGTGTGGCCCGGCGTGTGCCACGAGTATTCGTACACGCGCGAGAACTGCGCGAGTGCGCGGAACATCGGCGGCAGCACGGTCTCGCGATAGCGTTCGATCGCGGCGACGATTCGCCCGCCGATGAACGCGGTGGTGTCCTCCAGCATCCAGATGAAGTCGTCGGCCTTGCGCATCGCGTCGACCGGAATCGCGGCCGCGCTCGCGCGGCTCGCGAGCAGGAACACCGGCACCGTCGCATTGCGCGCGCGCAGCGCGTCGAGCACGCTCTGCGCGGGCGCATGACCGGGATCGTCGCCCAGCTCCCAGTTGAGCAGCAGGCACTGGATCGCGGGATCGGCGTCGACCACCGCGCGCGCGTCTTCGGCGGACGTCGCGATCGCGACGTCGACGAGCCGGGCGCGCAATTCTTCGGCGAGGGCGGAGGCTGCGCGCCCGGTGGCCGTGCGTTCGTCGATGTCGTGCTGCACGAGCAGCGCCTTCATGCCGAGGCGGCGGAACGCCGGTTGGGTCAAGGTAGCGGTCATGGTTATTCCCCCGTTTGCTGGGTTGCCTGGACGCCCGCGGCCGGCGAGCGGGCGTGAAGAATGTCGGCCTCGTGTCGACCCACCGAGATCCAGAAGGTGGCGACGAGCGCGACGATGGTGACGCCGAGCGCGAGATAGCGCACCCAGCGCGGCGAACGGCCGCCCGGGTGGACATGGGTTTCCTCGATTTCGCGCTGGCGGTTGATCGACAGCTCGTAGAACACGATCGTCGCGATCACGAACATCAGCGACCAGCGCGTCTGCTGGCCGTCGGAGCCGACCATCGCCCACAGCGCGTAGACGGCGCCGATCAGGCCGACGATCGTGTAGAAGGTGAACTGGTGCGACGGCATCTTGCCGTAGCCGAGCACCTTGATCGCGATGCACGAGTAGATGTACGGCAACAGCGTCATGATCACGGCGATCGACGCGATCTTGCCGAACTGCTCGCTCGCGCTCGGCGACATCGTCGCGAGCACCTGCACGGACATGATCACCGCGACGATCGCGAGGCCGGCCGACGGCACGTTCTTCGAGTTGACGCGTGCGAACACGCCGGCGAACAGGCCGTCGTCGGCCGCGGCCTTCGCGGTCTGGCCGACCAGCAGCGTCCAGCCCGCGAGCGAGCCGAGGCAGCCGAGCGCCGCGCAGATCGCGACGGCGTTCGCGGCGGTGTCGCCGAGCGCGAGGCGCGCGGCATCCGCGAACGGCGCGCTCGACGCGAGCAGCGCCTTGTTCGGGATCATCCCCATGATCACGGTCGAGCTGAGCACGTAGCACACCGCCGCGAGCACGACGCCGCCGACGGTCGCGATCGGCACGTTGCGCGACGGATTCTCGACGACGCCGGCCGACACCGACGCGCTCTCGACGCCGATGAACGCCCACAGCGTGAAGTTCAGCGTCGCGCCGATCGCGCTGAAGCTGCTCGCGCCCGACACGTTCCAGCCGGCGAAATAAACATCCTTGCTGAACCAGAACCAGCCGAACACGGCCATCCCGAGGATCGGCACGAGCGCGAAGATCGTCGTGACCGACTGCACGCGGCCGACGATGTTCGGCCCGAGGATGTTCGCGTAGGTGAACAGCCAGATCACGAAGATCTGCGCGAGCGCGAACACGAGCGGGTCGCGCAGCACGGGGAAGAAGTGCGTCAGATAGCCGAGGCCGGCGACCGCGAGGCCGACGTTGCCGAGCACGTTCGCGAGCCAGTAGATCAGGTTGGTCTGGTAGCCGATGTACGGGCCGAACGATTTGCGCGCATACGCATACGGGCCGCCGGCGGCCGGATCGATCGCCGCGAGCTTCGCGAACACCAGCGCGAGCGACACGGCGCCGACCACGGTGATGAGCCAGCCGAAGATCGCGATGCCGCCGGTGGCGGCGAGGTTCGCGGGCAGCATGAAGACGCCGGAGCCCATCATGTTGCCCGCGACCATCAGCGTGGCGGGGACGACGCCGATTTTCGGCGCGGAAATCGCGGCCGGCGCGGCGGCGGAGCGGGAGGAGGACGAGCTGGCATCGGACATGCGGGGCTCCTTGAATGGACGTGATGCGAGTGAGGTGGCGCGGCCCGGCGCCGGTCGACGATTCCGGAATGGATCGCCGTTTTAAAAACGACGTCATGTTATATCGCTGATCGATTTTTTTAATGGTAAACGCGTATATTTAATGAGTTAAATGTTGATCGATGTCATTGAAGTGCGTCGGGTGGAATTGGGGGGCGGGCGCTGCGCCGCGATACGGAAAACTTCGCTGGGTTCTGCCGCGGTGCGCCGGGAATGTTGATTTCCGGCGGGTCGGGGGCGATGGATGATCCGGATTTTTGACGAATTGGATGGAGCATTTGGGACGTAAATGCTCCGGTCTTTCGGGCTCGATTTTATCGGTTATTATCTGGCGCGTTGAATATAGAGCCGCGCAAGCGCGCCGCCGGTGCGCATGATTTTTCCTTTCGAAGGATGATGCCGATGCTGCCTTCCCGTTTGCCGCTGATTCAGGCCCCGATGGTCGGTTCGCTGAGCGCGCTTGCAATCGCGGTCTGCGAAGCCGGCGGGCTCGGCTCGCTCGCATGCGCGGCGCTCGGCCCGCAGCAACTGCGCGACGAGATCGCGGCGATCCGCGCACGCACGCAGGCCCCGTTCAACGTGAACTTCTTCTGCCATACGCCGCCCGCGCCGGACGCCGAGGTCGACGCGCGCTGGCGTGCGGCACTGGCCGGCTACTACGCGGAAGCCGGGCTCGATCCGGTCGACGTGAAGGGCGGCGCCGGCCGTGCACCGTTCGACGACGCGATGTGCGCGGTGGTCGAGGAAATGCGGCCGGCCGTCGTCAGCTTTCATTTCGGGTTGCCGGACGACGCGTTGCTGGCGCGCGTGCGTCGTACCGGCGCGCGGATCGTGTCGTCCGCGACGACCGTCGAGGAGGCGTGCTGGCTCGATGCGCGCGACGTCGACGCGATCATCGCGCAGGGCGCGGAGGCAGGCGGGCATCGCGGGATGTTCCTCGCCGATGACATTCACGCGCAGCCGGGGCTGTTCGCACTGTTGCCGCAGATCGTCGACGCGGTGCGCGCGCCGGTGATCGCGGCGGGCGCGATCGCCGACGGCCGCGGCATCGCGGCCGCTTTCGCGCTCGGCGCACGTGCGGTGCAGATCGGCACCGGCTACCTGCTCACGCCGCAGGCCGGCCGCTCCGCGCAGCACCGCGCGGCGGTGCGGGCGGCGCGCGACGACGGCACCCGCATGACCAACCTGTACACGGGCCGGCCGGCGCGCGGGCTGCTGACGCGCTTCATGCGCGAGCAGGGGCCGATGAGCGCGCTCGCGCCCGCGTTCCCGCTCGCGACGGCCGCGGTCGATCCGCTGCGCGGCGCATTCGAACGGCAGGGCCGCGACGATTTCTCGCTGCTGTGGTCGGGCGAGGCCGCGGCGCTCGCGCGCGAAGAGCACGCCGGGGTGCTGACGCGACGACTGTGGGATGACGCGCTGGCGTGCGCGGCGGGGCTGCGCGACACGTTTCCGCCGGGCGACTGAACGGGCGCGCAAACGCTGGAAGGGGGCCGAAGGCAAGCCAGAAGCCGGCGGCGGAAAGAGCCGCGCAAAGGCCCCGGGCCGGTGCCATCGGCGTATCATCCGGTTTTTCATCAGCCCGATCCAGGCACCCATCATGACCTCCGTCGACACTACCCCCGTCCTCGACCATGACAAGCTCGTTACCTTCGTCGAGCGCAAGTGGAACGATGAAATCCTCCACGCATTGACCGACTACATCGCGATCCCCGCGAAGAGTCCCGCATTCGACCCCGACTGGGCGCAGCGCGGGTATCTCGAACGCGTCGTCACCGATGCCGCGCAGTGGGCCGAACGCCAGCCGGTGAAAGGCCTGAAGCTCGAGATCGTGCGCCTGCCCGGCCGCACGCCGGTGATCTTCTTCGAAACGCCCGCGACGCGCGCGGGCAGCACCGACACGATCCTGCTGTACGGCCACCTCGACAAGCAGCCCGAATTCGACGGCTGGCGCGCGGACCTCGGCCCGTGGACGCCGAAGTTCGAGAACGGCAAGCTGTACGGCCGCGGCGGCGCGGACGACGGCTACGCGATCTATGCGAGCCTCGCGGCGCTCGGCGCGCTCGACGAGCAGGGCGTCGAACGGCCGCGCTGCGTCGGCCTGATCGAGACCTGCGAGGAGTCGGGCAGCTACGACCTGCTGCCGTACGTCGACGCACTGCGCGACCGGCTCGGCCAGGTGTCGCTCGTCGTGTGCCTCGATTCGGGCGCCGGCAACTACGACCAGATGTGGCTCACGACGTCGCTGCGCGGGCTGGTGTCCGGCGACCTGCAGGTCGAGGTGCTTGAGGAAGGCGTTCACTCGGGCGTCTTCGGCGGCATCGCGCCGTCGAGCTTCCGCGTGATGCGGCAGCTGTTCGAGCGCCTCGAAGATGCGAAGAACGGCAATCTGCTGCCGGGCGTGTTCCATTGCGAAATTCCCGACAGCCGCGTGCGCGAAGCCGACGCGGCCGCCGCGATTCTCGGCGACAGCGTGTGGAAGGGGCTGCCATGGGCGTGTGGGATGGACGGCAAACCGGTGCTGCCGACCACGACCGATCCGCGCGAGGCGCTGTTGAATTCGACGTGGCGTCCGTCGCTGTCGGTGACGGGCGCGGCCGGCCTGCCGGCGCTTTCCGACGCGGGCAACGTGCTGCGTCCGCGCACCGCGTTCAAGCTGTCGCTGCGCCTGCCGCCGCTCGTCGACGCCGCGCAGGCCGTGCAGCAGCTGAAGGAACTGCTCGAACTCGATCCGCCGTACAACGCGAAGGTCACGTTCAAGCCCGACGCGGGCGCTGCGACCGGCTGGAGCGCGCCGGATCTCGCGCCGTGGCTCGCGTCGTCGCTCGACGCCGCATCGCGCCGCCACTTCGGCGCGGACTGCGCGTACATGGGCCTCGGCGGCACGATCCCGCTGATGAACGTGCTGCAGGAAGGGTTCCCGTCCGCGCAGTTCATGGTGTGCGGCGTGCTCGGCCCGAAGTCGAACGCGCACGGCCCGAACGAGTTCCTGCACGTGCCGTACGCGAAGAAGCTGACCGCGGCGGTCGCGGACGTGATCGCCACCGCGCGCTGAGCGTTCGCGCTGCCAGTCCCGATCCGACCCAACCCGACACGATCCCGCCTGACCTGACGGAGCCTTGCCGATGACCGCGCTGCCGACACCCGCTACCGACCCGCTGCGCATGCGCGCCGAACCGCTGCACGCATTCGTCGCGGCACTCTGGGAGCGGGCCGGCAGCAGCGAGCGCGAGGCGCGGCTCGTGGCCGATCACCTGGTCGGCGCGAATCTGGCCGGGCACGATTCGCACGGGATCGGGATGATCCCGAACTACGTCGCATCGTGGCGGGAAGGGCAACTGCAGTTGAACGGGCACGCGTCGATCGTCCGCGATGGCGGCGCGGTGCTGACGATCGACGGCGGGCGCGGCTTCGGCCAGGTGATCGCGTTCGAGGCAATGGTCGAAGGGATCGAGCGGGCCCGGCGCATGGGCATCTGCGCGATCGGGCTGCGCGACGTTCATCATCTCGGCCGCATCGGGCACTGGGCCGAGCAGTGCGCGCGCTCGGGCCTCGTGTCGTTCCATTTCGTCAACGTGCCGGGCGACTTGCTCGTCGCGCCGCTCAACGGCACCGATCCGCGCTTCGGCACGAATCCGTTCTGCGCCGCGTATCCGCGCGCGGGCCGCCCGCCGCTGCTGCTCGATTTCGCGACGAGCGCGATCGCGTACGGCAAGACGCGGGTCGCGTATAACCAGGGCAAGCGCGTGCCGGTCGGGTCGCTGATCGATCATCGCGGCCAGCCGAGCGACGATCCGGCCGTCATGCACGAGCAGCCGTTCGGCGCGTTGCTGCCGTTCGGGCTGCACAAGGGCTATGCGCTGGCCGCGATGTGCGAGATCTTCGGCGGCGCGCTGGTTGGCGGGCATACGACCTACGGCGACACGCTGCAGAAGACGAGCGCGATCGTCAACGGGATGCTGTCGGTGTTGATCGACCCGAACGCGTTCGATGCAGCCGACGCCCAGCGTGAAGCCGATGCGTTCGTCGCGTGGGCGAAGGCGTCGCCGCAGGCGGGTGATGCGCCGGTGCGGATGCCAGGCGAGCCGGAGGAGGCAAGCCGCGCGGCGCGCGGCGCGGACGGCATTCCGGTCGATCGTGCGACGTGGCGGCAGATCCGCGAGAGCGCGGCGGCTGTCGGCTTCGACGACGCGGAACTCGACGCGTGGACGCAGCGCTGCACGGAGCCCGCATGAGCTGGCAGGCGGACAAGGCGCACGGGGAGGAGATCGCTTACCAGCTCGCGCCGCTCGGCAAGGTAGAGGTCGTGCGGTTCTTCAGCGGCGCCGCGATGCGGCTCGACGGCGTGATGTTTGGCTTCATGTCGCGCGGGTCGCTGTTCCTGCGCGTCGACGACGTGAACCGTCCCGCGTTCGTTGCGGCCGGGATGGGGCCGTTCTCGTACGAGCGGCCCACGCGCACCGTTGCGCTCGAAGGCTATTACGAAACGCCGGCCGACGTGCTCGAGGACGCGGGCGCGCTGTTCGATTGGTGTCGCGGCGCGTATCGCGCGGCGCTGCTGGCGGGGGCGCCGAAGCGCAACGCACGGCCGAAGTCGAAGCCGGCACCGAAACCGGAGGCGACGCGCAAGCGCACGCAGCGTCGGCCGTAAGACGGCGCTCTTTCCTTTCTTGTCCTTTCTTTCGAGCCACGGCGGGTGCGCGCAAGCGCCGAGCTTGACGCAGCGCATGGTCCGCCTGCTTCACAACGGCGGCCCCGGCGTTTATGATCGGCGCGATTGCGTCCGTGCCCGGCGCAACCCGAGCCGGTGTCGCCGCCGGCCTCGCGAACGGCGCATCGAAAGCCGCGCGAATGCTTCCCCCACTCATCGTTCCAGACGGAGATAGCCGATGCTCGTCCTGATTCTCGGTTTAGCGATCTTCCTCGGTGTGCATTCGATCCGGATCGTCGCGGATGGCTGGCGCTCCGCAACCATCGAGCGGATCGGCGAGAAACGCTGGAAGGGCCCCTATGCGATCGCGTCGATCGTCGGCTTCGTGCTGATCATCTGGGGTTACGGGATCGCGCGCCAGAGCGCGACGCTGCTGTGGGTGTCACCCGTGGGCGTGCGCCACCTCACCGGCATGCTGACCGCGATCGCATTCGTGCTGATCGCCGCGGCCTACGTGCCGCGCAACCGCATCAAGACGCTCGTCGGTCATCCGATGGTAGCCGGCGTGATGGTGTGGGCGGTCGCGCACCTGCTCGCGAACGGCACGCTGCATGCGGTCGTGCTGTTCGGCGCATTTTTCGTGTGGGCGCTGGTCGATTTCGTCGTGTGGCGCGCGCGCGACCGCCGCGACGGCGTCCGCTATCCGGCCGGCAGGCTGTCGGGCGATGCGGTGACGATCGCGGCCGGGCTCGTCGTATGGGCCGTGTTCGCGCTTTTCCTGCACGGACCGCTGATCGGCGTGCGGCCGTTCGGTTGAACGTGGCCGCCTGCAACGATTGACGAGTGGGGCGCACGCGCCGCCCCGGGCGCCTGCGACATCGACGCGGCGCATTCCCCGCTACCCGCGCTCCCTCAACGTACGGACGCCTGCCCGAGCGTGCGTCAGATCGGCTTGACGAACAGCCCGACGGTCAGCGCGGCGCCGATGCAGACGATCGCGATCCGCAGCACGCGCTCGTTCACGCGGTGCAGCGCCCACGCGCCGAGCAGGCCGCCGACGATCGCGCCGCCGCCAAGGGCGATCGCCGCCTGCCAGTGCAGATGCGGCGAGGTCAGGAACAGCACGACCGCCGACGCGTTCATCACGCCTGCGAGCGCGTTCTTGGTCGACATTGCGTGACGCGGCGACAAGCCGGCCATCGTCAGCGCGGCCATCATCAGGAAGCCGATGCCGCCGCCGAAGTAGCCGCCGTAGATCGCGATCAGGAACTGCGCGATCGCGGCCGTGACGGGGCCGAGATGCTGCGTGTCCGCGCCGGGCTTGCGGAAGAAGCTGCCCCACGCGAACACGATCGTCGCGAACAGCACGAGCCACGGCACGAGGTGCGAGAAGATCGACGACGGGGTTTTCAGCAGCAGCAGCCCGCCGAGTGCGCCGCCGACCACGCTGATCGCGAACAGCGCGCGAAACGGCAGCTTGCCCGCGCCGCGCACCATGTTTCGGCTCGCCCAGCCCGTCGTGACCTGGCCGGGGAACAGCGCGACCGTCGACGTGATGTTCGCCGCGAGCGGCGACATGCCCGACAGGATCAGCGCGGGCAGTGTGACGAACGAACCGCCGCCCGCGAGGGCATTCTGCAGGCCGGCCCACAGGCCGGCGATGATGATGAGAGCGAGCATCGGTGAGGGAGCGCGGAGGTGGCGGGGCGCGCGGGCCGAAAGCCACGCGCGCGCGATGATCGCCCGATGGTAATGCAGGATCGCGGCGTTGCAAACCGCGGCGAGCGCGTGGCGTGTCGGGCGGCCGATATGGAGCGTTGCGCCGCGCGTCAGGCCATCGCCGCCGTGCGCACGAGCACGGCCAGCGCCGCGTTACTCGTTCGGTTGCCCGGCGGTGCCGTCGGCAGCCGCATCGCTGTCGACGTCCGGATAGACGATCGTGCCGTCGTCCCGGATCACCGCGCCGGCCGTGAGACGCGCGGGCTCGACGCGATTGCGGCCCATGATGTGCAGCACCGTTTCGCCGCGCGCGATCAGGTAGTCGGACACGATGCGCCGGTGACAGCGCCACCACACGGCTTCCGAACACATGATCGCGCAGCGTTGCCGGTGCCCTTGCGCGATCAGCTGGTCGAGGCCGGCTCGAAACTCGGGCGACAGCGCGTAATCGGCGTAGCGATGGAAGCTGCGGTTGGTCCAGAAGTCGTTGACCTCGTCGGGCACGCCGCGCGACTTGCCGCGCAGGCCGCCGAGTTCGGCGATGTGCTCGTACGCGATATCGGCGGCGGCCAGCGCGTCGGGCAGCGTCGCTTCGTTGAACTGCGGATTCGTGCGCGAGCGCGTCATCTTCCGGATATCGGCAAGCAGCGCGATATCGACCGCGTCGAGCATCTCGACGAACTCGTCGAGAGTGCGGTTCGAATGGCCGATCGTGTAGAACGGGAGCGTCACGCGTCGTCCTTGCCGGCTATGCGTTCGAGCACGCGGCCGCGATGCGCGGCGATGTGGTCGGTCCGGTCGCTCTTGATCTCGTATTGCGGATCGTCCGGCGACGCGCGATGGCGATGCCCTTTGTAGTCGAAATCCTGCGTGTGGATCGCGATGATCGTGCCCGTCACGTAACCGGCTTCGGAATTCCAGCGGACGTGGTCGCCCAGTCTGAATGGCTGCGTCATGCGGAAAGCCTCCTTGCGTCGATGCCGCGTTCGCTTGCCGTCGCGCCGCGGGTTGCCCGTAGCGCGACGGCAACGCGTGCAGGGGTTCATTATGCGTCGGGACCGGATGGTGGAAAAGCGACGCGTCCGCAGGCCGACGAACTAAAGTTGCCGACACGTTGAAAAGGGAGGCGGGCAGCAACACAAGGGCATCCGTCGGCGTGACGCCGAGCGGCGCTGCGCGACGGACGAACTGAACAGGAGCCGAGGTCGGCGGCGCACATGCCGGGCCGCGCCGCGCGGCCAAGTCTCCTGTTACGATCGCACGGCGGCGCTGCCGGGCTGTCTTTCGGGCCGCCGAAGTGACTTACGGCGTCACGACAAGCGCCGTGTGCATGCCCGCAACATAATGTCCCGGCTTGTTGCAGATCAGCACGTAGTGGCCGGGCATGAGCTTGAATGACGCGCGCTTGCTCGTTCCCGGGGCGATGTCTTCGACTTCGCCGATCTTTCTCAACCTGTGCTCCAGCACCTGCCCTTTGCGGACAGGAAGTGCATCATCTGAGAGATTGGTCCTGAGCAAGACGAGTTCGTGCTCCATGTTGTTGTCCACAGCATTTTTGACATCGAACGTGACGCGACCCGCTTTCATGTTGTGTGTGTCGAGCTGGATCGAATTCGAACGCAACGTCGCGTTGACGGTTTGCTCCGCCCAGCCGGGATGCGATGTCATGCCGAGGGCAGTCACACTGGCGACGACGGCGATTCGGTAAGTAGTGGCGGCCATGGGGGCCTCCTTTGCATCGAAACAACGCGCCTATCCGGCGTCGAGCGATTGCCGCAGGCAATCCCGGCCAGAACGCTCACGGGCCGACGTCGATGCGGCCATAGACACCGTCGGCTTCGTCGTTGGGGCCGGCAGCAAAAAACAGTGTATTGACAGGTTGATTGTTGAGGCCGTTGCCGAATGCGATGCCCCACAGCCCCGGCTCGACGATCGCCTTGCCGTCGAGTTGCTGCAGGGTCCCGCGCAGCATGCCTGACGTCGCATCGAACGCGTGGATCATGCCGTCACCGAAGTTGCCGATCAGAACGGTGTTGCTGAAGCGGCCAAAATCCGCGGGTGCAGGCGCCATGCCCCACGGCGCATTCAATGGTTCGCCGGAGGCGAAGCGTTGAATGAATTGTCCCGATGGGCTGAACACGTCGATCAAACCCAATCCTGCACCAGCGACGTCGTCGTGTGCTGCCGCATCCTGCTTCGCATAAGCAACGTAAAGTTTCGAGTTGATGGCCTGAATTCCAAACGGCGCAAACCCGGCCGGCAAAGCGGGATCTTGAAATGCACCGGTCGTCGTCACCTTTGTGAAGGTCCTGTCGAAAACATCGATCCTGTTGTTGTGGAAGTCCGTTGCGTATAGGAAATTCGCGCCGTTGTTGCTGGCCATGGCTAGCCCTTTGTAGACGGCACCGCCGCCGCTGTCGAACACGGTGACGGCCGAGGTCGGATTGACGGCTGGCGACCACGCCGTGATCGTTCCGCCCTCGCCGGCGAAAATGAAGGATGCCGGCCCCGATTTTGTGCCCTGGGTCACCACGAAGTCCGACGTGCCATTGAATACGATGCCCGTGGGGGACGCGTCGCCTTGCGAGCCGGCGGGGATCGTCACGACGAGCGATTGCGGTACGCCATTGCCGTCATAGAGCGTTGCGTGCTGCGTCCCGTTATCCGCGACCCACACGAAACCCCTGGGATTGAAGGCAATGCCCCACGGATTCTTCAGGTTTGTATCCACGTGAGCAGCGGGTAGGGCACCGTCGGAAACCAGTACATCGACCTTGTACTGACTGACGTGGGATGAATTGCCGCATGCTACGACGCTGGTCAGCACGAATGCGATCATCGCAGCGCCGAGCGTTGTATGGACCTGTTTCATGGCTGGGCTCCGAACACGATTGGGACGTTAGTAAACGGACCGGCCGATGCGTTTATTCCGTTCGCTTCGTTTGACTTCAAACACCGGAACCGGCCATCGCCGCTGATGCTGCGCCGGCCGAGCCAGAGAATCTCCGGCATGCGGGGCTCGAGACAACGGCGTTATGAGAACCTGAAAAGAGCGCAACGTTAGTTGTCCAACTTCCGCGCCGAACACCGCATTTCCCTGACGACCCGCCGCACGATCCCCCTTGCTTCCGTGAAATTGCCGTGCTAATTTTTCATGAAATTAACCGGCGTAAATTTCACGGGAGTCCGCATGTTCGTGCAGTCCGACCGTCACGTCGCAAGCTACTACGCCGGCACCTACCCGGCGCCGATCCCGCGGCGTCCCGAACTGGACGAACGCATCGACGCCGACGTGCTGGTGGTCGGTGCGGGCTTCAGCGGGCTGCACACGGCGTTGCGTGTCGCGCTCGCGGGCAAGCGCGTGGTCGTGCTCGAAGCGAGCCGCGTCGCGTGGGCCGCATCGGGCCGCAACGGCGGTCAGGCGTTGCTCGGCTGGTCGTGCGACATGCAGCCGCTCGAGGATTCGCTCGGCCGCGACGGCGCGCGCCTGCTGTGGGACAGCATGCGCTGGGCGGCGGCCGAAGTGCGCGAACTGCCCGCCCGTCACGGCTTCGACATCGACTACCGGCCCGGCAGCCTGTGGGCCGCGCTGCGCCCGCGTCGCGTCGCGATGCTCGCGCAGGCCCGCGACGAAGCGGCGCAGCGCTGGGGCTACGACCGGTTGCGCGTGATCGGGCAGGCCGAGATGCCCGAGTGGATCGGCAGCACGCGCTATCTCGCCGCGCCTACGATCCCGAGGCCGGCCATCTGAATCCGCTGAAGCTCGCGCTCGGTCTCGCGCAGACGATCGAGCGGGCCGGCGGCCGCATCTTCGAGCAAAGCCGCGTGCTCGATTATCGCGAGACGGCCAGCGGCCACGTCGCTCGCACCGCGCACGGCGAAGTGCGCGCGGACGTGCTCGTGCTCGCGTGCAACGCGTACGTCGACCGGCTCGATCCGGAGCTGTCGCGCCGGCTGCTGCCGGTGGGCACCTATCAGGTCGCGACCGCGCCGCTCGCGCCGGACGTCGCACGCTCGCTGTTGCCGCATAACAGTTGCGTGATCGACAACCAGTTCGTGCCCGACTACTTCCGCCTGAGCCCCGACAACCGCCTGCTGTTCGGCGGCGGCTGCACGTATCTCGGCGGCATACCCGCCGACATCGCGGCGGCGACACGCCCGCGCCTCGAACGCGTGTTCCCGCAACTGGGCGGCGTGCCGCTCGACTACGCGTGGGGCGGCCACATCGACATCAGCATGCGACGCACGCCCGACATCGGCCGCCGCGGCCAGCGCTTCTGGCTGCAGGGCTTCTCGGGACACGGCGTGCTGCCGACGCTCGCCGGTGCGCGCGCGGTCGCCGATGCCGTGCTCGGCGACGATCGCCTGCTCGCGCAGTACCAGCGCATCCGCAACCCGCGCTTTCCCGGCGGCGACCGCCTCGCCGCGCCGCTGGAAGCGATCGGCAAGGTTTGGTACCGTCTGCGCGATACCGTTTGACGCACCGGAATCTGACATGAACGAACAGGAAGAGATAGAAAGTCTGGCGATCCTGATCCGCGACCTGCGCAAGCATCGCAAGGTCACGCTCAACGATCTCGCGGAACGGATCGGCCGCTCGGTCGGCTTTCTGTCGCAAGTCGAGCGCGGGCTGTCGCGCCCGACGGTGGCCGATCTCACCGCGATCGGCGAGGCGCTCGGCGTGCCGACCACGTATTTCTACAGCCTGAGCAAGCCGCGCAGCGTGCCGTGGGTCACGCGGCCCGACGAGCGGCGCACCGTGTATTACGCGGCCGGCATCACGGACATCCTCGTGTCGCCGAACATGCGTTCGCGCTTCTCGATCCTCGAGAGCCATCTCGCACCCGGCGCGAGCAGCGGCGAGCGCTCCGTCGACGACAGCGACGAGCAGGGCGGCTTCGTGCTCGAAGGCGAGCTGACGGTCTGGATTGACGGCGACGACACACCCGTCACGCTCGGCCCGAACGACGCGTTCCAGTTGCCCGCGCACCAGCGGTTTCGTTACGCGAACCTGGGCGACACGCTGACGCGCGTGATCTGGGTGTTCACCTGAGTCGTCGGCGCGGCGGCCTGACGTGCCCCCATGCCGTGCCGCCGGTTTGCAGTACTGATCGACATCGGGCATGTGACGTGCCGCATGCCGATGTGTCCGGTCGCCGCGATGCGGCACCGCCATACAAGACATGGAAAGGATGAGACATGGCTGACGTCGTTCCCGTGCTGGTCGATGAAGTCCGCGCATTCCGGCAGGCGCATCCCGAGATCCGTTATGTCGACCTGATCTGTCTCGACCTGCCGGGCCACTTCTACGGCAAGCGCTATCCGATCGATGCGCTCGAGAAGGTCGCGTCCGGTGCGCTGCTGAAGCTGCCGCAGAACTGCGTGCTGCTCGGCACGCAGGGCGGCCTCTACAAGATCGGCGATTACTGCTTCAACGACGGCGACCCCGACGCGCCGCGCCGCCTGATTCCCGGCACGCTGAAGCCGGTGCGCTGGGAGCGGCAGCCGCTCGCGCAGATGCTGATCAGCTCCGACGGCACCGATGCGCCGATCGAGTTCGAGCCGCGCGAGGTGCTTGCGCGCGTGCTGCGGCGATTCGAGGCGCGCGGCATCCGGCCGGTCGTCGCGTTCGAACTCGAGTTCTATCTGTTTGCCGCGCAGCTCGCGGACGGGATGCCGCAGTATCCGCGCGACCGCCTGAGCGACGACCGCGACGATCAGCCGAACATGCACATCGAACGCCTGTCGCGGTTTTCCGACGTGCTGCACGAGATGGTGGAGGCCGCGCGCGAGCAAGGTGTCGACGCGACGGTGATCACGGCCGAGCTCGGGCCGGGCCAGTTCGAGATCAACTTCGGCCATACCGACGATGCGTTGCGCGCGGCCGACTGGTCGGCGTTGTTCTGCCGCAGCACGCGCGGCGTTGCGTTGCGGCACGGCTATCGCGCGAGCTTCATGGGCAAGCCGTACCTGCATGCGCCGGGCAGCGGGATGCATGTGCACGTGAGCCTGTACGACGATGCGGGCCGCAACCTGCTCGCCGCCAACGGGCAGCGGCCGCTGCTGCATGCGGTGGCCGGCTGCCTCGTGCTGCTGCCGCACTGCATGCCGGTGTTCGCGCCGAATCACAATGCGTTCCGCCGCTATGGATCGATGGTGAACGCGGCTAGCCGTGCAAGCTGGGGCTTCGAGGATCGCGACGCGTGCATCAGGATTCCGGATTCGGATGCGCGCAATCTGCGCATCGAGCATCGGCTCGCGAGCGCGGACGCGAATCCGTATCTGGTGCTCGCGGCGATCCTGGCCGGAATGGAGCACGGGCTCGATGCGCAGCTCGAGCCGATTGCGCCGCTCAACGACGATCGCGGCAGCGGGATCGATTTTCCGAAGGAGATGCTGTCGGCCGTCGCGGCGATGCAGGATCATGCGGCCGTGCGCGACGGGCTCGGCAGCGAGTTCGTGATGGTGTATTGCGAGAACAAGCGGCAGGAGGAGCTGGATTTTCGCAACGAGATCGGTGCGCGGGAGTATCGGTGGTTTCTGTGAGCGCATGACGCGTGACCCCGCAGCGGGTCACGCGCGATCGGCATGCGTGAGCGATCAGCGCGGCGCCGATTCCCTGTCCGCAATGCGACGGATGCAGGTAGATCGCTTCAACCTCGCCCCAGGTCGCGTCCTTGTCGGCGTCGCGTGTCGGGCCGTAGGCGATCCAGCCCGATGGCTGGTTTTCTGTGAATGCGAGCGCGACACGCGGCCGCCCCGCGTCAAGCGCATCGCGCCACGCGGCGGTGCGCTGTTCGACCGACAGAGCGGCGAGGAATCGCGCAGGCATGATGCCCGGGTAGGTCGCTTGCCACGATGCGACGTGGATGTCGGCGATGATCGGCGCGTCGGCGGACGTGGCGGCGCGGATGTCGATCGTCGTATTCGGTGCCATGCGTACTCCGCGTGATCGGTTGCGGCAATTCGCGTGTGTCGCCGTCCAGCGTGAAGGCGACCGTGTACGGATGGGTTCCGATACCGGCCAGCGGAATGACGATGCCTTCCAGCACGGTGGTGTTGCGGCTGTCGCTCAGGACCTCAAAGAATTCTTGCTGCGTCGACGTGCTCTGCGCGGTTCGGCAACGCGGATATGGCGGGAAAGCGGGTGCCGCGCCGCGAAGCGATTCACGGCACGACACCCGTGCAGCGCTTACTCGCCGAGCTTCGCCGTCACGCACCCCGTGCTGGAGCATTCGCGCTCGCGTTCGCGCAGGAACGACAGGCGCGATTGCGTCGCGTCGATCGCGCACTGGAGGTTCACGAGGTAGCCGTCGTCGCGCGTTTCGCTGCAGCGGTCATCGCGCTGCTTCATCCACGCGAGCTGGCTCGTCTTCAGCTTCGCCTGCTGATCGCCGCTCAGGTGCTTGCGCACGCGGCCGTACTGGTCGTTCAGTTCGCGGTCGAGCTGCGAGAACTCGTTGCTGCTGCAGTACACCTGATCGAACGCGCTGCGCGGTTTCCCGCAGCCGGCCGCATGCGCGGTGAAGGGAACGGCAAGCGCAAGCAGCGCAAAGGATGCAAGCAGATTCTTTTTCTTCATGGTGGTGCTCCTCACTGGGTGAAAACCGTTGAAACCGACCGACGCCAGCCTCTACCTGGCCGCCGTACACGCATCGATCCCGCCCGCGATCGCGGCGGCGAGACGCTGGATCGTCTCGCGCTGCGCGAGACGCTTTTCCTCGTCGGGATTGACGATCACGCCAGCCTCGACCAGCACGGCCGGAATCGGCGCGGTGCGCAGCACGACGAGATCGTCGAAGCGATGGATGCCGAGTTGCGGATCGATCAGCGGACGGTTCTCGCCCTTGATCGGCTGCGCGTGATACAGCGACGGCCGTTCGCCGCTCGCGATCATCCGCTCGGCGATCGACTTCGCGCAACGCAGGCTTTGCGCATAGTGCGGATTGCGCTCCGACACGAACACGGCGAAACCGCGGAATTCACGTTGCCGTCCCGCGTCGATGAACTGCTGCTGCATCGAATCGTGATGGATCGACACGAACAGGTTCGCGTCGGGCGCCTGCGTCGAACGCTGGTCGAGCGTGATCTCGCGGCCGTCGGCCGACGTGCGCAGCACGCGATCGCCGTGCGTGGCGAGCTGCTCGGCGACGGCGGTGGACAGGTCGAGGTTGTACCGGTATTCGACGCGGCCGCTCGCGCCGGTTGCACCCGGACGGGCCGGCGTATGGCCGGTGTCGACGACGATGTAGCGGCCGGACGCGGGCTGCGCGTCCGGGCTGGCGGCATCGGCCGCATGCAGCGCCGGCGGCGCGGCGAGCAGCGGGGCGCACGCGAGCAGGCGCGCGGCGGCGCGAGCGAACGGGCGAAGGCGTCGAACGGTTCGGTGTGTCATTGTTGTTGTCGAGGAGGGGATACGGTGCGGCGAATGGCGCGCACCGTCGGCCTGCTCAATGCAGTCGGAATGTCGCGCGATTATAGCGGTTGCCGGCGGCGCCGCAATGACGGAATGCGCGCCGCCGCGTGCGCCGGCACCCGGCGCTCAGGCGAGCACGCGCCGGGCCGCGAGCATGCCCCAGTACGACGCTTCCTCGAACAGCGACAGCCCGGACAGGTCCGCATGCGCGAACACGACGGGGCCGTCGGCCTCGCGCAGCGCGAGCAGCCCCGGCCGGCTCAGGAAGCCGACGTCGGGTGTCGCCATCGCGTGACCGCGCACGGTGATCTCGAGCGCGCTCGCATGCTTCCACAGCTCGCGTCCGTACACGGCCTGCAGGTCGATCGCCGCCTGCTCGCGCAGCGCGTCGGGCTGCGCCTGCGCGAGCCAGCGACGTGTGTCGTCGGGCGTGCGCGTGCTCAACGCCTGGTACGCGGAGAACACCGAGCGCGTCGGCGGCGACATCCGGATCATCTGGTGCGTCGACACGACATAGCCGAGCCCCGCGCCGTCGTAGACGACGTTGTCCCACGCGAGCGGTACGCCGGCTTCCTCGGCCGGCATCCCGTCGAGCAGGAAGTTGGACACGAGCCACGGCGCGCGCGGCGGCAGGTCGCGCGCGGGATCGAAGCCGTACGCGGGAAGCTGCGCAAACACGCGCGCCGCGACGAACAGCGGCATCGCGCTGACGACGCGCCGCGCCTTCAGCATGAACGTCGACAGCGTACCGTCGTCGGCGATGCGTGCGCACAGCACGTCGACGCCGCCCGCCCGCTCGGTCGCGCGAACGGCGAAACCGTCCCTCGACCATGCGTTCGAACCGGTGCGCGTGGTGATCGAATCGCTCAGCTTCGTCACCATCGCATGCAGCCCGTCGGGCCAGGTCAGCACCGCGCCATCGCTCGCGTTGCGCGCATGGCCGCCGCGTGCCGAGAAATAGTGGAGCCCGGCCCACGCCGACACGTGCTCGTAGCCCGCGCCATAGTCGTCGCGGCAGCAGTAGTTCAGGTACCAGTGCAGCGCGCTCGCGGTGTAACCCTCGTCGAGCAGCCACTGCTTGAACGAGCGCCGGTCGAGCGCCCGCCAGCGCGCGTCGCGTGACGATTCCGCGATCGGGATGCAGAACACCTTGCGGCCGTCCGCGCCACGCGCGGTGCGCAGGCCGTCCGTGTACGCGAAAAAGCGCGTTTGCTGCGCGAGCGCGTCGGCGTCGAGGCCGGTCGCCGGCACGATGCCGTCCTGCCACTCGCCGCGGATGAACAGACGTTCGTCGGGCGCGTGCACGAGCACGCGTTCGTCGTACACGGGTTGCGCGGAGAACGGCGCCGACTCGATCACGCCGAGATCGGCGAGCATGTCGCGCAGATGCGCGGATTCGAGCGACGGCAGCGGCAGGTAGTGCGCGCCTTTCGGATAGCCGAGTTCGCCGAAGCGGCCTCCCGCCGCGTTGCCGCCGAACTCGGGGCCCGCGAGCACGACGAAGCGCGTGTGACCGGCGCGCGCGAGCTGCCACGCGCACGACAGGCCGGCCGCGCCGGCGCCGAGGATCGCGACGTCGGTCTCGATCGTGCCGGACGGCGGCGGCAGCGCCGCGTGGTCGCGCAGCGCATGGCCTTCGCGCATGCCGGGGTAGCCGACGCGCGGCGTCGTCTCGATCCAGCCGGTGCGCCCGCACGCGGCGAGCGACGCGGCGGCGGACGCGACGAGGAAGGTGCGGCGATCCATCAGCGCAGCACGTGCTTCCAGTCGTCGTCGAAGCGGCGCACGAGCGGCTGGTCGTTGAGTTCGTTCGGCGACATCGGCCGCGCCGGCATGTCGGCCGGGAAGTGGAACATCTCGACGGCCGTCTGCGCGTCGAGCCAGCGCGTCGGCACCGAATAGTGCGTCGGCACGGTGAAGTCGCGGCGCTTGCCGGCGATCACGAAACCCCAGTCGCCGAACGACGGCACGTAGCAGTGGTACGGCCACGTGTTGAGCCCGGCTTCGTGCAGCGTCGCGACGATCGTCCAGTACGCGTGCGGCGCGAAATACGGCGACGTCGACTGGATCACCGCATAGCCGTTCTCCGACAGGTGGCGCGCGAGCAGCCGGAACACCGGCACCGAATACAGCCGGCCGAGCCCGAAGTTGGTCGGGTCGGGGAAGTCGACGACGATCGCGTCGTACACGTCGGCGCTCGATTCGAGCCAGCGCACCGCATCGGCGTTGATCACGTGCACGCGCGGGTCCTTCAGCGAACCCTGGTTCAGCTTCACGAGCGGCGCGGAGGTCGAGAACAGCTTCGTCATCGCCGGATCGAGATCGACGAGCGTGATCTGTTCGAGGTTGCGGTGCTTGAGCAGTTCGCGCACCGCGAGGCCGTCGCCGCCGCCGAGCACGAGCACGCGCTTCGCCCACGGCAGCGCTTCGATCGTCGGATGGATCAGCGCCTCGTGATAGCGATGCTCGTCGCGCGACGAGAACTGCAGGTTGCCGTTCAGGTACAGCCGCATGTCGTCGTGCCACTGCGTGAGCACGATGCGCTGATAGGGCGTCGTTTCCGAATAGATCGTCTCGTCGCCGTACACGCCGTGTTCGGCCCAGTGCGTGATGCGCTCCGACAGCGCGAAGCCGGCGACGAGCAGCCCGATCACGAGCGATGCGCGCATCAGCTTGCCGCGCACGTTGCGGATCTCGTCGCGGAACAGGTGCGTGGTCCACAGCGCGACGAACGCGTTGAGCAAGCCGAACAGGAAGCTCGTGCGCAACAGGCCGAGACGCGGCGCGAGCACGAGCGGGAAGATCAGCGACACGGCGAGCGAGCCGAGATAGTCGAAGGTCAGCACCTCGCTGACGGTATGGCGGAACGCCTGCCGGCGCTGCTGGAACGCACGCATCACGAGCGGGATCTCCATCCCGATCAGCAGGCCGAGCGCGAGCACGAGCGCGTAGAGCGCCGCGCGAAACGGCGCGGCCAGCCAGCCGAACACCGCGAACAGCAGCGCGGCCGACACGCCGCCGAGCAGGCCGACGAGCAGCTCGATGTCGACGAAGCGGTCGAGCACGTCGTCGTCCTCGACGAACTTCGCGAGCCACGAGCCGATCCCCATCGCGAACAGGTAGCAGCCGATCACCGACGAGAACTGCAGGATCGAATCGCCGAGCAGGTAGCTCGCCAGCGCGCTGCTGATCAGTTCGTAGCCGAGCCCGCACGACGCGAGCACGAGGATCGACAGGACGAGCGCGCGCTTATGCAGCATGGCGCGTCCGTTGTGCAGTGTTCGGCAATGTGGATATACTGGCGCGGCCATCCGTGGGGCGGCCGGGCGCGGGGCGGCGCGCCATGGGCCGACCGGAGAGGGGGCGGCGAAGCGAGCACAAAATCCGAGGAAAAGAATGAATAGTGCCTATCTTTATGCGGTTCATTTACTGTCGGCGTTCGTGCTGCTTTTTGTGTTCGCGGCAGTGTACCTGAAGGTCACCCCGTTCGACGAACTGGCACTGATCCGCCACGGCAACCCGGCCGCGACGCTGTCGTTCGGGGGCGCGCTGATCGGCTTCTGCCTGACGCTCGCCTCCAGCATCGCGCACAATTCGACGCTCGGCGAAGTCGTGCTGTGGGCCGTCGGCGCGATGGCCGTGCAGCTCGTCACCTACGCGGTGCTGACCCGCCTGATCGCCGGCATGAACCATGCGATCGAGGATCGCAACGTCGCGATGGGCGGCCTGATGGGCACCGCATCGCTCGTCGTCGGCATCATCAATGCCGCCTGCCTGACCTGACGCGCCACGCGTTCGAGGAGACCGACATGAGTCTGGGTTCGTTTATCCGCAAGCAGTTCATCGACGTCCTGCAATGGACGGAAGACACCGACGGCGTGCTGGCCTGGCGCTATCCGATGGAAGACCAGGAGATCCAGTACGGCGGCCAGCTGACTGTGCGCGAAACGCAGGTCGCGATCTTCGTCAACGAAGGCAAGGTCGCCGACGTGTTCCAGCCCGGGCTCTACAAGCTGGAAACGCGCACGCTTCCGGTGCTCACGTACCTGAAGAACTGGGACAAGTTCTTTCAGTCGCCTTTCAAGTCGGACGTCTACTTCTTCAGCACCCGGCTGCAGCTCGGCCGGCGCTGGGGCACCGCGCAGCCGGTGACGATCCGCGATCGCGAATTCGGCTTCGTGCAGCTGCGCGCGTTCGGCATCTACTCGTACCGGATCGTCGATGCGGCTGCGTTCCACCGCGAGGTGAGCGGCACGCGCGCGCAGTACACGGTCGACGATCTCGAGCAGCAGCTGCGCAACCTGGTCGTCACCGCGATGAGCACGACGTTCGGCGCGGCCGACGTGCCGTTCGTCGACATGGCCGCGAACCAGACGCTGCTGTCGCAACGCGTCGCCGAGGCGCTGGTGCCGGTGTTCACGCGCTACGGCCTCGCGCTCGATGCGTTCGCGGTCGAAAGCGTGTCGCTGCCGGCCGAGCTGCAGAAGGCGCTCGACCTGCGGATCGGCGCGGGGATGGCCGGCGATCTCGGCCGCGCGACGCAATACCAGACCGCACAGGCGATTCCGCTGGCCGCGCAGAACCCGGGCGGCATCGCGGGCGTCGGCGCGGGGCTCGCGGCCGGTGCGGTGATCGGCCAGGCGATGGCCGGCCAGCTCGCGGGCGCCGCGCACGCGGCGCAAGCGGCGCCGCCCGCGCCCGCCGCGGCACCGGTTGAGGCTGCGCAGCCGGCCGCACCCACCGCCCCGGCGGCCCCCACCGAAGGGACCGACTACGTGCAGCGTCTCGAGCAGTTGAAGGCCCTGCTCGACAAGGGTCTCGTGACCGAAGAAGACTATTCGCGCGCGAAGGCGGAAATCCTCGCGAAGCTCACCCGGTAAACGTCGCGCATGTTCAGTACTTCGTGCCCCCAGTGCGGCGCGCCGGTCGAGTTTCGCTCGGCGGCGGCGGTAATGGCCGTCTGCGCGTTCTGTCGCAGCACGCTCTTCAAGCGCGGCGCCGACGTCGAACGCATCGGCGAGCTCGCCGCGGTGCTCGACGACGCGTCGCCGATCCAGATCGGCACGGCCGGACGCTACGGCAAGCGCACGTTCACCGTGCTCGGCCGCATCCAGATGACCTACGACGCCGGCACGTGGAGCGAGTGGTACGTCGTGTTCGACGACGGCGCGTTCGGCTGGCTGTCGGATGCGTCGGGCCAGTATGCGGTCACGGTGCGCGAGCCCGACGATGCGTCCGCCGGCGCGTGGCCTGCGTTCGGCACGCTCGAACCCGGCATGCGGATCGATCACGGCGGCCGCGCCTATCTCGTGTCCGACGTGCGCACCGCACGCTGTACGGGCGGCGACGGCGAGCTGCCGTTCCGTGTCGATGCGGGCTGGCAGGCGCGCGTCGTCGACCTGCGCACCGGCAACGCGTTCGCGACCTACGACTATTCCGACGCCGATGCGAACGGCGGGAGCCCCGCCGTCTATACGGGCGAGGCGCTGGAGTTCGACGCGCTCGCGTTCACCGGACTGCGCGATGCCGAAACCGATACGCGCGAGAAACGCGGCGCGGCGATGGTGCCGTTCGCGTGCCCGAGCTGCGGCGCGCCGCTGTCGTATGCGCCGAACCTCGCCGATTATGTTGTGTGCGGTAGCTGCCACGCGGGCGTGCAATGCACGGCCGAGCAGCAGACCGTCTTCGCCGCGCAGCGCAGGCTCGATGCGGTGAAGGGCGCGCTGGAGCTCGGTGCGACCGGCACGTTCGACGGCGTGAAGTACACGGTGATCGGCATGATGCGTTGCCGCGTGCCGGGCGACGACGAGACGTGGGACGAATACCTGCTGCTGAACCCGAAGCGCGGCTTCCTGTGGCTCGTGCAGAGCCAAGGGCGCTGGGAGCGCGTGCAGGTGCTCGATCACTGGCCGACGATCGGCGGCGAGTCCGACGTGATCGACAATGGCAAGACCTATCGACTGCGCGAGACGTACGACTCGGAAGTCGTGTACGTGGTCGGCGCATTCAACTGGCGCGTACAGATCGGCGACCGCACGTCGATCGTCGACTACGGCTGGCAGAAGGACAAGCTCACGCGCGAGCGCAGCGCCGCCGAGATCGTGTGGTCGCGCGCGCGGCCGCTGTCGGCCAGCGCGCTCGCCGAACGCTTCGCCACGCCGGCGCTCAAGACCGCGGCGGTTGCGCCCGCAACGGGTTCGGCCGGGAAGTCGACGGGCTTGTTCGATGCGAAGTACCCGCACAGCTTCGCGCCGCTGCCGATCGTGTTCAGCGCGCTGCTGGTGATCTTCAACATCGGCTCGCTGTTCTCGTTCAGCGGCCGTTCCGTCTACGTGCTGGTCGGCCTGCTCGTGCTGTGGCTGCCTGAATGGCTGTGGAAAGGCTTCGCATCGGATGGAGGCAACACCTGATGCGTCACACCCTCTATGCACTCTACGGGCTGATCGTCGTCACGTTGTTCAGCTGCACGTCGCTGGGCGGCAGCGGTTCGGGCGGCGGGAGTTCGGTCGGCGGCGGGTGGGGCAGTTCGTCGGCGCGCAGCGGCTACTCGTCGTACGGGTCGCACAAATGACGGCGCGCGCGTGCATCGCTCCGCCGCGCGCGACGCTCGGCTCGCACGTGCTGGCCGATCTCGCCGGCATCGACGCGGCGCTGCTGCGCGATGCCGCGCGGCTCGAAGCGATTCTTGCCGACGCCGCGCAGCGGGCCGGCGCGCGCGTGATCGGCGCGCATTTCCATCATTTCGGCGGTGAGCACGGCGTGACTGGCGTCGTGCTGCTCGCGGAGTCGCACATCACGATTCATACGTGGCCCGAGCACGGCTTCGCGGCCGTCGACGCATTCATGTGCGGCGCGGCCCGCGCGGCCGATGCGGTCGACGCGATTGCCGCCGCGCTCGGCACGCACGCGCAAGTGCGGCAGCAGGTCGCGCGCGGCGTCGCGTGAGCGGCGCTCAGCGCGGCAGCGCTTCGGCCTCGGCCCAGCGCTTGAACGAGTCGAGACGCCGGCGCGTGTGCACGAGATAGAACGCGCCGATCAGCGGTTCGAGCAGCCAGCGCAGCCATGCCGGCTGCGCGCGGAAGTGGTACGTGAACTTCACTTCGGTCGTGCCCGGTGTGCGCTCGGTGAAGTTCCAGCTGCCGCTGAAGCATTCGAGCACCTTCGGCCCGTCGACCATCTCGACGGCCGCGACCTGCGGCGGACGGTACGAGATGTAGCGCGACACCATCGTCGCGCCCGACTGGCTGCGGCAAAACGCGTCGACGCCGACGTCGGCCGTCATCCCGTCGGGCAGATAGGCGTCGGCGAGAAAGCTGTCCCACACGAGCCGCCGCGCGTAGTCCTGCGACCACGTGAAGAGGCGCCTGCGATCGACGCCGACGATCCGACTCACTGAAATTCTCATGAAGGATGGCGGGCACACCGGCGCGGATTGGGATGAAATCGAGTGTAACGCGCCAAAACCGCGTGTTTCGTCAGACTTCGTCAAGTCGAGCGCAGGCTCGATTGACCTTCTCCGGGAATTCCCCTACGATCGATTCCATGCCTTCGGGAAAGACCCGAAGCGTTTCAATCTCTTGAGGGAGCCTCATGAGTACGCAACCGAACCGGCGCTTCGACGCGCTCGTTTTCATTGGTCGTTTCCAGCCTCCGCATCGTGGTCACCTGAACGTGCTGAAGTCGGCACTGAGCCGGGCCGAGCGCGTGTGCGTGCTGATCGGCTCGACCGACAAGCCCCGCACCATCAAGGATCCGTTCTCGTTCGACGAGCGTCGCCAGATGCTGGCCTCGCTGCTCGATGCGTCCGAACGCGAGCGCGTGACGATCGCGCCCGTGCAGGATTCGACGTACAACGACGGCGACTGGGTGCGCTGGGTGCAGGACGCCGTGGCCGCCGCGCTCGGCAACATCGCACAGCGCAAGGTCGGGCTGATCGGCCACGAGAAGGACGCCACGTCGTATTACCTGCGGATGTTCCCGCAATGGGAGCTCGTCGACGTCGATGCGACCGAAGACATTTCCGCAACCGAAATCCGCGACCAGTATTTCGCCGAACGCACCAACAGCTTCGTGCAATGGGCGGTGCCGGAACCCGTGTTCGGCTGGCTCGAGCGTTTTCGCACGCAGCCGGAATTCGCGCAGCTGAAGGCCGAGGCCGAGTTCATCGCCGCGTATCGCAAGGCGTGGGCGGCCGCACCGTATCCGGTCACGTTCGTGACGGTCGACGCGGTGGTCGTGCACTCGGGCCATATCCTGCTCGTGCGCCGGCGCAGCGAACCGGGCCGCGGCCTGTGGGCGCTGCCGGGCGGCTTCGTGGAGCAGGACGAACGACTCGACGCGGCGTGCATCCGCGAACTGCGCGAGGAAACCGGCCTGAAGCTGCCGGAGCCCGTGCTGCGCGGCTCGATCAAGGATCGCCAGGTGTTCGATCATCCGACCCGCTCGCTGCGCGGCCGCACGATCACGCACGCGTGCCTGTTCAACTTCCCGACCGGCGAGCTGCCGCGCGTGAAGGGCAGCGATGACGCCGACAAGGCGCGCTGGGTGCCGCTCAACGAATTCGCGCAGATGCGCAACGTGATGTTCGAGGATCACTTCGAGATCGCGTATCACTTCCTGGGGAAGCTGTGATTCGCTGATTCCCCGGATACCGGTCCGCTGCGACAGACGCGGCGGCACTTCAACGGCCTAGAGGAGCTCTAGCCATGCAAAACGATACAGGCGGCTTTGCCGCGGTTCTCGCCAATCCGATCCTCAACACGGATTCGTACAAGGCTTCCCACTTCCTGCAATATCCGCCCGACGCGCAGGCGATGTTCTCGTACGTCGAATCGCGCGGCGGCCGCTACGACCGCACGCTGTTCTTCGGCCTGCAGATGCTGCTGAAGGAATATCTGTGCCGCCCCGTCACGCACGCGATGATCGACGACGCGCGCGACTTCTTCGCGGTGCACGGCGAGCCGTTCAACGAGGACGGGTGGCGTCATGTCGTCGAGCACTACGACGGCTACTTGCCCGTGAAGATTCGCGCAGTGTCCGAAGGTTCGATCGTGCCGGTGCACAACGTGCTGATGACCGTCGAATGCGACGACCCGAAGGTGTTCTGGCTCGCGTCGTATCTCGAGACGATGCTGCTGCGCGTGTGGTACCCGGTGACGGTCGCGACGCGCAGCTGGCACCTGCGGCAGACGATCCGCCATTTTCTCGAGAAGACCGACGACGATCTCGCGCAGTTGCCGTTCAAGCTGCACGACTTCGGCGCGCGCGGCGTATCGAGCGCGGAATCGGCCGCGATCGGCGGCGCCGCGCACCTCGTGAGCTTCATGGGTTCGGATACGGTGCTCGGCGTGCTGGCCGCGAACCGCTTCTATCACGAGCCGATGGCCGCGTACTCGGTGCCGGCGGCCGAGCACAGCACGATCACGTCGTGGGGGCGTGAGCACGAAGCCGATGCGTACCGGAACATGATCAGCCGCTTCGGTTTGCCCGGCGCGATCGTGTCGGTCGTGTCGGACTCCTACGATCTGTTCGCCGCCCTTGAAATGTGGGGCGGGCCGCTGCGCCAGGCGGTGATCGATTCGGGTGCGACGCTCGTCGTGCGTCCCGATTCGGGCGACCCGGTGACGATCGTGCTGCAGACCGTGCGTGCGCTCGACGCATCGTTCGGTTCGACCATGAACGGCAAGGGGCGGCGCGTGCTGAACCGCGTGCGCGTGATCCAGGGCGACGGCGTCGACGAGCTGTCGATCGGGGCGATCCTCGCCGCGCTCGACGACGCGGGCTATGCGGCCGGCAACGTCGTGTTCGGGATGGGCGGTGCACTGCTGCAGCAGGTGAATCGCGATACGCAGCGCTTCGCGATGAAGTGCTCCGCGATCCGGCGCGTCGGCATCTGGCACGACGTCCGCAAGGATCCGATCACCGATCAGGGCAAGCGCTCGAAGAAGGGGCGCCTCACGTTGCTGCGCAATCGGCGCACGGGCGAGTACCGGACGGTCGCGCTGCCGGTCGCGTGGGACGATCGTGCGCTGGAGGGCGAGTGGGACGACGCGCTCGAAACGGTGTTCGACACGGGGCGGATGCTGGTCGATACGACGTTCGCCGAGGTGCGGGCGAGGGCGCACGCGGCGCAGCGATGAGGGCGGTGGCGGGGCGGCCGTTCGCCCCGCCGCCTTCGGTGTTCATCGTTGGTCGGCCAGTGTGCGGCCGCTGCATTGCGCCGCACGCGCCGCGTCCATCGCCCGCGCCAGCGCGTCGAATACGGCCGGCCCCTTGCAGCGCGACACGTTGAAGCGCATGAACGACGTCGCGCTGTGCGACGCGCTGAACACGTCGCCTGGCGCGAGCACGACATCGTGATCGAGCGCATGACGGGCGACGCGCGCCGCGTCGAGCCCGTCCGGCAGCTCCGCCCATACGAACAGGCCGCCGCGCGGCTCCGTCCAGATCCCGAGCCCGGCGCGCGCGAGCCGCCGGATCGTTTCGCCCATCGCATCGGCCAGTTGCGCACGCAGGCTGTCGAGATGGCGGCGGTAGGTGCCGTCGACCAGCAGCCGGTGCACGACGTTCGCGCCAATCTGCGCGTTGCCGAACGACGTCGCGAGCTTCAGGTCGACGAGCGCGTCGATCCACTCCGGCCGTGCGGCGACATAGCCGCAGCGGATCGCGGCCGACAGCGTCTTCGAGAAGCTGCCGATCGACACGACGCGCGACAGCCCGTCGAACGCCGCGAGGCGCGGCGCGGGCGTGCTTTCGAAATCCGCGAAGATGTCGTCCTCTACGATCAGCAGGCCGTGCTCGGCCGCCAGCGTCAGCAGCCGGTGCGCGACCGGCGGCGCGAGCGTCGCGCCGGTCGGGTTGTGCAGCGCGGAGTTGGTGATGTACAGGCGCGGCCGGTGCTCGGCGAGCACCTGTTCGAAGCGCGCGAGATCGGGGCCGTTCGGCGTGTACGGCACGCTGACGATCCGCGCGCGATGCGCGCGCAGCAGCGCCTGGAAGTTGAAGTAGCACGGGTCGTCGAGCACGACGGTGTCGCCCGGCTCCAGCAGCAGCCGGCACACGAGATCGAGCGCGTGCGTGCCGCCGTCGGTCAGCATGATCTGCGCGGGCTCCGCCTGGACGCCGTGCTGCGCGAGCCGCCATGCGAGCTGCTGGCGCAACGCGGGCAGCCCGAGGGGCGTCGCGTAGTCGGTCAGCGCGTCGGGTTCGTCGCGCGATACCGCGCGCAGCGCGCGGCGCAGGCTCTCGTCCGGCAGCCACGACGACGGCAGCCAGCCACAGCCGGGCTTCACGGAGTTCGGCGCCGCCTCGAGCGCCTGGCGCGACAGCCACAGCGGATCGAGTTCGCGATCGAGGCGCGGGCCGAGCTCGGCGAGCGCGAGCGGCGGCGCATGGCCCGACACGTAGAAGCCGGAGCCGCGCCGCGCGACGAGCACGCCTTCGCTCGCGAGCCGCTCGTACGCATCGACGACGGTCGATTTCGACACGTGCAGCCCATCGGCCATCATCCGGATCGACGGCACGCGCGCGCCGGGCATCAGCGCGCGGCTTGCGATCCGGGCGCGCAGCGTGTCCATCACGGTTTCCACGCGCGTGCGCGACGGCGTGGGCGGAGCAGGGCTTGGCATGGAGCGGCTCATGGCGGGAAGGAACTGTACGGCCGGTTGTCCAGTACAGTTTGTCAGAATTGTATTGGGCTGTAGCTTACGCGCTTTTCGCGCACGGCGGATCATCGGTCATCCACCCATATTTCGACCAGGATTTCCCGTGCAAAAGACGACAGACGGATGGCTCAGTGGCCTGCTGGGCGTGATCATCTTCAGTGGCTCGCTGCCGGCGACGCGCGTCGCGGTGCAGGGGCTCGATCCGCTGTTCCTCACGTTCGCGCGCGCGACGATCGCCGGCGTGCTCGGCCTGATCCTGCTCGTCGCGCTGAAGCAGAAGCGGCCGACGCGCGCCGAGACCGTGTCGCTCGTCATCGTCGCGCTCGGCGTCGTGGTCGGTTTTCCGTTGCTGACCGCGCTCGCGCTCAAGCATGTGACGTCCGCGCATGCGATCGTGTTCGTCGGGCTGCTGCCGCTCGCGACCGCATTGTTCGGCGTCTGGCGCGGCGGCGAACGGCCGCGGCTGCCGTTCTGGATCTTTTCGCTGGTCGGCAGCGGCGCGGTGGCCGCGTTCGCGCTGCGCAACGGCGGCAGTGCGTCGGTGGTGGGCGATGCGCTGATGCTGGCCGCGATCGTCGCGTGCGGGCTCGGCTATGCGGAAGGCGCGCGCCTGTCGCGCCAGCTCGGCGGCTGGCAGGTGATCTCGTGGGCGCTCGTGCTGTCGCTGCCGGTGATGCTGCCGCTCACGGGGTTCACGTGGCCCGCGACGTTCGACGGCGTCGACGCCGCCGCGCTGTGGGGGCTCGCGTACGTGTCGCTGTTCAGCATGCTGATCGGCTTCGTGTTCTGGTATCGCGGCCTGGCGCTCGGCGGGATCGCGGGCGTCGGCCAGTTGCAACTGCTGCAGCCGTTCTTCGGCTTCCTGCTCGCCGCCGGGCTGCTGCACGAGACGGTGCCGCCGTCGATGCTCGTGGTGACGGTCGTGGTCGTCGCCTGCGTGGCGGGTGCGAAATATTTCTCGAAGATGGCGCCTGTGCAGCGCGCGGGCTGACGCGCCCGCGCGCGACGACGTGACGGGTGTCGCCCGTTCGCCGTCGCGCGTGCGCGGCTTACCCCATCACGACGTTCGCGAGCCGGAACTGGTACGCGGTCGCGGTGGTGCCGCCGCCGCCGCCCGTCATCACGATGTCGGCGCGCTTGATCCCGAGCAGCGACAGTTCGGTGTTGATGTCGGACAGCACGGCCGAATTCATCACCGCGCCCTGTTCGATCTGCGACGCGGTGCCGATCCACAGCGTCGGCTTGAACTCGAACACGGCCTTCTGGCCCGGCGCGATGCCGGTCTTGTGCGCGAGCAGCCGGTTGTCCTTGAAGACCGACGCGGTGATCGCCCCCTGGCTCAGGTCGTTGCGCAGCTGGATCTCGCGCGACGTCGGCGCCGGGCCGGCCAGTGCGAGCACGTTGCCCGACGTCGAGCGCGACACGTTGAAGAGCTGTCCGTTGTCCGCGCGCTTTTGCGGCATGTAGTTCCCGTCGGCATCGCTCGCGCAGACGCTCGTCAGCATCGGGAACACGAACGGATGGTTGTCGCCGCGTCCGCAGTTGGTGATGACCTTCCACGCGATCGCGAGCTCGTCGAAGTCCGTCGACACGTTCTTCTGGAAGATCACGATCTGGCTGTTGTTGACGTCGTTCGACAGGTTGACGAAGTTGAGATTGATGTCCATGAGTCACCTTGATTAGATTCGGATAACTGATTGATAGGGCGCCGGCCGTGCATTGCCGGCGAACGGACCGTTACGCCATCACCACGTTTTCCAGCCGGAACGTGAACGGCAGCGAGCGCGGGCCCGGGCCGCCGCCGGTCATCACGATGTCGGCGCTGGCGATGCCGAGCAGCGACAGTTCCGTGTTGATGTCGGAAATCACGGCGGAATTCATCAGCGCGCCCTGTTCGATCTGCGACGCGACGCCGATCCAGATCGTCGGCTTGAACTGGAACACGGCCTTCTGGCCCGGCGCGACGGACGTCTTGCGCGCGAGCGCGCTGCCGTCCTTGTAGATCGTCGCGTTGATCGCGCCGGCCGGCAGGTCGTTGCGCACCTGCACCTCGGCGCTCGCGCCCGGATCGCCGCCGAGCTGCAGCACGTCGCCCGAGCTGGAGCGCACGACCTGGAACACCTGGCCGTTGGTCGCGGTCTGCTGCGGCATGTAGTTGCCCCAGCTGTCGCTCGCGCTCACGCTCATCGTCATCGGGAACTTGAACGGATGGTTGTCGCCCTGGCCGCAATTGCGGATCACCTTCCACGCGATCGCGAGTTCGTCGAAGTCGGTCGCCACGTTCTTCTGGAAGATCACGACGCTCGAGTTGTTCGCGTCGTTCGAGCGGTTGATCAGGTTCAGTTGGATATCCACGTCGTTGCTCCTTGAGTTTGAAAAAAACGGCAGTCGGTCTGCCGCACACCTTTCCCGCCGGCCCGGCCGTGAAGCCGTGCCGTCAAGCCGGTCCAAACCGTGTCGGGCGGCGCTACGCGCGCACGATGTGCTCGAGCGCGAACGCGAACGGCTGCGCGTCGGCGCCGGTGCCGCCGCCCGTCATCACGATGTCCGCCGCGGCCACGCCCGCCAGCGGCAGCGGCGTGTTCGCGCTCGACATCACCGCCGCATGCAGCGCGCGGCTTTCCTGCACCTGCGACGCCACGCCGATCCACAGCGTCGGCGTGAAGCGGAACACGGCCTTCTGCCCGGGCGCGACCGCTTCCTTCACCGCGATCAGCCGGCCCGCGCTGAACGCGTTGACGTTCACCGCACCGCGCTGCATCCGGTTGACGACCTCGATGTCGCCGCCCGGTGCGTCGGCCGGGTCGGGCACGAGCTGGCCGCGTCCGGTCGGCTGCGTGTCCACGACGAAGCGCACGCCGGCGGGCGCGGTGACGCGCGGCGAGAAGTTGCCGTGCTCGTCGCCGAGCGCGACGTCGATGTCGGTCGAGTAGTCGAACGGATGAAAGCAGTCGCGTCCGCAGTAGCGAATCACCTTCCACGCGATCGCGAATGCGTCGAGATCCGGAATCACGTCGCGCTGGAACAGCACGACTTCGCTGTTGCCGCGGTCGTTCGAGCGATTGATGAAGCGCAGCTTGATGTTCATGGCGCTTGCTCCTCATCGGGCGCGCCGCGTTCGTCGCGCAGCGTGCGGTCGGCCCACTGCGCAAGCGCGGGCGGGACGCCGTTCGCGAGCGACGCGACGTGCAGCGCATGCGCACGCGCCTGGGCCTGCAGGTCGCCGGCGAAGCGGCCGAGCGCCATCGCGGCATCGGCCGGCCCGCGCGTGCGGCCGAGATCGTCGAGATATTGCGCGGCCGCATCCGCCATCGCGCCCGCATGCTGCAGGTGGCTCTGCGTGAAGCGCGTGGCGAGATCCGCGTTCAGGGCCGCCAGCTCCTTGACCGCGGCGGCCGAACTGCCGAGCCCGAACCGTTCGAGCTGGCCGCGCCACAACGCGTCGGTCGCGGCCTGGCAGGCATCCGTGTAGCGGTGGCCGGCGAGCAACGCGGTGTGCGCGAACGCGCGCCACGCGGGGCCGCCGGGCGTGCCGTGGGTGCCGGTCGTCTGCGCGGCGAGCTTGCCGAATAGCTGGAGCGCGTCGGCGTGCGCGCGTTCCCATTGGGCGATGAACGTGGAGAGCATGGCGATTCCTCGTGATGAAGGCGCGATGAAGGTGCAATGACGGCGTGATGGCGGCCGATACGCGGATTACTGACGTGCGGCGCCGAGGCGCTGCACCATCCGCATCACGGCGGCCATCTGCGGCGCGTCGCGGCGGTAGAAGTCGGGGTTGAGCGGATTGGCGCTCGTATAGCCCCAGAAATCCCAGCAGCCGGCCGGATTGACGGCCGATTTCTCGACCTGCGGATAGAGCACGATCAGCCGGTTCGTATCGGCGATCTCGTTGTAGCCGACGCCGCGAATCATCCTCTCGCCGACAGTCGCGACGTTCTGCACGCAGCCGTGGAACACCACGTGCACCGCACACGTCACGCGCTCGCAATCGGCCGGCACGTAGGCATAGCCGGTATCGCCGAGCGACGCGGCGCGCCGCGGATCGAACGCGCGCTGGTCGAACGCCAGCAGCTTGCCGCCTGCCTGCGCGGCCGGCGGATTGAGCGGCTTGTCGGGCGTGCCGTAGATCCAGCGCACGATGTCGTGCGCCTGTTCGAACCCGCAGTTGTCGATATACGGGCTCGCGTTCGCGCCGCACGCGTTGTCCTCGGGGCGGTTCGTGATGAACGCATGCCCGGCATCCGGCGATGCGCGGTACTGGAGGTTCGCGGCCGGCACCTGCGCGAGCGTGTAGAAGCGCGCGGTCTGGTCGACGACGCGCGTCGACACCACCGTATCCTTCGCGCCGCTGAACACGTAGATGCGCTGGCCGCGCAGCGCGGCCGGATCGTCGATCTCGCCACGCTGCGCGAAGGTGCGCGCGGCGCGCCACGCGTCGGCCGCGGACGGCGCGGGGCCGATCGGCTGCATGCACAGCGTGGCCGCGGCCACCGCCGGCGGGATCAGCGGGTTCACGCCCGCGCAATAGAACGGCCCTCCCGCGACGATGCCCGCGCCGATCAGCCGGCTCGAGAACGCGACGTCGAACTGCGCGGCCATGAAGCCGCCGGACGACAGCCCCGACACCGACGTGCGCTGCAGGTCGGCAGCATAGGCGGGCAACTGATCGGCGGCAGCGGCGTCGCCGTACGGCGCGATCGATACCACGGCGGCGACGGCGACGCAGGCGGCGCGCAGCGTGCGGCGCAGCGCATGCGAAACGGCGAAGCGGGGCGGCATCGTGCGGCGGCCGGGCGAGCGAGTGATGTTCATGCGAGGCTCCTGTTGTCGTGGCGAATGGCGGATGACGAATCGTTGTAACGGATCGGGTGCGGCAAGACCGAACTTTAGCGACGGTTTCAGCTTACGGGCACGCGACGACTTGCGAAATGGCGCGAACGACATGCGCGGCGACCCGTGACGTCCGGCCGGTGCGGCGTCACGGCGCTCATGACAGAAACAGCGCGCGTTCGGCCTGGCGGCGTTTCGTGAGCCCCGCGAGCGGCTTGCCGCCGGCCTTGTTCCAGACGAGGAACTGGTCGGCCGCACGCGCGCGCGCGCCGGCGTTCAGATAGCGCAGCAGCGTCGACGAGCGCAGGCGCCCCGCGCCGAGATTGAAGACGAACGACATCAGCGCGTCGAACTGCTGCTGCGTGACCGGCACGTGCAGCAGCTTGCGCAGGTTCAGCTCGGCGCCGCGCAGGTCGCGGCGCAGCAGCGCTTCCGCTTCGGCGGGCGTGAGCGGGCGCGTGAAGCGCTCGTTCGGCAGGATCAGGTGCCCGTAGCCGATAGTCGGCTTGCCGACCGCGTCGAGGTAGCGCGCGAGGCGCAGCCCCTCGAACTGCTTGATCAGCGCGATGCCCTGCGCACCGGTGCGTTCAGGCTGGTTCGCCATCGTCGTTCTCCTTGCTGCCCGGCCGTGCGCGCGGCACCAGGCGATGCGTGTATTCGTCGATCACGCGCATGATCGCTTCGGGCGGCGGCAGCGCCGCGAACTGCATTTCGATGTCGATATGCTCGGTGTCGCGCTGCCGCGCGTTGCACTGCGCGTCCTTTTTCCCCGAACGCGGCGCGAACGTCACGTAGAAGCGGCCGCGCTGGTCGTCGTCGCCCGCGACGCCGCCGGCCGGCAGCGCCTCGGTGAAGTCGCCGCGCACGGTCAGGTGCACGATCATCCGGTCGAGCGCGAGCCCGCGCGGCGTGGCGAGCGCGACGAGCGGCACCGGCATCGTGTGCTCCGCGTCGAGCGCGACCGTGACTTCGCGCGGCGCGAGCAGGCCGTCGTCGCGCAGGTCGAAGAACTGGTCGAGCACGGCCGTGTACTGGTGCGCGAGCAACTGGTTCGCGGCGGCGGCGGCGTGCTGCATCCCGCGCGCGATCTCGTCGAGCGCGATGCCGCGCGGCGGCGGGCGCGCGTCGTCGGCCGGCATGCCGGGCGGAGGGGCGGGTGGCGCGGGCGGGGCTGGCGGGGCGGGCGGGGCGGGCGGGGCGGGCGGAGCAGGCGGAGCAGGCGGCAGACCGCCGTCGGAGGCGCCGGGCGCGGTGGCCGGTGCGTCATGCGTGCCCGGTGCGGCGCCGGCCGGCCAGCCGGCGCCATCGGGCGGCACGTCGCGCGCCGGATCGGCGGCTATCGCCGCCGGTGCGGCGGCACCCGCGCCCGCGCCGGCATTGCCCGCTGCCGACGCGGCCGGCGTCGGGACCGGCCCGTCGGGTTCCTGCCGGGCGTGGCCGTCGCCCGGACCCGGATTCCCGTCGTCGTGCCTGCCGCCGTCCGCGCGGCGCGACCGTCTGAAGAGCCTGAACATGGCCGGTCCGCGCGCTTACGCGTGCGCCGGCTGCCGGGCATCCGCACCGGCGGCGGCCGGCGCGGCCGCGCTGCCGCCGGACCCGGACGCGTCGCCCACCAGCTTGCCGTCGGTCGGCGTAGCCGGCAGCGGCTTCACGTCCTTCGCGTTGCCTTCGGTGACCACCGGCTTGGTCGCGGCTTCGGTGAGGAAGTCGATCACGCGCATCAGCGCTTCGGGCGGCGACTGGCGCTTCACCTGCGTATGGATCGAGTATTTCGCGCGCGTGTCGGTGCTGCGCGTCTGCTCCGCCTTGTGCGACACGCGCCCCGACACGCTCACGCTGATCGGCCCCCAGCCGAACTTCGCCTGGAATTCGCCGCCGGCCTCGGTCGACGACGACGACTTCTCCGACTGCGTGATTTCCATCTCGAAGTCGATCGTGCCTTCCTCGATCGCGATGATCGGGTGGACGATCGCCGCGAGCAGCGGGATGCGCATGGTCTTCTGCACGACGCCTTTCGACACGCCGCTTTCGTCCACCAGCGTCTCGTCGTAGTCGAACTGGACGGCCACGGCCTTGCCGCCCTGGATGCAGACCTGCATCAGGAAATCCGCGTAGCTCTTCGCGGCCTGCGTCTGCGCGCTGATCATCGCCTTTAACGGGCCGGCGATCATTTGGTCCATGGGTAAAGCGTTAATGACCGAGCCGATGAAATTCGCGTCCATGAATAAACTCCTCTTCGTGTCCAAGACAACGGAAATTCGCTGTCGTTATTCACGTTAGGAAATTAAAGACGGTTACCCAATATGACGTCCGTCATGGCCGGCGGCCCGGGCCGGCCCGCGACGGGCGTCGGCGCGCGTGGCGGGGCCCGGCGCGGACGAATTAGGCCATTCGTCACGGAGCGACGGGCCTAGTGCGCGGTGCGTGAAACAGCGGTAAAAAAACGCCGGGTAGGGAAGTAAAAAAAACAAACCGAGCAGCCCGATTTCGAGGAAACCGCGCAATGAACGTTCTAATGATCGATAGCCCGCCGTTATTCGTCGCGGGTGTGGCGGACGTACTGTGTAAACGCGATGTCAACTGGCATGTGTGGTCGGCTCGCTGTCCCGAGGACGTCTTGCGCCTGCGCGATGCGTTGCTGCCCGAGACGGTGGAGGCAATCACGATCGAATGCGACGAGCACGCCGCGCGGCCGAGCTGGCCGAACGTGCTGCACGAGACGTTCGCCGGCGCGCCGTGGCTGTGCGTGGCGACGGCCGTGTGCCGCCGCACGATTGCCGATGCGCTGCTGGCGGGGGCAGCCGGCATCATCGACCGGCACGCGAGCGCCGACGAGTTCGCGGATGCGCTCGGCCGGGTGGCGGCCGGTGCGATCTACGTGCCGCCGAACGACGGCGGCGCGACGCAGGCGCGCCCGGGCGGCATGCCGGCCGGCGACGATCGCGCGTTCGAGCGTCTCACGCCGCGCCAGCGCGACGTGCTGCGCCTCCTGGCCGAAGGCAAGTCGAACAAGCAGATCTGCCGCGTGCTGAACGTCGCGGAAGGCACGATCAAGAACCACCTGTATGCGCTGTTTCGCCAGATCGGCGTGAGCAACCGGACCGAGGCCGCATTGTGGCTCGCGCGCCACGTGTCGTCCGAACCGGCGGCATTCGCGTTCGTGCCTGCCTGCAGTTCGCCCGGCTGACGCGGGCGGCGGCGAGGCCCCGGTGTGTGCCAGCATCCGGTGTCGCGCTGCGTTGAAGGTCGCACGGCCGGGGGCCGGGGTGCCCGGGCCGATCATCGGTAGCGGTGAATCCGCGTGGCCGAGTACATGGCACGCGCGTGGCGGCGTTCGGAGCGCAAGCGGCGAACGGGCCGCGCAGGCCGCGCGCCCCGTTCGGTGGCGCCCGTCGACAGCGGGCGCCGGCGTGCTTACGCGACGTGCGCGACGCCGTATTGCGATGACAGATAGCGCCGGATGTCGGCCGGCGAATCGATGAAGCGGCGGCCGTCGTGCTCGCGAATCCCGAGCGCGTCATCCTTCGGCGTGCGCCCGTCGCCGAGCACGAGCACCGGCGCCGACTGGTTGTCCTCGCCGATCAGCGCGACGATCGGCTGGCGCGGCCGCGGCGCGTCGATGTACTCGACCGCGACGGCCTCGCGCAGCTGCGGATAGAAGCTCAGCAGCCCTTCGACGGCGACCGAGTCGCCGCAGTAGAACGGACCTTCGGAGTCCTTGAAGAATCCCGGACGGAGAATGAACAGCGTGTCTTTCATGATGGCCTCGCTATCGGTGGTGGTCGAACGTTGAAGTAAAAGGGTGGTGCGCGGTGACGCGGGTGGCGTTGTCGGAGTTCAGGCTGCCGCGAGCGCGGCCGCAGCCGCGGCCGCGGCGGCGCGCATTCTCGCGAAGCCGGCGTCGAGGTCGGCGATCATGTCGTCCGGATGCTCGAGCCCCGCGTGAATGCGCAGTAGCGGGCCGGCCGCGCTCCATTGCGTCGCGGTGCGCTGGCGCGACGGATTCGACGGGATGATCAGGCTTTCGAAGCCGCCCCAGCTGTAGCCCATGCCGAAGCACGTCATGCCGTCGAGCAGCGCGCGCACCGCCTCGTCGGGCTGCGGATGCAGCACCAGGCCGAACAATCCGCACGCACCGGTAAAATCGCGCTGCCACAGCGCATGGCCGGCGTCGCCCGGCCGCGCCGGATACAGGATCCGCGCGACTTCCGGCTGCCGCGCGAGCCAGTCGGTCAGCACCTGCGCATTGCGCTGGTGGCGCTCGAGGCGCACCGACAGCGTGCGCAGGCCGCGCAGCGCGAGATACGCATCGTCGCCGCTGACGGTCATCCCGAGCTGCCGGTAGCAGCGCGTCACCTGCTGCGCGAGCGCTTCGGTCGTCAGGATCACACCCATCAGCACGTCGGAGTGTCCGGCGATGTATTTGGTCGCCGCGTGGATCGACACGTCGACGCCGTGCGAGAACGAGCGGAAATTCAGCGGCGTGCCCCACGTGTTGTCGAGCAGCACGACCGCGCCGTGCTGGTGCGCGACGCGGCAGATCGCGGGGATGTCCTGCACCTCGAACGTCAGCGAGCCCGGCGATTCGGTAAACACCGCGCGCGTGTTCGGTCGCATCAGCGACGCGATGCCGGCGCCGATCGACGGATCGTAGTAGGTCGTGTCGATGCCGAGGCGGGCGAGCGTCTCGTCGCAGAACGAGCGGGTCGGGTCGTACACCGAATCGGCCATCAGCAGGTGATCGCCGGGGTTCAACACCGCGAGCAGCGCGGTCGTGATCGCGCTGAGCCCGCTCGGCGTCAGCAGCGCGGCATGTGCGCCTTCGAGCCGTGCCAGCGCCTTTTCGAGCGCCCGCGTGGTCGGGCTGCCGTGGCGTCCGTACGCGAGCGGCGTGCCGCGCACTGCGTCGAGCGCGTCGGTGCCGTGAAAGAGCAGCGTCGACTGGCGGTACACGGGCGGGTTCACCGGCGAGCCGGGCTGGCCGTACGAGCGGCCTTCGTGAGCGAGCAGGGTGTCGGTCGAGTGCAGTGGGTTCAAGATGTCGTCCTTTGAAAGTCGGTCAAATCGGAGCGAGGCCGTCGCGCGGTCAGTGCAGGATCTTGTCGAGGAAGTCGCGTGCGCGTTCGGAGCGCGGCGCGGCGAAGAACGCATCGCTCGCCGCATCCTCGACCACCGCGCCCTGGTCCATGAAGATCACGCGATGCGCGACCTTTCTCGCGAAGCCCATCTCGTGCGTGACGCACACCATCGTCATGCCGTCGCGCGCGAGCTCGACCATCACGTCGAGCACTTCGTTGATCATCTCGGGGTCGAGCGCGGAAGTCGGCTCGTCGAACAGCATCGCGACCGGGTTCATCGACAGCGCGCGTGCAATCGCGACGCGTTGCTGCTGCCCGCCGGACAATTGCCCCGGATACTTGTTCGCATGCGCGTTCAGGCCGACACGATCGAGCAGCTTCATCGCGTTGTCGAGCGCTTCGTCCTTGCGGCGGCCGAGCACCTTGACCTGCGCGAGCGTCAGGTTGTCGGTGATCGACAGGTGCGGAAACAGCTCGAAATGCTGGAACACCATGCCGACCCGCGCGCGCAGTTGCGCGAGTTTCGCGGCGGGATCGCCGAGCCGCATGCCGTCGACGACGATGCTGCCTTTCTGGAACGGCTCGAGGCCGTTGATCGTCTTGATCAGCGTCGACTTGCCGGAGCCAGACGGCCCGCAGACGACGACCACTTCGCCTTTCGATACCGCCGCGCTGCATGCCGACAGGACCTGATGCTTGCCATACCACTTGGAAACGTTGTCGAGCGTGATCATGGGTTGTCCGTGGTTGAGGTTCGGGTTGAATGACATGCGCAGGCTCAATGCGTGGATGGCAGCGACAGCCGCGTTTCGACGCGGCCCTGCAGCCGCGTGAGCAGCGTGCTCAGCACCCAGTAGAGCGCGGCGGCCGCGAGGTACAGCGGCAGCGGCTGGAACGTCGCGGCGATGACTTCCTGCGTCGAGCGCAGCAGCTCGGTGACGGTGATCACCGACACGAGCGACGTGTCCTTGATCAGGCTGATCAGCGTATTGCCGAGGCTCGGCACCGCGAGGCGCAGCGCTTGCGGGCAGACGATGTGGCGCAGCGTCTGCACGTGCGTGAGGCCGAGGCTGTGCGCGGCCGCCCATTGCCCGCGGCCGATGCCGAGGATCGCGCCGCGCATGCTTTCCGACAGGTACGCGCCGGCGTTGAGCGTCAGCGTGAAGATGCCGGCCGTCGTCGGATCGAGCGTGATGCCGAGATCGGGCAGCCCGTAGTAGACGACGAACATCTGCACGAGCAGCGGCGTGCCGCGCATCAGGCTGACGTAGCCCTGCGCGAGACCGGATGCGAGCCGGTTGCTGCCGATGCGCATGATCGCGACCACGAGCCCGACGACGAGGCCGAGCGCCATCGACGCCACCGCGAACTTCAGCGTGAGCAGCGCGCCCTTCACCATCACGGGCAGGGTATGAATGACCAGATCGAGTGCTTCCATCGCGTGTCTCCTGATTGTGTGTCGTGTGCCGCCGAGGTGTCGGCGCGCCCGCGCGTTCGGGCGCGCGGGCGCGTGACGGCTGCGTTATTGCGCGACCGGCCGCGTCGTGTCCGTGCCGAACCACTGCATCGAGATCTTCTTCAGCGTGCCGTCCTGCTGCAGCGATGCGACCGCGTCGTCGATCGCCTTCGCGAACTTCGGATTGCCCTTGCGGAACGGGATGCCCATCCGGTCCTCGCCGCCGGCGAGCACGGAGCCGGGCCGCAGCGGCAGGTGCGAGTTCTTGATCAGGTAGCTCAGCATCAGGCGGTCATTGACCGCCGCGTCGATACGCCCGGCCGCGAGGTCGCGCAGGTTTTCCGGCGTGCCTGGATAGACCTGCAGATCGATCGCGGGCACCGTCTTCACGAGATCGACGTAGTTGCTGCCCATCGTCACGCCGACCTTCTTGCCCTTCAGCTCGTCGAGCGACTTGAACGCCCGCGTGTCGTTCTGGCGTTGCAGCAGCTGCGCGGACGAATACACGTACGGCATGCTGAAGTCGAGCGCCTGCTGGCGCGACGGCGTAATCGCGACCTGGTTGACGATCACGTCGAACTTGCCGGCCTGCAGCCCGGCGAGAATCCCGCTCCATTCGGTCGTGACGAACGCCGGCTTCACGCCGAGCCGCGCGGCGACCGCCTTCGCGACGTCGACGTCGAATCCTTCGAGTTGTCCTGCGGCATTGCGGTAGTCGAACGGCGGGTAGGTGCCTTCGAGTGCGATCTTCAGCACGCCGGCCTGCTTGACGGTGTCGAGCAGGTCCGCCGCGTGCGACGCCGTGGCCGCCACGCAGAGGAGGGCGGCGGCGAGGCCTTGCTTGAGCGTCGGGGTGAAGGGCTTCATGGTTGTCTCCGGGTGTTGTCGAAACGTCGTTGTCGAAATTTTTGGGCGTACGTCTCCGCGGCGACGGGCGGCGTCGCCGTGGGTGGGAAGCAGGCCGCGGTGGAATGCGGCGCGGGAAAGGTGCGGCGACAGACGGCGCGAGAGGGCGCGACAGGGCGCGAGCCGTTTGCCGCGATGCGTTACGGCATGCGTTCGCGCATGGTGGCGTAACGGTGCGCGGCGAAGAGTTCAAGCATCGTGTTCATGAGTGCCCGTGCGGCTTGCGAGTGGGGTAGACCGGCTGCATCGTCGATGCGTATCCGGTGACGCAAATGCTGAACGACTGAGGGCAATCTTAGTTTTGTCAAAAAGGAAAGTGCTTCCAAAAATGCACGGACTTCCCACGCGGCGTGGAATGTTTTTCTCCATGCATGGAACACGCTGCAGGCGATCTGCTGCGGTTGCACGGGATGCGCAGCATCTGGTGCTACGGTGTGCTCGAGCGGTTGCGCTGAGCATCACCGCCGAAAAGCAAAACGGCCAGGCATGCCGATAGCGGCAAGCCTGGCCGTTGGCGTCCGGTCAGTCGAACGCGGCGCGAACGCGCGTGTTACTCGAACGTTTCGAGCGCGAGCAGTTCGCCGATCGTCTGCCGGCGGCGGATCAGCCGCGGCGTGCCGCGATCGACCAGCACTTCCGGCGCGAGCGGCCGGCTGTTGTAGTTCGAGGACATCGATGCGCCGTACGCGCCCGCATCGTGCAGGAACAGCAGGTCGCCGATCTGCGGTTGCGCGAGCTTGCGGTGCGTGACCACGCCGCCCGCGTCCTGTGTGAACACGTCGCCGGATTCGCACAGCGGCCCCGCGATCGCGATGTCGACGAGCGGCCGGCCGGCCGGCAGCGCGCCGTCGGGCGCATGCACGGACACCGCGTGGTAGCTGCCGTACATCGACGGACGCATCAGATCGTTGAAGCCCGCATCGATCAGCACGAAGTCGTGCTTCGGCCGGCGGTTCACGGCCTGCACTTCGGTGACGAGCGTGCCGGCCTCCGCGACAAGGAAGCGGCCCGGCTCGATCTCGATGCGCACCGCATGGCCGAGATGCCGTTCGATCCGCTTGCGCGCGGCATCCCACTGGCTGAAGTAGTGGCCGACGTCCACGCGCGGCTCGCCGTCGCGATACGGAATCGACAGCCCGCCGCCGGCGGAGATCGCTTCGATGTCGTGGCCGAGCGACGTGACGAGGTCGACCATCGCGTCGCACACCTGCGACAGGTGGCCATAGTCGACGCCCGAGCCGATATGCATGTGGATGCCGACCAGCTTCAGCCCGTACTGACGCACGATCTCGATCGCGCGCGGCACGTCGTCGATCCAGATCCCGTGCTTGCTCTGCGGGCCGCCGGTATTGGTCTTGTTGCTGTGGCCGTGGCCGAAGCCGGGATTCACGCGCAGCCACACGCGATGGCCGGGCGCATGCTCGCCCACGCGTGCCAGCATGTCGAGCGAGCCGGCGTTCACGGTCACGCCGTGCTTCAGCACGGCGGCGAGCGTCGGGCGGTCGATCAGGTCGGCCGTGAACACGACGCCTTCCGGATCGCCCGCCGCAGGACCGCCTGCCGGACTGAACCCCGCAGCGAGGCTGCGCTCGATCTCGCCGAGCGACACGGCATCGACGCACACGCGTTCGTCGCGCATCAGCTTGAGGATATGCAGGTTCGAGTTCGCCTTCTGCGCGTAGCGGATCACGTCGAACTGACGCAGTTGGGCGATGCGGTCGCGGATGACGTCGGCGTCGTACACCCACAGCGGGGTGCCGTATTGCTGCGCGAGCGTCGCGAGCTGGCGGGAATCGAGGGACATGGCGGAGGAAGCGGAGCGAATGAACGGACAGCCTGAATGATGCGCCTGTTCGTCTATACAGTAAAATGCCTGATTGTCGATGTTCGATTCATTTCTGATATAAGCGGCCATGCTTACACACCGGCACATCGAGGTCTTCCGCGCGCTGATGGTCACCGGCAGCACGACGCGTGCGGCCGAGATGCTCTATACGTCGCAGCCCACGATCAGCCGCGAGCTCGCGCGGATGGAGCAGGTGATCGGCTTCGCGCTGTTCGAGCGCTCGCATGGCCGGCTGCGGCCGACGATGGCCGCGCTCACGCTGTTCGACGACGTGCGGCTCGCGTATGTGGGGCTCGAGCGCGTCGCGGCCACGGCCGCGCGGCTGCGCGAATTTCGCGACGGGCAACTGTCGGTGATCGCGTTGCCGGCGTTTTCGCATGCGATCTTGCCCGGCGCCTGCCGGCGCTTTCATGACGCGCATGCGGGCGTCAGCGTGTCGGTCGCGACGCAGGAATCGCCGGTGCTCGAAGAATGGCTGACTGCGCAGCGCTACGACCTCGGGCTGACCGAACACGACGTCGCGCCGGCCGGCACAGTGCTCACGCCGCTGCTCGAAGTCGACGAAGTGTGCGTGCTGCCCGACGGCCATCCGCTGCTCGCGCGGCGCGCGATCGATCTCGCGGATCTCGCCGATCGTCCGTTCGTTAGCCTGTCGCTGAATGACCCGTACCGGATCCTGATCGACGAGGCGTTCGCGCAGCTCGGCGTCGCGCCGCGTTCGGTGGTCGAGACGCCGTCGGCCGTGTCGGTGTGCGCGTTCGTGCGGCAGGGGCTCGGCGCCGCGATCGTCAATCCGCTGACCGCGCTCGATTTCGTCGGGCGCGACCTGCATGTGCGGCCGCTCACGCGCTCGTTTCCGTATCGCGTCAGCGTGATCGTGCCCGAGCACCGGCCGAAGAGCCTGCTCGTCGATGCCTTCGCCGAGGCGCTGCGCGACGAAGCGAAGGCGATTCGCCGACGGCTCGCCGCGCTGCCCGGCTGACGCTGATCGTATGATGGGCGTTTCGATGTGCGTTTCGCCGCGCACGGCGTCATCCTCTTCGTCACCTTCACGGCACCGGAACCCGTCATGACCGACGCTTCGTCTTCTCTCGAACAACCGACGCTTATCGGCGAGCGCGTCGTATTACGGCCGCTCGAGGCAATCGACCGTCAGGCGCTGCTCGACGCCGCGGCGGACGGCGAACTATGGAATCTGAAGGTCACGGTCGTGCCGGGCGAAGACACGGTCGATGCCTATATCGACACCGCGCTGCAAGGCCGCGCGGCCGGCACGGTGATGCCGTTCGTGATCGTCGAGCGTGCGTCGGGCCGCGCAATCGGCAGCACGCGTTTCTGGAAGATCGATGGCAACAATCGCAAGCTCGAGATCGGCCATACGTGGCTGAGCGAATCGGCGCAGCGCACGCGCGCGAATACCGAAGCGAAATGGCTGCTGCTCGCGTACGCGTTCGACACGCTGCACTGCGTGCGCGTGCAGTTCACGACCGACGAACTGAACGAGAAGTCACGCGCGGCGATTCTGCGGCTCGGCGCGAAGCAGGAAGGGATCGTGCGTCACGAACGGATCATGCCCGACGGCCGCAAGCGCAATTCGGTGCGCTTCAGCATCATCGACGACGAATGGCCTGAGGTGGGCGAGCGGTTGCGGGCGAAGCTCGCGACGTAACGCGGGCCGGGTGCCGCAGGCGTCGCGCCACCGCAGAGGGGGCGGCGACGCGACGAGTGGGAAGCGGGGTGCCGCGCAGGTTGCGCGGCGGGTATCGCGTTACGGGCGTGACTGGCGTTACTGCGCCGATGCGAGGTGATGGCGTTGCGCGAGCTTCTGCGCTTCCGCGTAGTGGGCCTGCAGGATCGGCAGCGACTGGCGTGCGACTTCCTTCAGCTTCGTGTCGCGACCCGATGCGATTTCGGCCTGGAATGCCGAGATCGTCTTCTGCTGGCCGGCGAGCGCGACCTGCTCGATGTACGCCTTGTCGAATTCCGCGCCGCGCAGGGTCTTGATGCTGTCCAGCACGGTCGTGTCGGGATCGTTGGCCGGCACGTCGACGCCGCGCGGGCTGGCCGCGCGCATCGCCTGGATGATCTTCGCATCGTCGGTCGACACGCGTTGCGCGAACGCCTTCACCTGGCTGTCCGACGTGCGCGAATCGGCGATGCGTGCGGCGTCGTGCTGTGTCGACACGGTTTTCGTGCCGTCCGTGATGAAGGTCTGGTCGGCTTGGTGGATGCGCGTTTGCGTGGCGGCGGTCGGTGCGGCCGGCGCCGGTTGCGCGGTTTGCGCGGTCGCCGTCACGGCGACGAGAAGCAGGCCAGCGGCAGACAATGCAAGGCGCGAGACTTGGGGAAAGCGGTTCATGGGATCTCCTGTCGATCGGGGCTCTGAGTAATGGGCGGATCGCGTGATCCGCGGCTGTGCGAGAGACCGGGCGCGCCCGGGCCGGACTCGATCGCCGCTCTGCCGCGGCGGCGTTCGAAGTGATTCCCGGCCCGACTGATTCTAGGAGAGCGCTCCGGTAGCAGGTGCAACCGCGCTGTGGTTTGTGTAACGGTTGGTAAGACGAATCGAGGGGTGCGCGCGTGGACAGGTAGTGCGTACCTGTCGTGTGCATCGTGGCGGCAATTTTTGCGTGCGCGACGCGCATGCAATGGATGCGATGTGCGCACGTGTCATCGGCGTTTCATCGTCGTGCGCGTCGCGACGCGACGCGTCGAATCGAAGCGCGCGATGCGCATGACACCGTCAAACGCGATCGAGCAGTGCGTCGAGACGCGGCAGCAATGGCGTCGCGCAATGCGCCTGCAACGCGTCGGGGGCCGTGTAACCCCATGCGACGCCCTGGAAGGCAATGCGCGCCCGGCGCGCCGCTTCGGCATCGCGGATTTCATCGCCGACATACAGCGCGTCGTCGGGCTGCATGCCTGCTTCGCGCACGAGCGCACGCAGCCGGCGCGCCTTGCCGAACAGCGGAATGCCGCATGCGAACGTATCGACGCATCGGCTTGCGTGCGGGCCGAGCCGGTCGCGCACGATGTCCTCGGTGTTCGACGTGGCGATCGCGATGCGGATGCCGCGCGCGGCGAGTGCGTCGAACGTCGCGTCGACGCCGGGGAACAGCTTCACGTGCGCGATGCGCGGCCGCATCAGCCGGCGCATGTCGATCGTCACGCTCGGCACTTTCCACATCGGCACCTCGAGCGCGCGGATGATCTCGCGCGCCGACATGCCGCGCAGCGCGGGGCGCAACTCGGGCGTCGCGTCGCGAAAGCCGTGCATGCGCGACGCCTCGGTGAGCGCCGCGAGAAAGCAGTCGAGCGAATCGGCGAGGGTGCCGTCGAAGTCGAACGCGACGAGTCGATAGGGCATGAAGTGATGCGGCAGGTTCATCGAGCCGCCGACGATATCACTGAATCGAGCCGCGTTGGCTGAACGGTGGGTTGTGCATGATGCGGGGGATTGGCGCAGGAACGTGGCGGGATTGACGCTACGCGTAGTGATAGCGGCAGGACACGATGCTGATCTGAAGATCATCCGCTTCGTAGACGAGACGGTTCGTATCGTCGATGCGGCGTGACCAGAAACCGGACAGATTGGCCTTCAGCGGTTCGGGTTTGCCGATGCCTTCGAACGGCGTCCGTTGGGCTTCGCGAATGAGCTGGTTGATGCGCCTGAGCGTCTTGCGGTCTTGCCCTTGCCAATAAACGTAGTCGTCCCACGCGTCGGAAGTAAAGAGCACGCGGCGTACGCTCATTCATCGTCCTCCGCCAGCTTGTGCGCTTTCGTCTTGCCCTTGCGCAATTGCGCAATCGAACGTTCGAGATGGGCGACGTTGGCCGGCGAGCGGAGCAGGTGAACCGTCTCCATCAGGCTGTCGTAGTATTCCTGCGACATGATGACCGCGTTCGGCGCGTCGCGACGTGTGATGAGCGTCACGTCCGCGTCGTCGACGACCTGATCGATGACCGTCTTCAGATTGCCGCGGGCATCCGAAAAGTGAATCGTGCGCATGATTTGCTCCACTTGTACTTTAAACCGTACAAGTATAACACGGGTGAGTTTATTGTACAGAATGTTGTCCATGTCGAACTCAGCCTCGCTTGTCGTCCACCCCGCGCCGCGCTATCGTTGCTGCTCCGCCCCGACCCAACCGGAGAGCCGCCGTGCCCGCAACCCCATCCGCCACGCTGAGATTTTCCACCGACAAGCGCGAACTCGACATCGACGCGATCTTCGATTTCCTGCATCGCGATGCGTACTGGTCGCAGGGTATTCCCCGCGACGTCGTCGAGCGTGCGATCGACGGCTCGCTGTGCTTCGGCGCGTATGTCGGCGACCGGCTCGTCGGGTTTGCACGCCTCGTGACCGATCACGCGACGTTTGCGTACCTCTGCGACGTATTCGTGATGCCCGCCGAGCGCGGCAACGGCTACGGCCGTGCGCTGATCGATCACGTGTTCGCGCAGCCGATGGTGCAAAGCCTGCGCCGCATCATGCTCGCGACGACCGATGCGCACGAGCTGTACCGGCCGGTCGGATTCGGGCCGCCCGCGAATCCCGAGCGGCTGATGGAGATCCGCCGCCCCGACATCTACGCGAAGCGCTGACGCACGGCGAGCGCATACAATACGCGCTTTCGTTTTTGCCGAAGGAAAGCAGATCATGACCGAACAGGAAGCCGAACAGCTCGCCACGCATCGTCACTACAAGGGCGGGCTGTATCGCTACATCGGCGTTGCCCGTCATTCCGAAACCGAGGAATCGGTGGTCGTGTACGAGCATCTGTGGCCGCATGCGCGCGGCCTGTGGGTGCGCCCGGAAGCGATGTTCAACGAGAACCTGCCGGACGGCACCCCGCGTTTTCGCAAGCTGCGCGACTGAGCGGTAGCCGGCGGCTGGCAACGCGTGCGTCGCCGTACACGCGCAAGCGGCACGCGCCACGCGCAGCGCCGCCGCGCGGCGCTCGGCGCTCGCGTGAATCCGCCGGCCTCAAGCGCCGGCCAGCGCCTTCGTCAATTCGGGCGGCGCGTGCGCGACCGTCACGTCCGGCGTGCCATGCCACGCCGCCAGCCGCTTCACCGCCTTCGCGACGTCGGCCGCGATTCCCGTGCCGAATCGCACGCCCGGCTCGACGTGCACTGCTTTCAACTCGAACGTGCCGAGCACGCGATGCGCTTTCGCGTCGATGCGCCCGATCAGCCGGCCGCGATGCAGCACGGGCAGGCAGAAATAGCCATAACGCCGCTTGTGCGCCGGCGTATAGCACTCGATCGTGTAGTCGAACCCGAACAGCGTCGACGCACGCCGGCGGTCCCACACCACCGGATCGAACGGCGACAGCAGCGTCGTCACCGTCGAGCGCAGCGTGTCGGCTGCGGCGGCCGGCAGCAGCGCTTCGAGCGAGCGATGCACGTAGGCCGGCTCCTTCCATCCGGCGATCTCCACCGGAAGCAGTTCGCCCGCGCCAGCGAGGCGCTCGAGCTCCGCACGGTACGAACGGCGCGGCAGCCGGTAGTAATCGGCCACCCAGTCCGCGCGCACGACGCCGAGCGCGCGGCACGTGTAGTCGAGCAGCGCGGGCAGCACCGCGTCGCGCGGCGGCAGGTCGCGCGCATCGTCCCAGCCGGGCAGCACGCGCTCGCGCACGTCGTAGATGCGCTGGAAATTGCGGCGTTCGGACACCATCAGGTCGCCGGTCGTGAACAGCACTTCCAGATGTTTCTTCTCCGGCTTGCGATCCCACCAACCGTTGCCCTTCATGCCGTCTTCGCGGATGAAATCCGCCGACCGCACCGGGCCTGCGTCGCGAATCCGCGCGAGCAGCCGTTCGATGTCGGGGCGGTTCTGTTGGTGCCATTCGGCCGCGTATTTCCAGCCCATTCCCGACGGATCGAGCATCTTGTAGCGCATCAGCCCGAACTGCTCGATCGGCAGGAAGCACGCTTCGTGCGACCAATATTCGAACAGGCGCGCCTCGGCGAGATGTTCGTCGAGCCATTGCGGGGCAAAGTCGCCGAGACGGCTGAACAGCACGAGATACGGGCTGCGCGCGACGACGTGAATGGTATCGATCTGCAACTGCGCCATCCGGCGGATCGTGTCGAGCACGTCGGCCTTGGTGGCCTTGCGGCGGGGCGGGGTCAGCAGGCCCTGCGCGGCGAGATGCAGCGCGCGGGCGGCGGCAGGCGAGAGCGTAAGCATCGGAGCGGCGGCTGAGGGCGACGGTCAGGCGCCACTTTAGCGCGAATGCGCAGCACGTGTGCGGCGCGCGCTCACACGCGTCTGACAATGCTTGACAGATGCGCGGCGCGACTTTCCCTATAGTGCGGACATGGCGCGACGAATGGTGCGCGCAACGATTCCGCTTCCGACGCACATATGTCCATGGCACGCAGGAAGCAGATCCGGGATTCTCAACCCCCAACGAGAGACCCGGAGCCCTGAGCGGACATCCATGCGGCTGTGCACCGGCCCCGTGTGGATGTCCGCTGATTTTTTTGGTTTTCCGGTTTTTTCAACCGCCTGCCCGTTCCCGCCCGCCTTGCCCGTTCATTGCCGCTTGCCGCGCGCGACTTCGTCGCCGGCGCCGGGCGGCAGCCGCCGCGTGATCGGAATCGACGCGAACGAACACAGCCCGACCACGACGAACGCGGGCCAGAAATCCGACCACACCATCGTCTGATGGCCCTGCAGCCAGTGCGACACGTGCAGCACGAGGCCGGCGACCGTCACGCCGAGCCCGAGCGACATCTGCTGCACGACGCTGCCGAGGCTCGTCGCGCGGCCCGCGTCGGCCTGCGAGATATCCGCGTAGATCATCGAATTCAGGCTCGTGAACTGCAGCGCGGGGAAGATGCCGCCGACCAGCACGATCATCCAGATCGCCCAGGTGGCCATGCCCGGATGGAACACGCCGTATGCGGCGATCGCGAGCCCCGCGAACGCGGCGTTGTAGATCAGCACCGTGCGAAAGCCGAAGCGGCGCAGCGTATGGGTGGCCGTCGAGCGGCTCACCGCGCCGCCGAGCGCCGATGCGCAGGTGATCAGCCCCGAGTGGAACGCGCTCATGCCGAGGCCTTCCTGCAGCGCGAGCGGCAGCAGGAACGGCACCGCGCCGAGGCCGATGCGGAACAGCGACCCGCCGACCACGCTCGCGTGGTAGGTCGGAATCTTCAGGAAACTGAGGTCGAGCACCGGCCGCTCCTTGCGGCGCGCGTATGGCACGTAGAGCGCAAGCATCACCGCGCCGGCCGCGCACATCATGATCGCGTTGCCGCGCGACGTGAGCGAGCCGTCGATCAGCGTGAGGCCCATCAGCAGCAGCGCGGCGCCGCTCGCCGACAGCAGGAAGCCGAACCAGTCGAGCGGGCCCGGGTCGGGTTCGTGCGTGTTCGCGATGTGCTTGCTCGCGACGTAGATCCCGTAGATGCCGATCGGCACGTTGATGAAGAAGATCATCCGCCAGTGCAGGTAGGTCGTGATGAAGCCGCCGACGAGCGGCCCGAGCGTCGGCCCGAACAGCGCGGGAATCGCGAGGTAGTTCATCGCGCGCACGAGATCGGAGCGCGGCACCGCGCGGAAGATGATGATCCGGCCGACCGGCACCATCATCGCGCCGCCGACGCCCTGCACGAAGCGCGCGAACGTGAGCACGCCGAGGGAATTGGAGGCCGCGCACATCAGCGAGCCGACGACGAAGATGCCGATCGCGGTGCGGAATACGGAGCGCGCGCTGAAGCGGTCGGCGAGCCATCCGCAGATCGGGATGAAGACGCCGAGGCCGACCACGTAGGCCGTGATCGCAATGTTCAGTGTGACGGGATTGTGCCCGAAGTCTCTCGCCATCGCGGGCAGTGCGGTGACGATGATGTTCGCGTCGACGCTTTCCATGAACAACGCACAGGCAACGATGAGCGGTGCTAGAAAGACGGGCGACATGAGCAGGGCGCGCGGTAAAGACGCCATTATGCCCACAATGTGGTCGTTGCGTCACGTGACGCAACGCCTGTTTCGCATGTTGCAACAGTCGTTCCTGTTACCGTGTTCGGCAAAAGAGACGACTGCGGCTCATGACGTCACATATGACGCGCGTGTGCGGGCCCGGCCGCGAAACTTGCGTGCGATGCGCGTTTCGTGCGACAGTCGAAACTCATCTGCGACATACAACGACGCGCATCGATCGACGGCCATCGAGACGAGCGCCCGCGCGAACGAGACCCCTGCCGATCCACTCACCATCGAAAAAAGGAGGGGACACGTCATGACGTCACGTCGTGCCGCATCGATCGCATCGCATCCTGCTTCGCACTCGCACTCGCACTCGCACTCGCACTCATTCGCTCCCGCGCCGCGCATGCGCTGGGCCGCCGTCCTGGCCGTCGCGTACCTGGCGGTCGCCGGGTGCGCGGCGCAAGCCGACAGCGCGAACCACGCGGCCGCGCAGGCGGCCGTGCCAGCCTCGGCGGCGCTCGCGAATCCGGCCGCCGGCGGCGCGCTGCTGCCGCCGCCGAGCCAGCTCTACGGCGACCTGTTCGTCGCGGTGCAGACCGCGCAGCTCTATCCCGACCAGAAGACCTTCGTCGATGCGACGCCCGATACCGATCCCGCGACGATCGTGCAGTTGTATCAGCAACAGAAGTCGCAGCCGGGCTTCTCGCTGAAGGCGTTCGTCGACCAGCATTTCACGCCGCCGCCGGCAGGCGGCGTCACGCCGCCCGCGAACCAGACGCTGCGCCAGCATATCGACTGGCTGTGGCCGCAGCTCACGCGCACCAGCACGACGGTGCCGCCGTACAGCTCGCTGATCCCGATGCCGAAGCCGTACGTGGTGCCGGGCGGCCGCTTCCGCGAAGGCTACTACTGGGATACCTATTTCACGATGCTCGGGCTGCAGGTGTCGGGGCGCGAGGATCTCGTCGACGACATGCTCGACAACTTCGCTCATCTGATCGACACGATCGGCCACATCCCGAACGGCAACCGCACGTACTACGCGAGCCGCTCGCAGCCGCCGTTCTTCGCGTACATGGTCACGCTCGCCGCGCAGGCCGAAGGCGACAAGGTCTACCAGAAATACCTGCCGGCGCTGCGCAAGGAGCACGCGTACTGGATGCAGGGCGAAACCACGACGCCGCGCGGGCAGGCCGCGCGCCACGTGGTCGCGATGCCGGACGGCGCGGTGCTGAACCGCTACTGGGACGCGAGCGACACGCCGCGCGACGAGTCGTATCTCGAGGACGTGACCACCGCGAAGGCCGTGCCGGATCGCCCCGCGAACGAGGTGTATCGCGACCTGCGCGCGGGTGCCGAAAGCGGCTGGGACTACAGCTCGCGCTGGTTCGGCGACGGCAAGACGCTCGCGACGATCCGCACGACGTCGATCGTGCCGGTCGACCTGAACAGCCTGATGTTCCATCTCGAGACGACGATCGTGAAGGGCTGCGCGGTCACGCACGACATCGCGTGCGTCGCGGACTTTTCCGGGCGAGCGGGCCGCCGCGCGGCCGCGATCAATCACTATCTGTGGAATCGTCACGGCTATTACGGCGACTACGACTGGCAGTTGCGCAAGCCGCGCGACGGCGTGACGGCCGCCGCGCTGTATCCGCTGTTCACGAGTGTCGCGTGGCCCGAGCGCGCGAAGGCGACCGCGCGCGAGGTGCGCAAGACGCTGCTGCAGCCGGGCGGCCTCGCGACGACGACCGAGAACACGGGCCAGCAGTGGGATGCGCCGAACGGCTGGGCGCCGCTCCAGTGGATCGCGATCGAAGGGCTGCGCCGTTACGGCGACCCGGCGCTCGCGAAGGACATCGGCACGCGCTTCCTGACCGACGTGAAGCATGTGTATGCGACGGAAGGCAAGCTCGTCGAGAAGTACGTGGTGGAGGGGGCCGGCGCGGGCGGCGGCGGGGGCGGCGAATATCCGCTCCAGGACGGCTTCGGCTGGACCAACGGCGTCACGCTGAAACTGCTCGGGCTGTATGGCGAGTGACGGGGCGCGTGCGTCGCGCGCCGGCACTGGAATGCACACGGGCCGGCGTGCCGCGCAAGCGGTCGTCCGGCCCGTGTCGCATGCGCGGCGCGTCAGAACGTGATCGTCGTGCGCACGCCGACCACCGTTTCGTCGCCGATGCGCGCGCCGGCCGCATTCGGGTTCGGGATGCCGCCGCCCGGCCGGAAGAAGTGCTGCAGGTCGGCCTGCAACTGCCACCACGGCGTGACCTGGTACTGGTAGGTCGCCTCGATCACCGTTTCCGCGCGGCGCACCGGATAGCCGGGCGTCGTGTAGGCGCCCGTGTCGCCGTCGAGCGCACGCGCGTGCGAGCCGATCTTCGTGTAGCCGACCGCGATGCCGGCCGTATCGTTGTCGCGTCCGGCGAACGGCGCCTTCAGCGTGATGCCGGCATTCGCCGCGAAATCGACGACGTTGCGATCGCCCGGCGAGCCCATCACGCGCGCGAACACGCCAACCGAACGCGGGCTGCCGGCCGACGGCCGCCACACCATCTGATCCGCGACCGCATAGAAGCCGTAGTTGCCGCGATGCGTGGCGGCGATCCCGTTGCTGTCGGGATTCGCGAGCGACAGCCCGTCGGTGCCGAAGCGCGGATCGTTCGCGTGCTGCGACTGATACCAGAAGCCGAGCTTGTACGTGCCGGGCAGGCCGGCCGGTTGCGGCGCCTTCGGATCGGCGGGCGGCGCGTTCAGCGCGTACTGGAGTTCGCCGATCACGAACGCGCCGCTGCGCAGGTTGAAGTTGGTGCCGTGCGCGTTCAGCGACTGGGCGTCGCCGTCGCTGCGGCCGGCAGGGTTGCCGTCGAACACGCCGACCATCGCGGTCCACGCGTCGGCCGGTTTCACGCGCAGCCGCACGCCGAGCGACGACAGCGGATACGCGGGGCCGCCGGCCGGCAGGTCGGTCGCCGGCAGAACGGGCCAGCCGAACGTCGCGTTCATGAACGTCGCCGCGTACTGGCTCACCATGAACTCCTGGTCGACGCTCTGCTGGCCGATCTTCACGTCCGCCTTGCCGTCGAGAAACGCCTGCTGATACCAGAGCTCCCACAGCCGCGTGGTCGAATTCGCTTCGATGCCGGTCGCGGTCTGCAGCGTCTGCAGGTAGCGCTGCGTGAGGTTGGTGCCGTGGATCTGCAGCCCCGACACGTTGAACGTGCCGCCCGGCAGCCCGATCGCCTTCTCGGTATCGACGGTGAAGCCGAATTGCGTGACGCCCTGGTACGCGCCGCCGCGATTCGTGCCGCCCGCGGCGTTGTACAGGTATTCGCTGGTTTCCTGCAGGCTCAGCGTGACGCCGTGGTCGCCGAGCACGTCGCGCAGGCCACCCATGTTCCCGAACAGGTTCGAACGCTCCCAGAAGCCGGTGGGGGCGGGCGCGGCGGTATCGGCGGGCGGGGCGGGGGCGGCGGTGTCGGCGGCGCCGGCCGTCGGTTCGGCACCGGCTGGCGACGCCGATTGCGCGAATGCGGGTGCGGCGGCGAGCGACAGGAAAAGCGCCGTAAGCGCATCGAGTCGACGCTTGCGCGCGGGTTCGAAACGATTCTTCATGTGTGCTCCGTTATTCGAGTGCTGGGTCAGGCTGGAGAAGTGGCGGCATGAGGCGATCGCATGCGTGCGTGCGTGCGGGCGGCGCATGGGCACAGGGCCGCGCCGCGCTGCCGCTTACGGCAGCCAGCCGCCGATACGCCAAGCCTGCGTGAAGCCGAGGTGCGACGCGGCCGTGCAGAGCAGCACGACGAGCGCGACGGCGGCCGCCATCGCGCCGGCCAGCATGCAGTCGAGCGGGCGCGGTGCCGCCGGCCTATGCGCGAGCGCGCGGCCGCCCCGGTTGCCGAGTGCGTCGGCGAGCGATGAAACCGACAAGCGATCGCACGAGATGTGCAGGAGCCGCTTGACTCTGACCGTGAGCGATTGAAAGAACATGGCGTACCTCCGTCCGGTCCGGAGCATACCGGACGACGTGATCGAGCGTAGGCACGACGCGGCCTGCGATCGGCGGTTGGAACGTAACGGAGCGTGCGACGGACGAACCGGCGAGGCCGGTCCGGGAGGAAGCGCGCTAACCCGACGAAGCGAGCTAGCGGCGAAGGACATGCGTCCGGCTGCTATCTCGCGATGGCTTGGCCGGCCTGGGCCGGCATCGAACTACAACTTAAGCATGTGTCCACGGAGGGACTCCCTTGATGATCCGGAGCGGATTGTAGTCGCGCGTTTTGCTGCGGTGCAAGCAAAAAACGTCGTCTTTGCGCGGATTGCGACAGTGCCGCAGCGACGGTGCGGCCTGGCCGACAGGCGCTCAACCTACCGCCCGCCGCTTGCGATGACCGTTGCTCGCGCGCATCGGCGGCACGCGCCGGCCCGGGCGTTGAAAGGTTGCGGCGCGCCATTCCGGGCGTAAATCTTTCAGCGCCCGGTGCTGAAAAAAAATATTCCCCGAACGGGATGGCAGAGGGTTGACTTCCGTTTCGGCCGGTCCATAGAATCCGGCATCTTCACTCTTGGGGCCGCCGCCTTGGACGCCTGCAGTAGTCGATCTTCGAACGAAGTTTCCGCCTGAGCGACCGACGTCCGCGCCTCATCGAAGCCGCCGTTTGTCCCCCAGGCAAACGGTGCGCGCAGCAGTATTCCGCAGTAACCCCCTACGTGCACCCTGATTCGCGCCGGTTAGCGTGATGCCTTTGCGCATGCGCGATCCGGTTTCGCCGCTGCCTGGTGCGCGGCCGCGTTCGCGCATGCGTTTCGCATGCAGCCGAACCGCGGCCGGCGCGCCGGACGGCGGTCAACCGTGTTTTCCGGAACACCGCACAGGAGCCGCCATGAACGACAGTGACAGTTGTCCCTTATGCCCGTTGCGTCAACAGACCCTTTTGAACCCGGGTCGCAGGGACATGCCGGCCGACTAGCCTGACACGTCGTTCAGGCCCCGGACTGGCCCCGCGCCCACCCGCGGCCGGCACGCATGCCGTCGCCGCCAGGAGCCAGACCATGAACTTCGGCCTTCTGCTGTCGAATCTCCCGCAAGTCACCCAATCGCGTTCGCACTACGACGCGATGCTGACGTTCGACGCCCGTCCGCGGGTGTTCTCCCGGCTGTGGAGCCGCCTCAAGTCGTTGATCCACTGACACACCGAGCGCGTCTCGGCATGCGCACGCGGGCCGGTCCCGCGCGCGTATGCCAAGGCCACACGCTTGGCCGGATAAAAAACCAGCCGTACGGAATTCATCATGTCCACGCCATCCAACGTCTCTCCACCGATCGCCGTCGAGCGCAGCGCCGTGCTCGACGAAGCCCACCTGGGCGACATCCGCGGTGCCCTCGGCACGATCTCGCATCACGACACCGCCGCACGCGGCACGTGGTGGGCACGGCTGCGCACGCTGCTCGCGATCATCGGCCCCGGCCTGATCGTGATGGTCGGCGACAACGACGCGGGCGCATTCGGCACCTACACGCAGGCGGGCCAGAACTACGGCACGACGCTGCTGTGGACGCTGCTGCTGCTGGTGCCGGTGCTGTACGTGAACCAGGAAATGGTGCTGCGCCTCGGCGCGGTCACGGGCGTCGGCCATGCGCGGCTGATCTTCGAGCGCTTCGGCCGGTTCTGGGGCGCGTTCAGCGTGATCGACCTGTTTCTGCTCAATGCGCTGACGATCGTCACCGAGTTCATCGGCATCACGTTCGTGCTGGCTTTCTTCGGGCTCCCGAAGGTTGCGGGCGTGTGCGTCGCGGCCGCGCTGACGATGGCCGCGGTGAGTACCGGCGACTTCCGGCGCTTCGAGCGGTTCGCGATCGTGCTGTGCGTGCTGAGCCTGCTGCTCGTGCCGGTGCTCGTGTCGATCCACCCGCCGGTGTCGCAGATGTCGCGCGACTTCTTCGTGCCGAACTGGCCCGCGCACGCGAAGCTGTCCGACGTAATGCTCCTCGTGATCGGCATCGTCGGCACGACGGTCGCGCCGTGGCAGTTGTTCTTCCAGCAGAGCTACGTGATCGACAAGCGCATCACGCCGCGCTTCATGAAGTACGAGAAGGTCGACCTGTGGATCGGCATCGCGTTCGTGCTGATCGGCGCGGTCGCGATGGTCGGCTTCAGCGCCGCGCTGTTCGGCGGTCATCCGGAAGCAGGCAACTTCACCGATGCGGGCGGCGTGATCGCGGGCCTCGAGAAGTATGCGGGCCGCACGGGCGCGACGCTGTTCGCGGTCGCGCTGCTCGATGCGTGCATCATCGGCGCGGCGGCGGTCTCGCTGTCAACGGCATACGCGATCGGCGACGTGTTCAAGATCCGTCATTCGCTGCATCGCGGCGTGTCCGACGCGAAGGGCTTCTATCTCGTCTACTTCGGGATCGTCGCGGCCGCAGCCGCGCTCGTGCTGATCCCGGGCAGCCCGCTCGGCCTGTTGACCGAAGCGGTGCAGACGCTCGCGGGCGTGCTGCTGCCGAGCGCGACGGTGTTCCTGCTCGTGCTCTGCAACGATCGCCAGGTGCTCGGCCCGTGGGTCAACTCGACGAGGCTCAACGTGTTTACGGGTGCGGTGATCTGGGTGCTCGTGCTGCTGTCGATCATCCTGACCGCGTCGGTGATGTATCCGGACATCAGCGGCGAAGCGATCGTCGACGTGCTGGTCGGCGGCACGGTGCTCGCGATCGCCGGTTATCTCGCGACGGTGCTGATCCGCCGCAACAAGCGCGTCGTCGAGCCGGGCATCGATCGTGCGGCGCGCGACACGTGGCGCATGCCGCCGCTCGACTCGCTCGAGCCGCAGAAGATGACGGTCGCGACGCGTGTCTGGATGGCCGTGATGCGCGGCTATCTGGTGGTCGCGGTCGGTCTCGTGATCGTCAAGGTCGTGCAGATGACGCTGATGAAGTAACGGCGCGTCATCGTCGCGATGCGCCCCGAACATGCCGGCCCGCGCGGCCGGCATGTTCGCATGTGCGGGCAGCGCGTCAGATCAGCTCGAGCTTCGAGGTGAGGTACGTGAGCTGGATCCGGTTCGCGACGCCGAAGCGCTTGCGCAGCTTGCGCAGGTGATAGTCGACGTTGTGCGCACTGGTGTCGAGGCGGCGGCCGATCTCCTTGTCGGACGCGCCTTCCGCGATGCCCAGCAGCAGTTCCTGCTCGAACGGCGTGAGCCCGTTCACGGCGCGCTCGCGCGACGTCGCGATCAGTTGCGGCGACGCGAACTTGTGCACCGACAGCCCGATCGACAGCGCCTGCTCGATCGTCGCCGGCGTGATCCACTCGCGCGTGCGGCGCGGTGCGGTGAAGCTCATGAACGCGTGCAGCCGCGTACCGGGCACGGCCATCGAATACATGATGCCGCTGCACATCCCGTCGTCCTGCATCGTCTGCAGGAAACCGTCGAGCGCGGCCGGCGTCACGCACGGGCCGTCGTCGCGCTCGCGATGTTCGCGGCGCAACTGCTGCAGGTCCCACACGATCGGCATGTTGCACACGCGTGCGTCGAGCGTGCGCGGATCGATGTCGTGATGGTTGTGCCGCACGTAGTCGCCACGGTAGGTGGTCGGCGTGAACGCCTCGTGCAGATAGAGACTTTCGACGCGCTCGCGTGAGAATTCGAGCGCGAAGTACGCGAACGTCGAGAAGCCCGTCAGGTGCAGCAGGCTTGCGACGATCCGGTTGCGTTCCGCCGTGCTCTGCGCGTTGGCGAGCGTATCGGCGACGCCGAGCTTCGGCGCGTGCGGCTGCGTGATGTCGCCGCGCTTCAGGTCATCGCACCAGACGACCTGCACCGGGCGCTCTCTCGACGCGTCGGCGCAGGCGACCGTCCGCCGGGGCGAACGGGGCAACGTTGGGGCGACCGCTTCTTCTTGCAATGCAATATCGGACATGAGCCATCCCTCGGAATCGACGCGCATCGCGTGGCGGCAGCCGTGTCGTGCACGGCGCTCGCGACGATGCAATCGAGCATCTTTATGATATGCGCCGATCGTCATCCAGACGAAACGCGGGGGCATTGTACAAAAATGCCTGTGTGCGCGTAATATGCCGTAATACTAATGCGGACGAAAGGTTCATATCCGCACCCGTATAGAGATGACCAGAAAATCATAAAGAAAAGACCAGGTGGTGACGGGGCAAGTTCACATATTGGGAAAGGGTGGGCTGCTCATGACATATGCTGACGACGCGCCACGCGTCGAGTGGTTTTCGCAAGCCGATATCGCGGCCGCTGCCGCTTATTCGAAAGAAATTCATGCATTCGAGCGTGACGTTTTTACCGGCATTCAAATCGCGCCCGGTAAATCCGACCTGAGTCTCGTCGATTTCGCCCAATGCCATGCGCGATTGCGGCAAATCGGTTTCAGCACGCTCGGTTACGGCGCATACGAGATGATCGGGCGGCGCATCCTGTGCGCGCATCTGCTGCGCGACCTCGCGCCCCCGACGTTCATGCAGCCGTATATCGACGGCATGCTCTACGAGAGCGACCCGCGTTTCGCCCAGGTGCGGCAGAGCGGCTTTCCGGTCGCGTGGCGGCTCGACGAGATCGAGTCGGCCGCGCAGGGCAGCGGCGATCGCAAGGTGCTCGCGCTGGCCGGGCACTTGCGTGCGCATGCAATGAACAGCGGCGTGATCTTCAGCCTGTCGGCGCCGCGGCTCGACCTGCGCGTCGCGGTGAACGTGACGTCGGAAGCCCACGGCACCGAGTGGATCGACGATCGCGTGATCGGCGGCGCGCTGTCGGTGAGTCTCGCCGTGCATCGCATCGCGCTGCCGTTTCTCGAGGCGCGCATCGCGCGCATGCGCGGCTTCGCGCTCGGCGACGAGCAGCAGCAGGTGCTCGAGCGCCTCGTGCACGGGCTGTCCGACCAGGAGATCGCCAGCGCGTTGCGCACGTCGCTGCACAAGGTCGGTCACCATATCCGTTCGCTCGAAAAACTCTTCAACGTCCAGAACCGCGCGCAGCTCGCGTACCTCGCCGCGCGCCGTCTGGAGTCCTGACCCTTTCCGACCGCGCGGCGCCCGCCGCGCGATGGAAGCGGTTCCGGCGACGGGCGCGCGCACGCGCCACCGGGTTTCGTAGTCCGATTCGATCGTCGCCGGAAAACCGCCGCGACGCTACGAGGTGCATCCCTTTTCACGCGGTTTCCCGTCGCTACACTCGTCCCATTCAACGGTCCGAGCGACGCGGGGCATGACGGCCCGCGCCCACCGGCGACAACGACAGGACGACGGCACGATGGCAGAACCGAAGGCGCTCCCTCGCGACTGGCAGCGGATCTTTTCCGCAGGCCGCAGCGTGTCCGGGCGGCGCCTCGGGGCGTCGCCGCGCGCCGACCTATTTCTCGCCGGGTTCATCGTATCGGTGGTCGCGCTGTTCATCCTGCCGCTGCCGCAGGCCGCGCTCGACGGGATGATCTCGCTGAACCTCGCGGCGAGCGTCGTGCTACTGACGGTGTCGACCTACGTGCCGTCGGCGGTCAGCTTTTCGTCGTTTCCCGCGCTGCTGCTGTTCACGACGCTGTTCCGGCTCGCGCTGAACATCGCGTCGTGCAAGCTGATCCTGCTGCATGCGAACGCGGGCCACGTGATCGACGCGTTCGGGCGGCTCGTGGTCGGCAACAACGTCGTGGTGGGCGGCGTGGTGTTCCTCGTGATCGCCGTCGTGCAGTTCATCGTGATTGCGAAGGGCTCCGAACGGGTTGCCGAAGTCGGCGCGCGCTTCTCGCTCGACGCGATGCCGGGCAAGCAGATGAGCATCGACGCGGACCTGCGCGCGGGCATCATCAGCGCCGACGAAGCGCGCGAGCGCCGCGAGAAGCTCGAGCAGGAATCGCAGATGCACGGCGCGATGGACGGCGCGATGAAGTTCGTGAAGGGCGACGCGATCGCCGGCCTCGTGATCGCGTTCATCAACATCGTCGCGGGGATCGCGGTCGGCACGCTGATGCACGGCATGGATATCGGCGAGGCGCTGCAGCGTTACGCGATCCTGACGGTCGGCGACGGGATGGCGTCGCAGATTCCGTCGCTGCTGGTGTCGATCGCGGCCGGCATCGTGACGACGCGCGTCGCGACGCGCGACACGCGGCAGCGCCAGCTCGGCGAGCAACTGGGCGAGCAGCTCGGCGCGCATCCGCGCGCGCTGCTGATCGCGGCGCTCGTGCTCGCCGGCTTTCTCGTCGTACCCGGTTTCCCGAAATGGTCGTTCGCACTGATCGCGCTCGGCCTCGGCGCGTTCGCCGTCACGCAGCTCAAGCGCAAGACGACCGCGCCGAGCTTCAACCTGATTCAACTCGCCGGACGCATCGGCGCGACCGACGACGGCCAGCCCGCGAAGGTGCCGCATGCGGCGGGCGTCACGTCGCTGATCGCGGTGTCGCTGTCGGACGACCTGCGCACGACGCTGAATCTCGCGCAGCTGCAGACCGCGCTGTCGAGCGCGAAGGCGCGCGTCGACGCGGATATCGGCACGGTGTTTCCGCGCATCACGCTGAACGATGACGAGGGCGCGGCGGCCGGCACCTACCGGATCTATCTGCAGGACGTGCTCGCCGCACATGGCGCGCTGAAGCCGGGCTGGCTGCTGTGGGACGGTGTCGCGCCGCTGCCGGAACGCGCGGAGCGCCAGCCGGCCGAGGCCTTCGGCCCGTTCGCGACCGCGCTGTGGATCAAGCCCGACGGCGCGGCGCCGGACGGCAAGTGGCTGACGAGCGAAGGCGCGCTCGCCGCGCACGTCGAGCAGATCGTGCGCCAGCATGCGGACGAGCTGCTCGGCATCCAGGAGACGCAGGCGCTCGTGCACCTGGTGCGCCGCGAGCACCCCGAACTCGTCGGCGAACTGACGCGGCTCGTGCCGCTGCAGCGCGTGACCGAGGTGCTGCGCCGGCTGCTCGCCGAACAGGTGCCGATCCGCAACCTGCGCGTGATCTTCGAGAGCCTGATCACGTGGGCGCCGAACGAGCCGGACGACGTGATCGCGCTGGTCGAGCTGGTGCGCGTCGACCTGCGCCGGATGATTACCGATCGCCATGCGGGCGCGGCGCGCCAGCTGCGCGTCGTGCTGTTCGAGCAGAACCTGCAGGAGCGGATCGAGAACGCGGTGATGCGGACCAAGCAGGGCAATTTCCTCGCGCTGTCGAGCGCGATCAAGCAGGACATCGGCGAGCAGGTGCGCGCGATCGTGCAGGCCGCGCAGGCGGGCGGCTCCGGCGGCCACGGCAACCCGCAAGGTGCGCCGCGGCTCGCGGTGATGGTCGCCCTCGGCGCGCGCCGCTACGTGAAGACGATCTTGCAGCCGGTGTTGCCCGAGCTCGCGGTGCTGTCGTACCAGGAGGTCGAGGAAGACGTGCAGCTGCATACGGTCGGCTGGGTGAAGAACCCGCCCGACGACGGCACGCTCGGCGCGGGCGCCGGCGTGCGCGCGCCCGGAGTCGTGCAATGACGAGCTCGACGATCCTCGACCTGACCCGGCAGGCGCTGATGCTGGTGCTGCTGCTGTCGCTGCCGATCGTGCTGATCGCGACCGTCACCGGTCTCGTCGTCGCGATCCTGCAGGCGGTCACGCAGGTGCAGGACGCCAACATCGGCATCGCGGTGCGGCTGATCGCCGTGATGGTCGCGCTCGTGCTGCTGTCGGGCTGGCTCGGCAGCGAGGTGCTGCGCTTCGCGCAGCAGGCGCTGGAACGCATGTTCGTTTCTTCCACAGGAGTGCTTTGATGCGTCGACGCGTCGCCCCGATCCGGTTTCAACCGCGCCGCCTGCAACGGGTTGCGCTCGCCATGTGCGCGACCGCGCTGCTCACGGCGTCGCTGTGCATGACGATCGCACAGCCGGCGCGCGCGGCCGACCTGCGCTGGCGCAACAAGCCGTTCACGATCGTCGCGAACGGCAAGAAGATCGGCGACTTCATTCGCGAGCTCGCGTCGTCGCAGGGCGTGACGGCCGTGGTCGATCCGAAGGTGGACGGCGTGATCAGCGGCCGCTTCTCGGGCACGCCGCAGCAGACGCTCGATACGATCTGCTCGACCTACGGGCTCACGTGGTACTACGACGGCTCGTTCCTGTACGTCGATCCGGCCGACCAGTCGCAGACGCAGATGATTCCGATCCCGCCGAACGCCGCCGGCGAGATCGGCCGCTCGCTGCAGGCGATGCAGATTCCCGACAAGCGCTACACGCTCGTGATCAACGACCGCGCGAACAGCGTGTACGTGGCCGGCCCGCGCCGCTATGTCGAGCTCGTGCGCCAGGCGGTCGGCTCGGTCGGCGATCCGTCGGCGAACGGCGCGCATGCGGACATCCGCGCGTTCCGGCTCAGGTACGGCTGGGCGTCCGATTTCACGATCAACCGCTCGGGCAAGGAAGTGACGGTGCCGGGCGTCGCGACGATCCTGCGCCGGCTGTTCGGCAAGGGCGGCGGCACGAACGAGCCGCCGTCGAGCACGCCGCTCGGGCAGGCCGCGCGCCAGGTGAAGCTCGGCTCGGGGCTGACGATCGCGGTGCCGCGGCTCGACTTCCCGGACATTTCCGGCGGCGCGCGCCAGGGCAGCTACGGCGGCGCCGACAGCGCGGCCGGCGGCTTCTCGCCATTCTCGAACGCCGGCGGCGGCGACACGCTGCCGCAGATCGTCGCCGATCCGGCGATCAACGCGGTGATCGTGCGCGACCTGCCGGAGAACATGTACCGCTACCAGTCGCTGATCAACCAGCTCGACGAGCGGCCGCGCATCGTCGAGATCAACGTGACGATCATCGACATCAACGAGGACTCGCTCGACAGCCTCGGGATCGACTGGCGCCTGCACACGACGCACGGCGACGTGCAGATCGGCAACGGCCAGAACCCGCTGAACGGCAACACGCAGTACAACGGCGCCGGCAATCCGCCGCTGACGTTCGGCATCGGCACCTCCGAGACCGGGCAGACCGGCGCCTTCCTGCCGACCGGCATCGCGCTCACCGCATCGATCGGCGGGTCGCTGCGCAACTACCTGCTGACGCGCGTGAACGCGCTCGCCCAGAAAGGGCAGGCGCAGCTGCGTTCGAAGCCGAAGGTGCTCGCGCTCGACAACACCGAGGCGATTCTCGAGAACCTCACGCAGTTCTACGTGCAGGTGCAGGGCTACCAGGATTCGTCGCTGTACAGCGTGACGACCGGCACCAGCATCAAGGTGACGCCGATGATCGTCGACGAGGCGATCCGCAATGCGGCGGCCGTATCGGCGGTAGCCGTTCGCAATCCGCAGAGCGTGATGATGTCGATCGACATCCAGGACGGCAACATCGTGCCCGGGCAGGCGGTGTCGAACGTGCCGGTGATCCAGCAGCGCAACATCGTCACCAAGACGATGATCGACGAAGGCAAGAGCCTGCTGATCGCGGGCTTCAACGACGACGAGGTGCGGCTGAACAAGAGCGGCGTGCCGTGGCTGTCGGACATTCCGCTGATCGGCAACCTGTTCAAGTACACCGACAAGTCGGGCAACCACATGGAGCGGTTCTATCTGCTGACGCCGCGCGTGGTGACGACCGCGTCGATGTACGCGCCGGACGGCTCGCCCGTGAACCCCGGCGCGGACGGGCCGGCGGATCCGAACGGCGCGTCGATGTATCGCCCGCCGGACAACGACATCGCGGTGCCGCTGACGCCCGCGCCGCTGCCCGGCACGAAGTTCGGCCCGCCCGCGCTGCCGCCGCCGTCGTCGGATTCGGCGTCGCGGCCCGTGGCGACGACCGCAGGAGCGCCCACCCATGTCGACGACCATCATTGAGCCACACGGCGACGGCCCACTGCCCGGCGGCGCGGCGGCCGGGGCGGCCGCACTCGCATCGCCGTGGAACCTGTGCTTCCTCAGTGGGCCGATGTACGGCCGCACGATGTCGCTCGCGCGCGGCGCGAACTGGGTCGGCACCGCGGCCGATTGCGAAGTGATCCTGCCCGATCGCGAGATCGGCGCGAAACAGGTGTGCCTGCAGGTCGGCGCGCTCGCGGTGACCGTGCAGAACCACGGCGGCGACGGCGGCGCGCCGGTGCTGTTCAACGACGAGCCGCTCGGCGCGGGCCGCCGCTCGATGACGCCGCAGGACGTCGTGACGGTCGGCTCCATCAAGCTCGGCATCGCGCGTCATGCGCAGGCGAGCGTCGCGGTGCCTGACGAGGCCGACGCGCCGGACGCCGCGCGCGAGGCCGCGTGGCTCGGCTGGCTCACCGGCGGGCTGCGCCGTCTCGGCAGCCGGCGGCTCGTGATCGCGCTCGTCGCGCTGTGGATCGGCGTGCTGCTCGGCGCGCTCGGCTACGGCTTCGTCGCATGGTCGGGGCGCCTGCCGTGGCAGCACGAATCGGTGCTCGCGCGCACGCACCGGCTGCAGCAGCAGCTGCATGCGTATCCGGAACTCGCCGTCGCGCCGCGCGACGACGGCGTGATCGTGTCGGGCTACGTGAGCGATGCGGCCGCGCGCGAACGCGTCGCGCAGATCGTCGCGGGCGTCGACAACGCGGCGCTCGGCAACATCTACGTCGTGAGCGATCTCGTCGCGACCGCGCAGACGTATTTCAGCGACACGGCGCTGACGGTCACCTATCTCGGCCGCGGCCGGATCGAATTGACGGGCGCGGCCGAGCGCGCGCAGATCGACCCGCGCATCCGCAACTACATGAAGGACGCGCGCCCGGCGCTCGAGGTGGTGGACCACGTGCGCGACGCCGATGCCGCCGCGCCGCGCACCGCGACGACGCTCGGCGGTGTCGCCGGGATACCGGAGATCACGACCGTGTTCGCGGGCGACGGCGATCAGCGTTATATCGAGACCGTCGACGGCAGCCGCTACTTCGAAGGCGCGCGGCTGAAGGAAGGGCCGACGGTCGTATCGATCGGCCCGGACGAAGTGGTGTTCGAGCGCAACGGGCAGCGCATCACGATGCCGCTCGGCGGTTCGTCCGCGCGCGCGCCCGGGCAGGCGCCGGCGCCGCCCGTGCCGCCGCTCGCGAGCGGTGCAGCGGCCGGGGTCGCGCAGCCGGTGCCGGGGCCGACGCTGTTGACGGATGCGCCGGCGGCACCGGCAGTCGCGTCCGTCGCGGCCGCCGGCGCATCGAAGGGAGCGGCGCACTAGCGCCGCGACGGGACATGACAGGCGCATCGCGTATCGCGCGGTGCGCGCAGGACGCGACACGCCGCGCACGAGCGGCGCGTCACGGTGCCGGCGGGGCATGGGGCCGCGTCGGAAAGTGGGTGATGTTCTTCACGTAAAGGAGCGAATCATGGGTGCCTCGGCAGCGGGTAGTACGGGTGGTGCAGACAACACGCAACAAGTCCAGCAGCAGGCGGACGACCTGACCAAGACGCAGCTCGAACTGACGAAGATCAACTTCCAGGTCCAGCAGTCGACCGCGACGTTCGAAACCAGCAACGCAGTGACCGCGCAGGAAGGGACGGCGAACGCCCAGGTTGCGCAACACCTGAGTTCCGCCGGCCGCGCATGACGCCGGTCGCCGGCCGTGCCGCGCGACGCCACATGCCGGGGCCGCCCGTGACGGGCGCCCGGCGGGGCGTGGGTGCGTGCCGGCCGGCTTATTCCCGGCTCTGCCGGTCAAGGAGGACACGATCATGTCGGTAACAGGCGTAGGCGCGGCGCCGCCGGGCGCGGCCGCGCTCGCGGGGGCCGTGCAGCAGGCGGGCACGGCGTCCGATCCGGCGCAGGTGCGCCAGTTCGATGCGTTGATGCAGCCGGGTGCGGCCGCGGCGTCGCCGTCGGCATCGGGCGTCGCGATGTCGCGCGTGTCGGCCGATGCGGCGCCGGCGGTGCAGATGACGCCCGCGACGCCCGCGCAGGCGAACCATTCGTCGCTCGTCGAGCGGTTGCGCACGTATGGCAACGATCTCGACACGCGGTACGCGAACATCGACAAGCATCGCACCGAGATGCTGACGTCGATGGCGGACAACCGCGGCGATCCGCTGATGACGATGGTGAAGGCGATGGATTTCCAGTGGACGGCGACCACCACGATTTCCGAATACCAGTTGAGCCTGTCGGTCGCGCAGGCGGCGAACGGCTTCACGCACACGGTGCTGAAGACGCAGGAGTGACGCGGGCCGTTCCTGCTCATGACGGGCTTGCGCCGGCCGCCGGACCGGGCCGGGCGCGAGGAATGGGACGACCCTGAGGTGCGTGTGCCTGAAACGGGCCGAGCGCCCTGAAGTGGACAAACGATGACGACGATCGATTCGACGCCGCGCGTGCATGCGTGGCGCAGCCGGGCGGCGCGTGCGCTGCTCGCGGGACTGCTCGCGCTGTTGGCCGGCTGCCAGAAGGAGCTTTACTCCGGCCTGTCGGAGCGCGACGCGAACCAGATGGTCGCCGTGCTCGGCGATGCGGGCATCAGCGCGTCGAAGGACAACGACGCGCGTGACACGTCGGATCGCAACGCGTGGCTCGTGAGCGTCGCCGACGGCGACATGCAGTCGGCGCTGACCGTGCTGCAGGCGAACGGGCTGCCGAAGCCGAGCTATGCGAGCCTCGGCGAGCTGTTCCAGAAGCAGGGGCTCGTCTCGACGCCGGCCGAGGAGCGCGTGCGCTATCTGTACGGCGTGTCCCAGGACCTGTCGCGCACGCTGCAGGACATCGAGGGCGTGGTGGTCGCACGCGTGCAGGTCGTGATTCCGGAGAACGATCCGCTCGCGGACAAGATCAAGCCGTCGTCGGCGGCCGTGTACATCCGCTACCGACCCGGCGTGGACCTGCGCGCGATGGCGCCGATGGTCAAGGATCTCGTCGCGCACAGCATCGAGGGGCTGCAGTACGACAACGTGTCGCTGTTCCTGCAGCCGGCCGCCGCGCGCACGACGCGCGTGGACGGCATCGGCAGCGCGGTGTCGGACATCCTGCGGCTGCGCTCGCCGCTGGGCTGGCTGGTGTTCGCGCTGATCCTGCTGACCTGCGCGGTGATCGCGCTGTCGGCCGCGCGGCGCGGAATGTTCGGCGCGCGGCTGGCCGGGCTGGTCGGCACGCCGCGCGGCGCGAACGGCGCCGGCGGCGGGGCCGCGCAGTCGGGCGGCGGCAGCCTGCGCACGCCGGACGGCGCGCGCGACGGCGCATGAGCGAGCCCCATGCGCTGCCGCCGGGCGCCACGCCCGACGCCGCGTCGCCGCCGTGGCTGCACCCGATCGCGCCGCCGTCTGCCGGGCGGCGCGCGGCGTTTCACGCGCTCGTCTGCGAATTCAACCTGCGGCCCGACCGCTATCTGCACGTGACACGCGTGCCGGCCGAGTGGCCCGCGCGCTATCGCTCGCCCGACGCGTTCGGCCCGGCCGGCCGCAAGCTGCTGGCCCGCCACCTGCTCGACGCGAACGGCGTGGCCGCGCACCACGACTTCGACGTCGCCAATTCGTGCGCGCGGCTCGCGCTGCTGCCCGGTGCGGCGCTCGAGCAGCTCGCGTCGTATGCGGGGCTGCTGCTGCATCGCGGCTGGCTGCGCGATGCGCTGACCGTGCGGCGCATCCGCGCGGAGGTCGCGGCGAAGCTCGGCGGCGATGCGCTGGAACTCGCGCTCGAGCGCGCGCCGGAATTCGGCGCGCTTGCGGACACGCTGGAACCGTGGCGTGCCGATCCGGCCGCGCTGCCGGTCGTGATTCGTGCGCGCGGCGGCCGATTGCTCGCGGATTTCATCGGCGTGACCGGCGACGCGGTCGCACGGCGTGTGCGCCTGAAATTCAACCGCGCGATCGATGACGAGGCGCCGTACTGGCTGAACCGCGCGCAGCGCGACCAGTTCGGCGAATTGCTGTTCCTGTTTCTGATTCCCGAGAGGCTTGCGTCATGGGATTGGCTTTTCTGATCACGAGCGACAACCTGCAGCTGCTGTCGGAGCGCAAGGTGCTCAAGGAGCGCGAATACGCGGCGCTGCTCGATGCGTCCGCGGTGATCGCGACCGCGCGCGACGAGGCCGCGCGCATCGTCGCCGACGCGCAGCGCGAATTCGACAAGCGCCAGGCGGCCGGCTACGACGAAGGGATGCGCCGCGCGCAGCGCGAGCATGCGGCGCAGACCTATACGCAGGCGCTGGCCGCCGCGCGCACGATGGAGTCGATGAAGGATTCGATGGCCGACATCGTCGTGAAGGCCGTGCGCGCGATCGTCGGCGAGATGGGCACGCAGAAGCTGTACGAGGCCGCGCTCGCGCGGATCGCGCCGCTCGTGCGCGACGAAGCGTTCCTGATCGTGCGGGTTGCGCCCGGCCGGCAGGACGAGATGCGCGACGCGCTCGAGCGCGCGTTCGCCGGCCAGTCGAACCGGCAACGGATCCGCATCGTCGAGGATGCGCAGCTCGAACGTCACGCGTGCACGGTCGAGACGCCGTCCGGACGCATCGATGCGAGCCTCGACCTGCAGATCGACGCGCTGCGGCAGGCGATCCGCCGCGACGCGCTGAAGGGCACGACGCGATGAATGCGCCGCTCGACGATCCGCAACCGTTCGGTGGCGATAGCGATGACGATGCCGCGCCGTTCGATCGCGGCCGCCTCGTCGGCGACCTCGATGCGGGGCTCGCGTTCTTCTCGCCGGTGTCGGTGCAGGGCCGCGTCAATCATGCGGTTGGACAGATCCTCAATGCGACGGGCATCCGCGCGCGGCTCGGCGAGATCTGCGAGCTGCGCACGCCGAACCAGCCGACGCTGCTCGCCGAAGTGGTCGGTTTCTCGCGGCAGACCACCTTGCTCACGCCGCTCGGCGACGTGGCCGGCCTGTCGCCGGAGACGACCGTCGTGCCGTCGGGGCGCGAGCATGTGTTTCCGGTCGGCGAAGCGCTGTTCGGCCGCGTGCTCGACGGGCTCGGCCGGCCGCTCGACGATCGCGGGCCGGTGACGGGCGCCGCGTGGGTATCGACGCAGCAGGACCCGCCCAATCCGCTCGCGCGCAAGATGATCGACACGCCGTTTCCGACCGGCGTGCGCGTGATCGACGGCCTGATGACGCTCGGCATCGGCCAGCGTGTCGGCATCTTCGCGCCGTCGGGTGTCGGCAAGAGCACGCTGCTCGGGATGATCGCGCGCGGCGCGCAGGCCGACGTGAACGTGATCGCGCTGGTCGGCGAACGCGGCCGCGAAGTGCGCGAGTTCATCGAGCACAGCCTGTCGCCCGAGGTGCGCGCGCGCTCGATCGTCGTCGTGTCGACGTCCGACCGGCCGGCTATGGAGCGCGTGAAATCCGCGCTGGTCGCGACCGCGATCGCCGAGCATTTCCGCGATGCCGGCAAGCGCGTGCTGCTGCTGGTCGACTCGCTCACGCGCTTCGCGCGTGCGCAGCGGGAGGTCGGCCTCGCGAGCGGCGAGCCGCCGACGCGGCGCAGCTTTCCGCCGTCGACGTTCGCCGTGCTGCCGCGCCTGCTCGAACGCGCGGGGCAGGGCGCGACGGGTTCGATCACCGCGCTGTACACGGTGCTCGTCGAAGGCGATGAGGAATCCGATCCGATCGCCGAGGAAGTGCGCTCGATTCTCGACGGCCACATCGTGCTGTCGCGCAAGATCGCGCTCGCGAACCGCTATCCGGCGATCGACGTGCTCGCGAGCCTGTCGCGCGTGATGCCGCTCGTCGCGAGCCGCGCGCATCAGCAATCGGCCGCGCGCGTGCGCGAGCTGATCGCGAAGTATCAGGAAATCGAGCTGCTCGTGCAGATCGGCGAGTATCGCGAGGGCAGCGACCGGCTCGGCGATCTCGCGCTGCGCGCGCGCGATGCGATCGGTGCGTTCTGCGCGCAGGGCTCGCACGAGGACGTGCGCTTCGACGCGCTGCTCGCGAAGCTGACGAAACTCGCGAACGACCATGTCTGAAGCCGACGACCGCCTCGTGCTCGCGACACTCGCACGCCTGAAGCGCGTGCGCGAGATGCGCAGCCAGATCGCGCGCGTCGCGGCCGCGCGCCAGCAGGGCATTGCCGCGCAGAGCCGTCGTGCGCTCGACGCCGCGCAGGCGCAGCTCGCGCAGCAGGTCGCCGCGAAGGCCGCGATCCAGACCCGGCTCGCCGACGACGTGCGCGAGGCGCGCGCGCTGCAGAACGCGGCGGCCGACACGCGCACGTTCGACCGTCATATCGGCGTCGCGAACGCGTCGGTCAGCGAGGCCACGCACGTGCATCGCGATCACGAGGCGGCGCTCGCCGACCTGCAGCGCGCCGCGCGCAAGGCGAAGGCCGCCGAGGACAAGCTCGACAAGGCCGGCGAGAAGGCGCTGCAGGCCCGCGCGGCGCGGGTCGAGCGCGACGCCGACGAAGTCGCGGACGCGCACGCGGTGCGGCGCTTCGCGACGGCCGGCGTGTGGGCGGGCGACGCGGAGGGCCACGCAGCGGCGCAGCCGGACATGGCCGCCGCGTTCGATGCGCAGATGAGGTCGCGGCCGGCGGATGCGGAGGCAGACGCAACCGACGCGGTCGATGCAGCCGAAGCGGTCGACGCTGCCGCCCCCGCCCACGACACCGCCCCCACGGCCGCGGAGCGCCGATGCTAGACCACGCGGCGAACTTCAACGACATCGCCGGCACGCTGCGCCCGCTGCTCTACGTGATGCCGCGCCTGCTGCCGATCATGTTCGTCGTGCCGGTGTTCAACGAGCAGATCATCACGGGCCTCGTGCGTAACGGGATCGCGGTCGTGATCGCCGCGTTCGTCGCGCCGGTGATCGATCCGGCGCAGGTCGCCGCGCTGCCGTTCCTGATGTGGTGCCTGCTCGTCGCGAAGGAGGCGGTGGTCGGCATGCTGCTCGCGGGCGCGTTCAGCGCGGTGCTGTTCGCGATCCAGGGCGTCGGCTACCTGATCGATTTCCAGACCGGCAGCGGCAGCGCCGCGTTCTTCGATCCGATGGGCGGGCACGAAGGCGGCCCGACGTCGGGATTCCTCAATTTCGTGGCGATCGCGCTGTTCGTGACGGCGGGCGGCCTGCAGGTGCTCGTGCAGCTGTTCGCGCAGTCGTATGCGTGGTGGCCGATCGGCTCGCTCGGCCCGGACTTCTCGTCGATGCTGGAGACCTTCGTCGTGCGGCAGACCGACACGATCTTCGAATGGATGGTGAAGCTTGCCGCGCCGGTGATCATCGTACTGGTGCTCGTCGAGCTCGGCATCGGCCTCGTCGGTCGCGCGGTGCCGCAGCTGAATATCTTCGTGTTCGCGCAGCCGGTGAAGAGCGCGCTCGCGGTGCTGATGATGGTGCTGTTCCTGCCGGTGGTGTACGCGTCGCTGCATGCGCTGCTCAGCCCCGACAGCGGGTTGATGGCGCTGCTGCGTGCGCTGTTCGCCGCGCACGGCGGCGCGTGACGGGGCCGCCGGAGCCGGAGCGACCATGGCGGAAAAGGACCAGAAGCCGACCGCGAAGCGCCTGCGCGAGGCGCGCCAGAAAGGCGACGTGCCGAAAAGCGCGGAGACGATCTCGTCGGCGTTCTTCGTCGGCGTATGCGTCGCGCTCGCGGTGGGGCTCGGCACGCTGTTCGCGCGGCTGCAGGCGCTGTTCCGGCGCGTGTTCGATGCGGCCGGCGCGGCCGACCCGTCCGCGCGGCTCGCGGTGCTGATCGACGGCGCCGCGCGCGACTGGGCCATGCTGTCCGCGCAGATCGTCGCGGCCGGGCTGCTGGCCGGCCTGCTCGCGGGCTTCGTGCAGGTGGGCGGCGTGATGGCATGGAGCCGGCTCGTGCCGCAGCTGTCGCGGCTCAATCCGGCCGAGGGGCTGAAGAACATGTGGTCGATGCGCAACCTCGTGAACCTCGCGAAGATGCTGCTGAAGACCGTGCTGCTGGCCGCGACGCTCGGCTGGCTGATCGTCGAGTCGCTCGACCCGTCGGTGCAGTCCGGCTTCACGCGGCCGATGTCGATTCTCGCGCTGATCGTGAAGCTGCTGATGCTGCTGTTCGGCTGGGCCGCGCTGATCTATATCGTGATGGCGCTGATCGACATCGTGCACCAGCGGCACGAGTTCAATCAGAAGATGAAGATGTCGATCGAGGAAGTGCGGCGCGAGCACAAGGAAGACGAAGGCGATCCGCATATCGAGGCGAAGCGCCGGCAGCTCGCGCGCGAAGCGCAGTTCTCGTCGCTGCAAGACCGGATCGGCTTCGCGTCGGTGGTCGTCTATTCGTCGAGCGTGGCGGTCGCGCTCTACTACGGCGGGATCGGCACGCTGCCGTGGGTGCTCGCGCGCGGCGAGGGCGAGGCGGCCGAACGGATCGTGCGGCTCGCGCGCGACGCGTTGCGTCCGACGCTCGCGAACGCCGGCCTCGCGCACGCGCTATATGACAGCACGCCCGAAAAGGGCACGATCCAGCAGCAGCATTTCCGCGAGGTCGCGCAGTTGCTGAAGTGGGCGACCGGCGCGGCTTGACGCGGGCCGAGTATCGGGGCGGGAACGCCGGCCTGCATGCGACCGGCGCGCGTTGCCGCGATGCGCCCCTGTTTCCAAGCCAACTGGCCGCGGCCGCCGCGCTTGACGCCGTTTTTTTTCCAGGCTTGGCCGACATTCACCCATGAATTATTGCTGATTTATTTCTTCGTAATATGGCTCGACCGTCAGTGGGACGGCCGGCCGCGAAGCCGCGCCGCCGCTGACGGAACAGGACAACAGGGGCAGACAAATCAAATGTGCGGAATCGGCGGCTTTTTGAATAGCGTCGCCTTCGATGAGGAGACAGCGCGCGGCACGCTCGCGCGAATGACGACGAGCCTCGCGCATCGCGGGCCGGACGGGCAGGGCCTCTGGGTCGACCCGGAAGCCGGTATCGCGCTCGGCCACCGGCGGCTGGCGATCGTCGATCTGTCGGTCCATGGCCGGCAGCCGATGGCATCCGCGTGCGGCCGCTACGTCATGGTCTTCAACGGCGAAATCTACAACCATCGCGAGTTGCGCGCGGAGCTCGAGCGTGCGGGTCGCGCACCGGCGTGGCGCGGCCACTCCGACAGCGAGGTGCTGATCGCGGCGATCGTCGCGTGGGGTGTCGAGGCGACGCTGCGGCGCGCGACCGGCATGTTCGCGTTCGCGCTGTGGAATCGCGCGTCGCGGGTGCTGACGCTCGCGCGCGACCGGATCGGCGAGAAGCCGCTCTACTACGGCCGGATCGGCGACGCACTGGTGTTCGCGTCGGAGCTGAAGGCGCTGCGCGGCTATCCGGGCTTCGACGGCACGATCGATCGCGATGCGCTGTGCCTGTACCTGCGCCAGTCGAGCGTGCCCGCGCCGCATACGATCTATCGCGGCATCAGCAAGCTGCCGCCGGGCACCTTCATCCAGTTCGAGCATGCGCGCGACACGCCGCCCGTGCGCGCGTACTGGACGCTCGAGCAGGCGATCGAGGCGGGCCGCGAGCGGCCGTTCGAGGGCAGCGCCGACGAGGCCGTCGGGCAGCTCGACGCGATTCTGCGTCAGGCCGTCGCGCGACAGATGGAAGCCGACGTGCCGCTCGGCGCATTCCTGTCGGGCGGCGTCGATTCGTCGGCGATCGTCGCGCTGATGCAGGCGCAGTCGACGAACCCCGTCGACACGTTCACGATCGGCTTTCACGAGGCCGGCTACGACGAGGCCGGCTATGCGAAGGCGGTCGCGCGCCATCTCGGCACGCGGCATACCGAGCTCTACGTGACGGCCGACCATGCGCTCGGCGTCGTGCCGAAGCTGCCGACGATCTACGACGAGCCGTTCGCCGATGCGTCGCAGATCCCGACCTTCCTCGTGTCGGAGCTGACGCGCCGGCACGTGAAGGTGAGCCTGTCCGGCGACGGCGGCGACGAGCTGTTCGGCGGCTATACGCGCTACTTCCTGACGCCGCGCCTGTGGCGCAAGCTGCATCGCGTGCCGGCGGCGGTGCGCGCGCGGATCGCCGCCGCGCTGCACGCGCTGCGCCCCGATCATGCGGACCAGCTCGCGGCGGTTGCGCAGGGCGCATGGAGCGGCGTGGAAGCGCGCGAATCGGCGTCCCGCATCGGCGACCGGCTGCACAAGCTCGGCCACGTGATGACGGCCGAGAGCCGCATCGGGCTGTACCGGCTGCTGATGTCGTCGGTGCATCATCCGGAGCGCATCGCGCTGGCCGGGCAGGAGCCGCCGACGCCGCTCGATACCGTTTCCGCATGGCCCGCGCACCTGAGCTTCGCCGAGCAGGCGATGGCGATCGACACGCTCACGTACCTGCCCACCGACATTCTCGCGAAGGTCGATCGCGCGGCGATGGCCGTGAGCCTCGAGACGCGCATGCCGTTCCTCGATCATCACGTCGTCGAATTCGCGTGGCGCGTGCCCGCGTCGGTGCGTTTGCCGGAAGGGCAGTCGAAGGCGCTGCTGCGCCGGCTGCTGGATCAGTACGTGCCGTCGTCGCTGATCGACCGGCCGAAGCAGGGCTTCTGCGCGCCCGTCGATCACTGGCTGCGCGGCGCATTGCGCGACTGGGCCGACGCGCTGCTGCAGCCGTCGCGGCTGCGCGACGAGGGCTTCTTCGATGCGCAGGCGGTCGAGCGGCTGTGGCGGCAGCACCAGTCGGGCCGGATGAACTGGCAGCACCAGCTGTGGACCGTGCTGATGTTTCAGGCGTGGCTGGAGGCGCAGCGCGCCGCATGATGCGCGATGACGCGGCGTGCCGCGCCATGTCCTGCGCGTCATGCCGGTGTCATGCCGGTGTCGTGCCGCCGGTCACTGATCGAGACACCGCACGCACAGCCGCTTCGCCTGGCTTGCCGACAACCCGCGGCACATCATCACGACCGGGCGCGCATGGCACGACGGCGCGTCGGCCGATGCCGCGGGCGACGCGAGCCGCCGCGCGCGTTCGGGCGGCGTGGTGGCGGCCGCGTCCATGCGTCGCTGCCGCGCAGGCGGCGGCACGTCGCGCACCACTGGAATCGGCTCGACGCCGCCTTCGCGCGCGTTGCGCTGCGCGCTCGCGACGACCCGGCTCACATAGCCGCTCGAGAACCCCGTCGTGAAGTTGCCGCTGTAGTAGCACGACAGCGCGGCGCGCAACGCGGCTTGCGCGGAGCGGCCCGTGTTCGACGAACGCGCGAAGCATTCGGTCAGGATCGCGCCGCCCGCCCGCAGATTGCGGCACGGCTCGAACATCGTCGTGTCGTCGAGGCCGTATTTCCCGAAATTGCGCTCGTTCACCTGCGCAAGGCCGACGCTGTAGCTGAAGCCGCGCGCGGCTAGCTCGCTCGCGGTCGCGCGCGCTTCGTCGAGCGACGCGGGCTGACGCGTCAGATGGCCGCCGACCACGCCGATCGCATACGGATTGAAACCGGATTCGGTGCGCACCAGCGCGGCGAGCGTGTCGGGGTCGACGTTCGGCGCGCAGGCGCGCGCGAGCTGCGCGAAGCCCGCGGCGCTGCCGGCCGCGTGCGCGCTGCGCGGCTGCAAGCCCGCACATGCGAGCGCCAGTGCGAGCGTCGTGAGCAGCGCGCACAGGCTCGCAACGGCGGAGCGCGGGCCGCGCGCGTTCATCCCGCCCCCGCCACGCGGTACGACAGCACGAGCCCGTGCACGAGCAGCGACCAGCCGTCGAGCGCGACGAACAGCAGCAGCTTGAACGGTACCGAGATCGTCGTCGGCGAGATCATCTGCATCCCGAGCGCGAGCAGGATGTTCGCGACCAGCAGGTCGACGACGATGAACACGATATAGATCACGAAGCCGATCTGGAACGCCTTGGTCAGCTCGGCGAGCGTGAAGCTCGGCACCAGCACGAGCAGGTCGTCGTCCTTGATGCCGTCCGCGCGATTCTTCGGCCAGACCGACGTCGCGGTGCGCACGAAGAATTCGCGGTCGCGCTGCCGCGTATGCGACACCAGGAAATCCTTGATCGGCGGCAGCGCGGCATCGGCGAGTACGCCGATATCGGAAGTCGACAGCTGCCCCGATGCATCGAAGTGGCGCGACTGCAGCGCGTCGCGGATCGACATCCCGACCGGCGCCATGATGAACAGCGACAGGATCAGCGCGATGCCGTTCAGCACGAGGTTCGGCGGCACCTGCTGGATGCCGAGCGCGGAGCGCAGCAGGCCGAGCACGACCACGAGCTTCGTATAGCTCGTCACCATCAGCGCCGCGAACGGCGCGATGCCCAGCGCGGCGATCACCGCGATCAGCGCGACCGGATTCGGCAGGTTGCCCATCGTTCAGCGCTCGCGCGGCGCGGGCTGCGTCAGCGTGACGACGCGTACGCCGAGCTTCTGGCCGACCGCGATCAACTGGCCGGTGCCGATCAGCATCCCGTTCGCGACGAGATGGATCACGCTCTGGTTGATCCCTTGCTGCAGTTCGATCACCGCGCCGGGTTGGAGCGCGCCGAGCTCGCCGAGCGGGATCGACGTGGGCGGCAACTCGAAACGCAGGTCGACCGCGAGGCCGTCGAGCGAGCGCGGCGCATCGTCGGCCGACGCGTCGTGCGTGGTCGCGGACGGGGTATCGGTGCGGGTCGGTTCCAAAGGCATCTCCCTGATTCGTTCGACGGTCAGCCGGTTGCCCGACGGCCGTCCGGTGATCTCCCACGCCGGCGCGGCCGGCACCCGCGCGACGCACAGCAGGTTCTGCTCGTGCGCGCGCCAGTGTTCGATCGCGATGATGTCGCCGCCGACGACGTCGGCCAGCTCGGCCATCGTCAGCTCGGTCCGGCCGATCTCGAACACCAGCGGCACCGGCAGGCCCGCATACGCGGCGCGCGCATCGGCTCGCGTGGCCGCCGGCGTCGAGAAGAACACCGCGAGCGCGTCCGGCGCATCGAACAGCAGCGCGCCGTGGCAGCGCCACGCGCCGTCGGCGCGACGCAGCTCGAAGCGCAGCGCGGCCGGCGCGGTGCGCCACGCGGGCACGCTCGCGGGCGGCGGCAGCAATTCCACGCGCTGCCGCGTCGCGGCCTGCAGCACGGCGGCGAGCGGCGCGGCAAGATCGGCGAGCAGCGCCGCGCGGATCACGGCCGGCACAGCCGGGTCGGCCGCGTCGCCGAGCCATTCGCTTTCCGCGAGCGGATCGATCCACAGCGTGACGGCCGCCGGCCCGATGACGAAGCGGTACGCATGCGCGTCGGCGGCCGGTTCGGCATCGACGCGCCAGCGCACCTCGTAAGCGTGTTCGCCGAGCGTGACCGGCACCGCGGCCATCGCGCCGTACGCATGCGACAGTCCGTGCGCGGCGGCGGTGGACAGGCGCGGCAGATAGGGCGACGCGTCGAGCGCGACCGCGGCGGCGGCCGGGGTGGCGGCGGGCGGAACCCGGTTCGCGGCGTCGCCGGCGTCGGCATTCGTCAGGGACAGCGCAGGCACGGCGGGATCAGGGCGGATTCGGCGTTGGTTCGACGGGTTGTTGTGGCCGGCGGCGCCCGGGGGCGCGCGGCTGCTGCGTCGATTGTAGGGACGGCGCCGGCCGTGTGCCGCGCCGGAATCCGTAGTCGCACGCGTGCGGTGGCCGCGCGGGCGGCGGCGAGCTACGAAGCCTGTTGCGCGGCGGCGTGGCCGCACGCTGTGTCGCCCGCGCAAATGCGGCCGCCGCCCGGAGGCGGCGGTGGGTGTCGTGTCGTGTCGCGGCAAGCGAGGCAAGCGTGCCGGGCCCGCGAGACGCTGCATGCCGCACGGGCGCTCAAGGAACGGGAAACTTGCCGGCGCGCCGCGCGATGGCGGCGCGCGGGTGAGCCGCTACGCGTTACGCGTAGTCGGCGGCCAGCGCCGAGTACGGCGCGGCGCGCAGGATCGGCGCCGCGTCGTGGCGCTCGACGTGCGTCATGGCAGCGCCGAACAGCACCAGCCGATAGCCGACCGCATAGATCGGGATGATCCGCAGGTTCTTGTCGTGATCGAGCTGCAGCTTCGAACGGATGCGCGAGATATGGGTGTCGAGCGTGCGCGACGACACGCCGAGCTCGCGGCCCCAGACCGCTTCCTGGATCGCCTGCCGCGGCACGATCTTGTTCATGTTGTCGAGCAGGAATTCGACGACATCGAATTCGCGCGGCGTGACGTCGACGATTTTGTTGTCGATTTCGATCGTGCGGCGCACGAAGTTGATTTTTATGTTGTCGATGTACAGGTATTTGCAATCCATGGTGGCCCTCGCATGTCCGTAAAGGAGTGTTTGCGGGTCATGTACTGCAACTTCCGGGCCAGGGAGGGCGTGGGGGCAGCGACGGACGGTGGGAACGGGGCGGGCGGCCCGCCGGCGTTGAATCTAAAAGAATTTTCAACGCGGGGCGCGCGGCGCGCTCGGGAAGGGCCCGGGCAATATTGAAGGATTGTTACGTAGCATCGCTCCGGAACGTTACGGGCGTTACGGGCGGCGTAACGTGGGGATGAGCCGATGACGAGGTCGCCGCAGTGCAGTGTGACGCTGCCCAAGTTGGGGCAAAATAAACACGACACGGAACCCTACATTCAACCCAACTCAATGATCTAGAAATCTCATATAAATCATGTATATAAGTCGCTATAATTAGCGACATCAAACCCTACATCCAACCCTACATGGAACCCTACGGCGAAGCATGACGACCGTTGCCACCTTCGAACCGCTGTTTCCCGAGGACCGTGTCCTCGATCCGCTGCTTGATCAAGCCGGGCAGCTCGTTGATTCGTCGCAGCGCTTGCTTACCGTGAGGGATACGCCATTGGCCCGCGCGCTCGCTCCCCAGTTGCGCGCGATGAATTCGTACTACACGAACAAGATCGAAGGCCAGCATACGAGCCCGGCCAATATCGAGGCCGCGCTTCATCGGGATTATTCGTCCGACAGTGTGGAGCGCAAGAAGCAGCGCTTCGCGGTCGCACATATCGCCACGGAAGCGGCGCTCGAGGAAGAATGGGCTGCCCTTCCGGTCGCCGGACTGTTCGAATCCGCGCGGATCCCGGTGATCCACGAGCGGTTCTTTTCCTGTTTGCCTGCAGATGAGCGACTCACCGAGGACGGGCAAATCATTGTTCCGGGCGAGCTTCGGCGGTCGGATGTGACGGTCGGACGCCATCTGGCGCCGGAGCCGGAGATGATCGAACCGTTGCTGCAGGCTTGGGCGGCACGTTATGCCCGCATTCGCGCGAAGGAATATCAGGTGATCGGGATCGCGTGCTCGCATCATCGTCTGGCGTGGGTACACCCGTTTATGGATGGTAACGGCCGGGTAGCACGTCTCCATTCGCATCTCGGACTACGCGCCGCTGATCTCACCCATGGGCTGTGGTCGCCGCTTCGCGGATTGGCGCGCGAGCATGAGCAGTATTACGCGAGGCTAAGCGAAGCCGATCAGACGCGGCGCAACGATCTGGACGGGCGAGGCAACCTGTCTCAGGAAGCCCTCGTCAAGTTCGCGCGGTTCTTTCTGGACTGCTGCGAGGATCAGGTCGGATTCATGGTCCGTATGACCGAATTCGAAGGTGTGACGGCGCGTATGCTCGATCTGCTGCGCTACCTGGAATTCAATCCCTGGACCATCCGTTCGGAAAAATCGGTCATCAAGCCGGAGGCCGCGGCGCTGGCCATGGAGTTCGTCGCACTGCGCCGAGCCGTTACGCGTGCGGAATTCTCGCAGATGCTTGGAGTAAGTGACGTGCTGGCGCGCCGCATCGTTCGATCGCTGATCGATTTCGGGCTGCTGACCTCTCCTTCGCACCGCGGCGAGCTTTCCTTCGGGTTGCCGCTTGCGGCACTTCGATTTCTGTTCCCTAAGCTGTGGCCGGAAGTCGAACAGGAATGAGCGATCCGGCGCGATTGCGTCGCGGGCGGCGGGCGGCAGCGCGGCATAAAAAACCGGCCGCACGACGTCCCCGTCGCACGGCCGGCGTTTCACCCGCCCGTCAAGCCTTCGCGGTATCGCCCGAATCGAACGGCAGCACGTAATGCCGCTTGCCGGTCGCCGCGAAGATCGCGTTGGCGACCGCCGGCCCGATCGGCGCGACACCCGGCTCGCCGACGCCGGTCGGCGCCTCCGCCGACGGCACGACATGCACCTCGACCTTCGGCATCTCCGCCATCCGCAGCACGTGGTAGCCGTCGAAGTTGCGCTGTTCGACGTGGCCGTCCTTCAGCGTGATCGCGCTGTGCAACGCCGCGCCGAGCCCGAAGCCGATGCCGCCTTCCATCTGCGCGGCGACGATGTCCGGGTTGATCGCGATCCCGCAGTCGACCGCGCACACCACGCGCTCCACCTTCACCTTGCCGTCGGCATCCACAGACACTTCGGCCACCTGCGCGACATAGCTCTTGAACGCCTCGGCCACCGCGATCCCGCGCCCGCGGCCCTTCGGCAGCGGTTTCGCCGGATCCCAGCCGGCCTTCTGCGCGGCCAGCTCGAGCACGGCGCGCATCCGCGGCTCCTTCGCGAGCAGGTCGCGGCGGAACAGGTACGGATCCTTGCCCGCCGCGTGCGCGGCTTCGTCGACGAACGCCTCGACCGCATACGCGGTGTGCGAGCTGCCGACCACGCGCCACCACAGCACGGGCAGGCCGACCTTGGTGGTGGTGAGCTCGACCGACACGTTCGGCACCGCGTACGGCAGGTTCGCCGCGCCCTCGACCGACGTCGCGTCGATCCCGTTCTTCACCATGAACGCCTCGAACGGCGTGCCGGCGAGGATCGACTGGCCGACGATCCGGTGGCGCCAGCCGACCAGCTTGCCGTCCGCCGTCAGCCCTGCATCGAGCTTGTGGAAGTACATCGGGCGATAGAAGCCGCCCTGGATGTCGTCCTCGCGCGTCCACTGCAGCTTGACCGGCTTGCCGTCCGCGCCGAGCGCCTTCGCGATCGACACGGCCTCGACCACATAGTCCGACCACGCGTTCGCGCGCCGGCCGAAGCTGCCGCCCGCGTACAGCGTGTGAATCCGCACCTGCTCGGGCGCCAGGCCCGCGACCTTGGCGGCATTGCCCTGGTCGACCGTCTGGAACTGGTCGCCGGCCCAGATCTCGCAGCTGTTCGCCGTCAGCTTGACGACCGCATCGAGCGGCTCCATCGGCGCATGGGCGAGATACGGGAACTCGTAGGTCGCGCTGATCTTGCGCGCGGCGCCCGCGATCGCCGCGTCGGCATCGCCGTCCTTGCGCGCCGACGCGCCGGGCTTGGCGGCGAGCTGCCGGTATTCGCGCATGATCTCGTCAGAGCCGCGCTTCTCGGCGTTCGCTTCGTCCCATTCGACCTTCAGCGCGTCGCGGCCCTGTTTCGCGGCCCAGAAGCCGGTCGCGACGACCGCGACGCCGCCCGGCACGTGCACGACCGATACCACGCCCGGCACGGCCTTCGCGGCCGTCGCGTCGAACGACTTGACCGTCGCGCCGAAGCGCGGCGGGCGCTGCAGCAGCGCGACGCGCATGCCGGGGAAGGTGGTGTCGAGCGTGAATTGCGCGGTGCCGTTCGATTTGGCCGACGCGTCGACGCGCGGAATGCGATGGCCGATCAGCTTGAAGTCGGCCGGCTGCTTCAGCGTGACCTTGTCGGGCACCGGCAGTTTCGACGCGTCGGCGACCAGCGTGCCGTAGGCGGCCGTCTTGCCGCTCTTCGCATGCGTGACGACGCCGTTGGCGGTGGTCAGCTCGCCGGCCGGCACCTTCCAGCGGGCCGCCGCGGCCGACACGAGCATCGCGCGCGCCTTGCCGCCCGCTTCGCGCAACTGCTGCCACGAGTTCGACATGGCCGAGCTGCCGCCCGTGCCCTGCATCGTGCCGAACGCGAGGTTCGCATAGCGCTTCGCATCGGCCGGCGCGCTTTCGACGCGCACGCTCGACCAGTCGGCGTCGAGCTCCTCGGCGACGATCGTCGCGATGCCCGTGTACGCGCCCTGGCCCATTTCGACGTGCTTGGCGATCACGGTGACCTTGCCGTCGGGCGTGATGCGCAGGAATGCGTTCGGCGCGAAGTCGGCGGCGGGCGCCGTCGCGGCGAGCGCGCGGCGGCCGAGGCCGGCCCATTCGAAGCCGATCGTCAAGCTGACGGCGGCCGCGGCGCCCGCGGCCTTCAGGAAGGTGCGGCGCGACGGTCGCACCGAACCGGGGTTGTCGAGTTCGATCGTCATGGTCAGGCTCCCAGCGTCGCGGCCGCGTCGTGGATCGCGGCCCGGATGCGGGCGTAGGTCGCACAGCGGCAGAGGTTGCCGTTCATCGCGGCGTCGATGTCCGCGTCGGTCGGCTTCGGGTTCTGTTCGAGCAGCGCGGTGGCCGACATGATCTGGCCGGACTGGCAATAGCCGCACTGCGGCACCTGCAGCTTCACCCAGGCGGCCTGCACGGCCTGCGCGGGCTTGCTCTGCACGCCTTCGATCGTCGTGACGTGCTTGCCCGCGACGGCGGCGAGCGGCAGCACGCACGAGCGGACGGCCTGGCCTTCCAGGTGGACCGTGCAGGCGCCGCACTGCGCCATGCCGCAGCCGAACTTCGTGCCGGTCAGCCCCGCGTGCTCGCGGATCGCCCAGAGGACGGGCATCGACGGATCGGCATCGAGCGTGACACTCTTGCCGTTCAGGACAAACGTGGTGGGCATTATTTTGTCTCCGTGGGGAAAACCCGGCATGCGCCGGATCAGGTGGCAGTGTGCGCGAACGGTCGGTTTTTACGTCTACCCAATCCTGCAAATTTATTGAACAATCCTGCAAATCCCCGGCACGGCGGCGAGCGATTCGCTATGCTCCCGCGATTCAGGGAAATGAAGCGAGGAATCCGTCATGGACATGACCGATATCGCGGCGTCGCGCGAATCCGGGCGGCGCGAACTGGCGTCGCTGATCGGCCGTTTCGCGCCGGCGGACGGCTCCCACTCGACGGCCGTGCCGGCGCTGATGCTGCACCGGCATACGCGTCCGGTCGATCTCGGCTGCGGCGTGTCGCGCGCCGCGCTCGTGATCGCCGCGCAGGGCGCGAAGCGCGTGATCGTGGCCGGACAGACTTACGAATACGACACGCAGAACTGCCTGATTACGTCGATCGACTTGCCGATTCTCTCGCGCGTCACGCGGGCATCGCCGGATGCGCCGTACCTGTGCCTGTCGCTGACGCTCGATCTGCAGCGCATCGTCGAACTCGCGGCCGAGATGCGGCTGCCGGAGCCCGACGCGGGCCCCGAAGGCGAGGGCATCGCGCTCGCCGAGCTGACGGCGCCGCTGCTCGATGCCGCGCTGCGGCTGCTGCGGCTGCTCGATACGCCGGCCGATATTCCGGTGGTCGCGCCGCTGATCGAAAAGGAACTGCTGTATCGGCTGATGACGAGCGGGCAGGGCACGCGGCTGCGGCACATGGCCGTCGCGGGCAGCCAGACGCACCGGATCGCGCGCGCGATCGAGTGGATCCGCGATCACTACGCGGAGCCGATGCGGGTCGATACGCTCGCGCAGGCGGTCAACATGAGCGTGTCGTCGCTGCACCATCACTTCAAGCACGTGACCACGCTGAGCCCGCTGCAGTACCAGAAGCAGTTGCGGCTGCACGAGGCGCGGCGGCTGTTGCTGCGACAGGGCGGCGACGTCGGTTCGGTGGCCGCGGCAGTCGGCTACGAAAGCGCGTCGCAGTTCAGCCGCGAATACAGCCGGCTGTTCGGCGCACCGCCGATGCGCGACGTCGTGCATCTGCGCAAGAAGGAGTTGCTCGGCACCTAGCCGGCGCCGCCGGTCATTGCGATTGCGGCGAGCCCGACGCCCTCACGGGCCGCGCATGAACTTCGTTTCAAGCGTGTATCCCGCAGGCGGCCGGACGGATGCGGCAATTGCCGGCCGGATGCGGGCCGACCGGTCGAAACGTGCAAAAAATCGCGCAATGACGCGCCTTCCGCGTAGATCTCGGGTGGCACGAACAGGTTTCGGCGACGGGATGCGCGACCGATATCACTTCGGAAATGTTTCTCGCGCGTATCGCGTGTCGCCATCCAGGCAATGAAATGCAATGGTTATCGGCATTGATTGTCGGCGAATTGAATGCAGGCAATCGAAACCGACAAAGCATGTCGAGCGGTTTCGCACGCAAGCGCGGCGTCGTTTTTTTCGATATGCAGACGGCCGTGCAAGCCGTTTTTGCCGCGCGTTTCTGCAGGGTCGGTCGACGCTTGATCCCGTCGGTATTTTCACGGATGAATCAATTGCGTTGCGCGGTGGCGGATGCACACGTCCGCCAGCGTGCCGATGTCCGGCGCGACGGCTCCGCAGAACCGGTGCCGCGCGCTTGGGGTCACGATTTTTCGGGCGCGAGAATGCTGTCGAACGGGCCGCCGCAGGCGATTTGCAGCGGCCGACGCGCACGTCGGCTGCAAAGTTCGACGGTGCACTTCTCGACTATGAAACACCTATTCGCCGAGCCCTTGCACGAGGCCCCGCGGGCCGCATTCGTCCGCCTTTTCCAGCATTGCTTCGCGGCGTTCAAGGATCGGCAGCAGGCTGCCGACGGTCACCGCGATACATTCCTGAAACAAAAAATGCGATCCCCGGCGACACGTCCACGCGTCGCGGCCGGCATGCGACGCGCAACCATCGGTGGAATCACGCATGGCATGCCCCTTGCGACATTGGACGCACCGGCGAGCGGTCGACCAGATGCATCGAAGATGGGGGCGGCCAACTCGTCAATAAGCAGTCGGGGAAACAGCGATGAAGACCAGAAGCAGCAGCTTGATTCGCGCAATCCTTGCGCACCCGTGGGGTAGTCGGACAGCGTGTAGTACGACTCGCGATGCAGTGCCAGCTTCGCGGGTTCGTCACTGCCGGTTTCGCGGCTTCCGCGCGTTGCACGCGCTGGCGCACCTGTCATTGCGCATGACGACCGGCCGGCAGCGGTGCTCCTCTTCATTTTCATCCCGTTCCCCAGGATGGGCCAGGTTGTTCGTGCCGGACAGCTTGACGCCGATTCATCTTCGACCGTGCAGGGCCGTATCGATCGCACCGGAAAAATACCGGCGCCGGCTGGACTGATTCGAACGGCCGTCGGCCGGATTGCCGGGAAGATATTCGACGGGTAGCTCAGGGAGAAACGATGCCACCTGATTGTCATGCAGGCCCGTTATCGGCGCGATGACGCGTACGGTTTCAATGGCGCTGCACTTCGGTGAATGACATTATTCGCGCATTTTCGATTGCTGAAGCGAACGCCGTGTGCCGGCATGCCGCGTGAGCGAATTTCGAAAACAACTCATCCGGAACGATGAATTCGTGTTTCCGGGTGCGTGTGGAAATTCATTTTCGAATATTTAAAAAATCGATAAGCCTTATCGAAAGCAACTATTAAAAAATTCGGAAAACTAATAAATACGAATCTGCACTTCGAATGGCAAAAAAATACGGGGTGTCGGATTCGCGAGAATCGATTCTTTGTATTTAGATAGTGATCCTTATCTGTAGGGATTGCTCGAGGCAGGGAAGTTGAAGGCGTGCAGCTTTCCTCGCTTGTTCCGTCCACGCCGTTATGGAGTCGACCATGAAGAAGCTTCTGATTGCAGCAGCAGTTATGGCGGTTTCGAGTGCAGCGTTCGCAGCGAGCGGCACGATTTCGACCAGCAACTCGTCGAGCGGCGGCCAGACGATGGCCGGTGTTGTCGGGTTCGGGTCATTCACGGCCACGGACTCCGGCGCGGCACTCGGCGCAGCCGCTGCAACGGCCGGTGGCGGTGCGAGCAGCTCGATCTCGTACACGGACCATACCAACACGTCGTCGGTGCGCGGTTTCGGCTTTGGCGGCGCGCAAGCCGGCGGCTCGAGCGGCGCGAATGCCGGCTCGACCGGCTGGACGATGTATCACTACTAAGCCGCGGCGCATAGCGTTCGTCATGGAATGGTGGCACGGATGCCGGGTTGCGTCCCGCGAGGGCGGGCCCGGCGGCCTGGCCACCGAACTTCCTCACAGCAAGGAATTGCTATGAAAGCCAACGTTTTTTTAGCGACAGCGCTCACCGTTCTGTCGTCGGCCGTCCTGGCGTCCGGACCGTCGACCTTCAACCAGACGCAATCCGTTGCAGCAGGTGTCTCCGGTTCGGTGTTGGTCGGCACCGGCAGCTATACGAGCAACTCGACTTCGGTAGCGGGCGCAAACGCGGGAAGTACCGTGACACCCGCTGGATCCACCGGCACGGCAACTGCCTATCACGACTCGACTTCGACGGCCAGCGGCTGGGGCACGAACGGAGGCGCGTTCGCGGCAGGCGGCGGTATCGGTGCCGCAGGCTCGTTCGGTGGAACCGGCAACACGAGCGAGAACGCCAATGCGCTGTCGGGCGGGGTGACCGCCACGATCGTACTGGGCGCGAACCACTACACGGCAACCGGGGCGAACGACAGCGGCATTGCCAACGCGGGCGCCGCCGGGATGACGGGCAGTGGCTGGTCGGGAACGATTGCGGGCTCGAACCACTACAACACGTCGACTGTATGGGGTACCGGTCCGACCGGATCGCCGTCCGCATCGGGCGGCAGTCAGGGCAGCTCCGGCGCGACCGCCGGCAGTCCTTGATCCGGGTGCTGGGGGACCAGTTTCCCAGCGACGCTGGTCTCTTTCATCGCCTTGTTGTCACCGTAAGGAGTTGGCATGAAGCAGAAACTGATTGCCGCCGCTCTGATGCTCGCGTCTCTGACGGCATATGGCGCCGACCGTGCTGCCGACGACGTGCAATCGAATTCGCAGACGTCACACAACCCTGACCAGGCAACCAAACCGTCACAACAACAAACGCTTTCGTCGGGCAGTGCCATCGGTGCGCCGGGGAGCCCGCAATGGCCGGGCATGTCGGGCGGCTCGTGGTCCCAGCTGGGCAGCGGCTGGAAGCAGTTCGGGGAAGCAGGCAAATCTGAAGGAATTCAGGGGAATTAGCACGGTTGCCTGGGTGGGAGGTCAAACTCGTCCGGAGAGTGAAATGAACAGCAACAAGATCAAGGTGGCATGTGCGGCGATGTTCGCGATGGCCACGGTGGGTGCCCAAGCGCAGACAGCCGACTCGACTTCAAGTGCGCAGTCGTCCACCTCGTCGACGGCGGTCAGCCTCGGCGGCGGGGCGAGCATGAACACCAACACCACGACTGGCGGCAATGCCACGAGCAGCAGCGGGATTCGCGGCAGCGGCAATTCGAGCGTCCAGGTCAACCTGACGATGCCGTCTTCCACGAGCGGCGGCTCGAACGTGACGCCGCAGAGCACGAACTCGCTCGCGGCCGGCACGCCCGGCACCAGCCCGTACAACACCCAGGCGGCGGAAAACGTCAACTATTCGGGTACCCAGACGATCAAGACGAACCCGGCGATTCAGGCACCGGGCCTCACGACCACGTTGTCCGATACCTGCATGGGCTCGGTGAGCGTCGGCGTGTCGTTCCCCGGCTTCGGCGCGACGGGCGGCACGACCCTGGTCGACCAGGCTTGCGTGCGTCGTCTCGATGCGCGTGAATTCCGCGCGATGGGGCTGACCGACGTCGCGCTCGCGCTGCTCTGCCAGAGCGATGCGAACCGGCGCGCGGTGGAAGCGACCGGGCACCTGTGCCCGGGCACGACCGCGCCGCTCGCGCGCTCGAACGTGGCGCCTTCCGTCGAAGCGACCGTGGCCGACGACGTGAAGTATCGCGACCCGATCGTGCGCAACCGCATGGGTCTGCCACCGCTCGATGGCGCTGCACCGGCGCCCGCGCAGACGCGGCCGGTGGCGACCACCGCGGTCCAGGCGGCGCCGGCCCCGGTGTCGGTGCCATCGATCGCCGCGCCGGCCGGCAGCGCGGTGCCTGCCGCGACGCAAGCAGCTGCCGTGAAGGCGTCGCAAGCGGCTGCCATCGTGCCTGCCGCCGTGCCGGTTGCTGCGGCAGCACCGGCGGTGAGTGCCCCGCCTGCTGTCGCGTCGGTTGCCGCAGCAGCACCGGCGGTGAGTGCCCTGCCTGCCGTCGCACCGGTTGCCGCAGCAGCACCGGCGGTGAGCGCCGTGCCTGCCGTCGCACCGGTTGCTGCGGCCGCACCGGCGGTGAGTGCCGCGCCTGCCGTCGCGCCGGTTGCTGCGGCAGCACCGGCGGTGAGTGCCGCGCCTGCCGTCGCGCCGGTTGTCGCGGCCGCACCGGCCGTGAGCGCCGCGCCTGCCATCGCACCGGCCGCGATGAGCGCCGTGCCTGCTGCCGCCATCATTGCCGCGCCGGCCGTCGCCGACAAGGCGCCGGAACAACCCGCTCAGGCCGTGGCCGCCAAGGCGCCGGAACCCGCGCCGGCCGTAACGGAAACCGCAGCGCAAGCCGCAGCGGCGCCGGCGGTCGACACGAAGGCACCGGAACCCATGCCGGCAGTTGCTGACAAGGCTGCGGAGCCGGCACCGGCTGCAACCGCAGCGCAAGCAACCGCAGCGCAAGCCGCGGCCGCGCCGGCCGCCGACGCGAAGGTGCCGAACACCGCGCAAGCCGCACCGGCCGCGACCGACGCCGCGCCGCAGGTAGTCGACGCAGCAGCGCCCGCGGCCGATGCGAAGGCTGCCGAACCGGCTGCGCAGGCGGCAGCCGAAGCGCCCGCGCCCGAGGTTGCGCAGCCCGCGGCGGCGGCGGCCGTTGCCGACACGCCGGCTGTCGACGCAAAGGCGACGGCCGCGGTCGAATCCGCAGCCGCGCCTGCTTCGTCCACCGATATGCCGGCCGTCTCCGATACGGCGAAGGAACTGGCGCCGGCCACGGTCGACCAACCGGCCGCGCCGGCCATGCCGGCTCCGGCCATCATCTCGACGAGCACGTCGTCGTAAGCACGCGGGCCCGGCTCTCGCGCGACCGGCATGCCGGGTGCACGGGAGCCGCCGGGCCCGCTGCGCGACGCGCGTCGCAAGTTTGACGGGTGTTGATCCCATCCCCGAGGTCAACACCTCTTTTTGCCTGACGAGGGTACAAGGAGCCTCGATCATGAGGATCTTTTTGGTCGCTCTGCTGCTGTACGGCACGCAAGCCGCCGCGCAGTCGGTTTTCCAGAATCCCGCGGTCTTTGTCATCCTGAGCGAGCAGAACCTCGCGAACGCCGCGAGCGTCCAGCAGGCGCTGACGACGCTCGGCCGCCCGGACAACACCGCATGCGTGCCGATGATGATGGTCGGCGACCCGCAGATGATTTACATGATGCCGGAGGAAGGGCACGCACCGTCGTGGCAATCGCCGGTGTACGGCCGCGGCGCGCCGTTCGAAGCGCAGAGCGGGCCGGCTCCGACCGGCAAGACGGTCGGCGCGATGCAGCACGCCGAGGACATGCGCACGCAGCCGTGGAGCGACAGCAGCGCGATCACGCAGAAGATCGCGGGCGAGTCGAGCCTGTCCGCGTCGGCGCGGGTCAGCGACTGGCAACGCAACGGGCTGAACACGATCGAGACGGCGCCCGTGACGGAGGTGACGGTCAACGGCCGGACCTACCGCACCTATCGCGAAGACCTCAACCGGGCCGCGCGGCCCGCCGTCGAACCGCAGATCTATACGCAGCGGGTGGTGTTCTGCAGATAGCGAATTTTCCCGAGCGGACACGCCGGCAGCGCGGCGCGCGGGCAGGAAGGCCCGCCGCTCACCGATTCGCGCCGCGCTCCGCCCGACAACCCTACGCGGCGAGGCCATCGTGAACCATTACTGCCCGATCAGACTGTCAGGCCCGCAGGAGGGCGAACGGGCCGCATGCGTGCCGCCGTTCGTCACGGGCCGGCGTCCCCATACCGTGCTGTCGCGCCCGCTCGTATATCTGTCGCAGCATCCCGATGCGGGGCTCGTCGACTGTCTCGCATCGCGCGGCTGGAATGTGTGGCGTGCGAAATCCGTCGCGGACGCACTCAATCTCGTCAAGGCGAACCGCCTGCACGCGGGCATCGTCGATTTCGACGACTTCGCGTCGCCCGACGTCGCGTCGTTCGAGGCGCTGCTGCGCGATCCGCGTATCGGCTGGGTCGCGCTCGCCGACGACGAGCGGCTGCGCGACGCCACCGTCGCGCGCCTGATTCGCCAGTGCTGCTTCGACTACGTGTGCAATGCGACGGCCTGCAGGACGATCGGTTATCTCGTCGGCCATGCGTACGGGATGCTGAAACTGGTGGAAAGCGAAAAACCGGACGTCGATGCCGCGCCGCCGGGCCGGGCGATGATCGGCGCATGCGGCGTGATGCGCCGGCTGTTCGCGACGATCCGCAAGGTCGCCAACACCGAGGCCGCCGTGTTCATCGCCGGCGAATCCGGGACCGGCAAGGAGTTGACCGCGGCGGCGATCCACCAGCATTCGTCGCGCGCCGACGCGCCGTTCGTCGCCGTGAATTGCGCGGCCATCCCGTCGACGCTGCTGCAGGCCGAGCTGTTCGGCCATGAACGCGGCGCGTTCACCGGCGCGCACCAGCGCAAGATCGGCCGCATCGAAGCCGCGCACGGCGGCACGCTGTTTCTCGACGAAATCGGCGACATGCCGTTCGAGAGCCAGGCGAGCCTGTTGCGGTTCCTGCAGGAGGGCAAGATCGAGCGGCTCGGCGGGCGCGTGTCGATTCCGGTGGACGTGCGGATCGTGTCCGCGACCCATGTCGATCTCGAGGCCGCGATGCAGGCGGGGCGGTTCCGTGCGGACCTGTATTACCGCCTGTGCGTGCTGCGCATCGACGAACCGCCGCTGCGCGCGCGCGGCCGCGACATCATGCTGCTCGCCGACCACCTGCTGCGGCGCTATCGCGACGACGGCTCGCACCGGATTCGCGGCTTCACGCCGTGCGCGATCGAGGCGATTCACAACCATGCGTGGCCGGGCAACGTGCGCGAACTGATCAACCGGATCCGCTTCGCGGTCGTGATGACGAACGGCCCGCTGATCTCGGCCGTCGATCTCGAGCTGAGCCAGTACACGTCGCACCGGCCGCCGACGCTCGCCGAGGCGCGCCGGCAGGCCGAGCGCCGCACGATCGAGGAAACGCTGTTGCGGCATCGACACCAGCATGCCGATGTCGCGGCGGAACTCGGGATTTCGCGCGCGACGCTGTACCGCCTGATGATCGCGCACGGCCTGCACAGCCTGCACGGTTGACGCCGGTTGGACCCGGCGCGGCGCGGCATCGCGCGGCCGTCGGCTCGCCCGCCCGCCCGCTCGCCAGCTCGCCAGCTCGTCAACTCGCGGGCCCGCCAGCCTATCAGCCCGTCAGCCAGCCAGCGAGCCAGCGAGCCCAGCCAGCCAGCCAGCCAGCCAGCCCAGCCAGCCCAGCCAGCCCAGCCAGCCCAGCCGTTGCATCAAGCCGGCCGTTCGAAGCCCGATTCGACCCAGCGCGCGGCGCTGGCCTTATTGAGCTTGAACCCGGCCGACACCTTCGCGTCAGCCAGCAGCTCGCCGTACGGGTCGAACGCCTTCAGTTGCGCATAAGGCTCGAACTCGTCCGGCACGATGTCGAGCGTCACCGACACATCCTGCCCGTCGTCGCCCTGGACCGTCACCTCCTTGTGCAGCATCGCGCGGCGCTGCTGCTCGTGACGCATCAGCACCTCGGTCGCGGTCTTCACCAGCGTGCGGAACGCGTTCGCGTCCATCGGCTTCGGGTTCTTCTTGTCGCGGCCCATCGTCCACGGGCCGACCAGCGCGGGCTCGGCTTCGCCGTCCTTGATCATCTCGACGGCCCAGCCGTCGTCGTCCTCGTTCTTGATGATGCGGGCGGTCCAGCCGTTGTCGTGCCAGAGGCCGTCCTGGTGGATGGCGGTGTCGTCGGATTGCAGATCGGATTCGGTCATGGAGGAAGCGCGGCGAACGGGCGGGGCGCGCGGCCGGAAGCGGCGCGCTGCCCACGGCCGGTCGCCCGGAGTGGCATGCAAAGGCCGCAATTTTACCCTGCGGGCCGTCCGTGCGGCCCGCGCCGCCCGCAATGTCGGCCATCCGGCCGACTCGGCCTGCCGCCGAATGGCCGGACCGGCACAAATATCAAACTCGTATTACGTTCCCGCAGGCCAATCTATACACCGTCCGATATCCCGGACGCGCGCCACTTCCTAGAATGACGTTCGAGATAAAAATATCTCGAACGTCATTCAACGCCGATCCGGCCGCGCACGCATTCCGCGTCGCGCGGCCCGGCGAACCTTCTGGAACTGCGCATGGGGAAATTCAGTATTCGCACTGTTTTCGCGTACGACTGGCCGCTGACGCTCGCGGGCATGGAGCACATTGCCGGCGACGCGTGCGCGATCGATCTCGTCGGCGTCTCCCGGACGCCGGACGAACTGGTCGACGCGCTCGGCCGCATCGACTGCGACATCGTGCTGGTCGACTATGCGATCGGCCAGGACGCGCGGATGGACGGCCTCGCGCTGTTCGACTGGCTGCGCCGTTCGCGCCCGAACGTCGGCATCGTCGCGCTGGTCGGCAACGAGAATCCGGTGATCTTCCGCTCGATCCTCGCGCAAGGCGGCGCGAGCCTCGTCAGCAAGTTCGACGACGTCGGCCACATCGTCACCGCGATCCATTCGAGCTACAGCGGCGGGCGCTATCTGTCGCCGCTCATCCGGCGCGCGCTCGAGGCGCTCGCCGCACACGACCAGCCGCCGGTGAAGCTGTCGTCGCGCGAAATCGAGGTAATTCGCCTCTATCTGGCCGGCGTACCGATCAAGACGATCGCGCAGCGGCTGAACAAGGGGAAGCAGACCGTCAGTGCGCAGAAGATCAGCGCGATGAAGAAACTCGGCGTGACCAACGACATCGAGCTGGTCCAGCGGGCGGCCGGGCTGGGCTTCGGCGGCGCCGGGGGCGCGAGCCAGCCGGTCGGCGCGGGGTAAGCGCGAAAGCAGCGCGGGTCGGGCAGGGGCCGGCACCGCGCGGCGCCGGCCCGTCAGGTGGAATCCGCCGAGAATCGCTGGAATCGATGGAATCCGCGCAATGGCCGGAGCCGCCGGAACCGCCGGAACCGCCGGAACCGCCGGAACCGCCGGAACCGCCGGAACCGCCGGAACCGCCGGAACCGCC
>NZ_JAWRYD010000526.1:0-244 GCF_046534765.1 Burkholderia sp. SIMBA_062
GGGCACGACGCGCGTCGGGTTTCCGTCGCGCGTTTTCGTTTGGCGGGCCGACGTTTGATCGACAGTTAAGTCGATGTTTAAGCCGATGTTTGATGCATCGTCTCGCGCGTACAACGCAGCATTCGGCGCGCCGCCGGTTAAACGCACCCGAACCGCATTCGGCGTATGCTTTGGCGCTCGCTTGCACGCCTTCGAAATGCGTCCATAATCGTTACGTTACCCTTCCCATTGCGCCGCTCCGGCC
>NZ_JAWRYD010000527.1:0-244 GCF_046534765.1 Burkholderia sp. SIMBA_062
CGAGGCAGCGCCCGCTGATGCAACGCTTATCGCTAAAAACCGCCCGCACGCGCAGCCTGCCATGGGGTATACGCAAACATCTGCCGCCAGCTGTATTGAGGCCGCGATGGCCGTAACACTGGCCGAGCAGAGCGGTGCGTACGCCACCTCTGAGCAGATGGCGAAGGCCATTGAGGCCGCCCTGCAACATGCCGGGCTCCTGAGCCGAACCGACGAGTCCCGGGAGGTCATGCGTGCCCAGCTG
>NZ_JAWRYD010000528.1:0-244 GCF_046534765.1 Burkholderia sp. SIMBA_062
CTACGCGTCGTTCACGCGCGCTGACTACAATGAAGCCGGCATCGTGCAGTATCACGCGGCAGTGGGCCTTTGAGCGCCTGCTGCTGCGAGGCGATGCCTTTCTCACTCGACCGGACCGATCACCATGCGCGACGACGACACGACCACGCCAGCCGCGAATCTCGCGATGCGTCAGGCAGGCGCCGACGCTGATGCAGCGCACAAGCCGCGACGCAAGGCATCGATTCGCGCATCGAACGAAACG
>NZ_JAWRYD010000529.1:0-244 GCF_046534765.1 Burkholderia sp. SIMBA_062
TCATGCTGTTTGCCTTGTGTGTCGTATATGTACTTCGTGATCGTGCCGCCGCTTTCATTATAGGTTGCTTCGCTCGATTGACGCCATGCGTCCTCACTGCCTATCATGTTGGTCCACTCAGCACGTATTCTGCCGCGCTCATCATACGTGATGCGTCGATTCAATCCTTTCTCGTCATTGATCTGCATTTGAATAGTGCGTTTTTCAGCATCGATGGAGTACCCTATGCGAGCCGAGCTCAGGG
>NZ_JAWRYD010000530.1:0-244 GCF_046534765.1 Burkholderia sp. SIMBA_062
GTGTAGAAGTTAAGGCTCATACAGAATGGCCAGCATCAAGAAACATCCATATTATCAGTCATGTTTCTGTTCGTGACGTACGTTCTTATGATTTACGTCATATCGGGCACCACAAAGCAGAGGATCCATGGAGTGATACAGCAAGAGATGTAGCGCTGATAGACTGTACAGCAATTCAGCCTGTATTCAATAGTTTGTATGAGGGTGTTACTCCAAGGGCATTAGACGTGTCCGCATATCAACG
>NZ_JAWRYD010000531.1:0-243 GCF_046534765.1 Burkholderia sp. SIMBA_062
CTTGCGCGCCGTCAATGTGACGACCTGGAGGATTTCTTCGGTTTGCGTCAGGTGCCGCGTGTAAGCCTTCACTTCGCGAAGCTTGCAATTATTTGTGGTCCTGTCGCGTACCGCTGTCAGGCCCGTGGCTTGCGCCTTCGGGCTATCGAGGCAGCGCAGTGCGTAGCGTGCGCCCGGCGTTTGGCTGGCGGCACGGAGTATTGCTGCGTAACAAAATCTGCGCTACGACAGGCTTACAAGTCG
>NZ_JAWRYD010000532.1:0-243 GCF_046534765.1 Burkholderia sp. SIMBA_062
GATGCGCGCGCGCTCGTTGAACGCGAGCAGATGCGGCGACGTGTGGCAGCCGACGTGATAACCGGCCTTGAGCAGAATCGTTTCGAGAATCGCGCAGGTCGAGCCCTTTCCGTTCGTGCCGCCGACGGTGAAGATCGGACACTCGAACTGGAGCTTCAGCGCCTCCTTGACCTGGGTGATGCGGCCGAGGCCCATGTCGATGCCGACCGGGTGCGCGGTTTCGAGATGCGTGAGCCACGCGTC
>NZ_JAWRYD010000533.1:0-243 GCF_046534765.1 Burkholderia sp. SIMBA_062
GAGTGCGCCGCCGTGAGCGTGCGCGTGGCGTCGAGATCGGAGAGGAACGATTCGCGGCCCGCCGAATAGAGGCGATGCGTTTCGTCGGCGGACTGCTGCGCCGAGCCATACGCGGTGCGCAGCGAATCGGCGCGTTGCGTATCGGCGGCGTAGGTGGCGAGGCTCGACTGCGTTTCGCGCAGCGCGTTCAGCACGACGCCGTCGAAATGCGCAAGCGCGCCGGCCGTTGCCGCTTGCGCGCCG
>NZ_JAWRYD010000534.1:0-243 GCF_046534765.1 Burkholderia sp. SIMBA_062
GTACGCGGTCACGCCGAGACTCAGACTGTTCGGCCCGATGCCGAACGAGCGCGCCATCTGCGGCAGCGCCGTGGCGATCACGGTGGTGTCGAGATACTCCATGAAAAACGTGGCGGCGACGATATAGGGCAGCCAGCCGATGAGCGACGAGCGCGTCCGGGGCGTGGGCGTCGTGTTCGTCATCGGCGGATCCCGGCGGGGAAAGTGTGGAAAGCGCTGCGCATGAACGGAAAGGCGAGAGAG
>NZ_JAWRYD010000131.1:0-390 GCF_046534765.1 Burkholderia sp. SIMBA_062
GTCATTGGGCAGCTTCTCGCCGGTCGAAAGTGTGGCGAAGTCTTTCAGGCCGAGATCGATGCCAACACCGGAACGGACCGGGCGGGCCTGCACATCGGGCATCTCGATCACGATGTTGAGAAACCAATTGCCGCGTGCATCCTGCGCAAAGTTGGTCCCGTCCTTGATCTTGCCTTCTGGAAGCGGGCGGCTGTTGAACACGCGGAAGGCATTGCCGGCAAAGCGGAACGCTTCGCCTTCGCGCTTCAGGTCGCGGCCCTTCAGCGGCACCCAACCGAGCGATTTCTTGCCGCGATAGCGCAAGTAACGTCGCCGGTGCTGACTGCGCGACTTCGCGTATTGCTCGCACGTCGCGTTGATCGTGCCGGAGTGGATGCCGAGCGCCTTGCT
>NZ_JAWRYD010000535.1:0-243 GCF_046534765.1 Burkholderia sp. SIMBA_062
GGTCGAGAACATCGCGCCCGAGCGGCGCGAGCAGTTCGCGGCCACGGCCGCGCTGCTGGCGGAGGCGCAGGCTAGCAGCACGGGCAGCCCGGAAGGCCTGCTCAACGGCCCGCAGATCAATCCGGAAGGCAAGACCGACGTCGTGCAGGACCAGGCGCAGGTCGATGATCCGCTCGCAAGCCTCGGTTTCTAAGGCAGTACAGGAAGTACAGGCGGAACAAATCGGAACAAGCGGGAAAGCAG
>NZ_JAWRYD010000536.1:0-243 GCF_046534765.1 Burkholderia sp. SIMBA_062
CGGGCGTCCAGCAACTCGATCTCACCGGCCCGCACGACGTGCTGGCGTCACTGCCCGATGCGGCCGTCCATCTGGTCTGGAAATCGCGCGACACCGTCGCATCGAGCAGCGGCCTCGCACTCGCGCCGACCTGCACGTTCGACGATTGCCCGCCGCTCGACGTGATCTGCGTGCCGGGCGGGATCGGCATCAACGAGTTGCTGCTCGATGCGCAGACGATCGCGTTCGTGCGCCAACGCGCGG
>NZ_JAWRYD010000537.1:0-243 GCF_046534765.1 Burkholderia sp. SIMBA_062
GCGGCGATCTGCTCGGCGACGATCAGCCCGTCATCCTTCAGCTCCTGGAATTGCCGCACGCGCTGGACGCGCTGCGCGGCGTGGTGATGGAACTGGAAGACTGCGCCTTCCCGCTGCTGCAGTCGGTCGAAATCAGCGACGATCCGCGCGTCGCGTTCCGCGATGCCGATTACGCGATGCTCGTCGGATCGCGCCCGCGTGGCAAAGGCATGGAACGGCGCGATCTGCTGGCCGCGAACGCCG
>NZ_JAWRYD010000538.1:0-243 GCF_046534765.1 Burkholderia sp. SIMBA_062
GAAAGCGACAGCTTCGGTCACAGCGACGTGGGTGCTGGTGAGAAGGTGCAGGTCGAGTTCGTCTCCGCCAACCCGACCGGCCCGCTGCACGTCGGTCACGGCCGCGGTGCCGCGGTCGGCGACGTGCTGTGCCGCCTGCTGGCCGCCACCGGCCACGACGTCACCCGCGAGTTCTACTACAACGACGCCGGGGCCCAGATCAACAGTCTGGCGCTCTCCGTCCAGGGGCGCGCCAAGGGTCTG
>NZ_JAWRYD010000539.1:0-242 GCF_046534765.1 Burkholderia sp. SIMBA_062
TTCTTGACGACGCCGCCCTTGAAGTCGCGCAGCTTGTCGAGATCGACCTCCGGCTTGCCGAACGTGATGCCGTGCGAAGCGAGCGCCGCGGCTTCGTCGATGACGAGTGCCGTGTGCAGCAGCGCCTTTGACGGGATGCAACCGACGTTCAAGCACACGCCGCCGAGCGTCGAGTAGCGTTCGACCAGCACTGTCTTCATGCCGAGGTCGGCTGAGCGGAACGCGGCCGAGTAGCCGCCGGG
>NZ_JAWRYD010000540.1:0-242 GCF_046534765.1 Burkholderia sp. SIMBA_062
GTTAGAACTCAAAACGAGTCCTTGATTCAGGTATATTACAAAAAGCCAAACGCAGCACTAATTGTTGCAAACTTCAAACAAATTCAACCTAAGGAAGGCGCTGCAAGCCAAGCAGTAATTTCCTGGCAGTTGAACTAAGCACGAAAGCCCCGAAGATTAACTCAGGCCTAGCCTGAAGCAAGGCAAGTTATTATGAGCGATGTTAAATCTGCAAACTTCAACGCAGGCCGCTGGATGTACTC
>NZ_JAWRYD010000541.1:0-242 GCF_046534765.1 Burkholderia sp. SIMBA_062
TCTACGACCTCCTCCAGCGCGTGCCGATCTCGGTCGACGCGTGGCGTACGACCACGAGCGGCAGTCCGGTGAAGAACATCAAGGCCAACCCGCGCTTCTGCTACAACTGGTCGTTTGGCTCGCCGGAAGAAGGGTATGCCGTGTGCTTCTGGCATGAAAATCTGCGTGCGTCCATCAGCGGTGAAGTGCTCGCCGATACGAACTATCGTGCGGGTGCCGATGATCGACGGCGTCGCGCCGGG
>NZ_JAWRYD010000542.1:0-242 GCF_046534765.1 Burkholderia sp. SIMBA_062
CTCGCGAAGTACGGGATGAACCTCGACGATCTGCGCACGACGATCTCGAACCTGAACGTCAACACGCCGAAGGGCAATTTCGACGGCCCGACGCGCGCCTACACGATCAACGCGAACGACCAGCTCACGAGCGCCGACCAGTACAACGACGCGGTGGTCGCATACAAGAACGGCCGCCCGGTGATGCTCACCGACGTCGCGCAGATCGTCGCCGGCTCGGAGAACACCAAGCTCGGCGCCTG
>NZ_JAWRYD010000543.1:0-242 GCF_046534765.1 Burkholderia sp. SIMBA_062
GATCGGCTGGCCTTGCAGCTTGCCCTTCGCGCTGGCCGTGAGCGTGTGATGCGCGCGCGTGCCCGAGAGCCGCGCGGTGAGGCTGGCGATATCGACGCCCGCCACGGCGATGTTGCTCGCATCCGTGTTGAAGGCGAGCGCGCCGTTCGCGCCATCGCGCGCTTCGGCGTGGCCTTGCGCATGGCCAACGCGGTTGTCGCCGAACACGACGTTGTCGAGCTTGTAGTCGAGCGCGACATCGG
>NZ_JAWRYD010000544.1:0-242 GCF_046534765.1 Burkholderia sp. SIMBA_062
TTATCGTCATCACTTTTTTTAAGGTCATTATACATCCTTACATACATATCCATTTGTCCGATAGCTTCGTGAGTAAGTTTATGGGTCTTAAGATCAACAAGAACAAAACATTTAAGGTAGTAATTATAGAATACAAGATCAATAAAAAAATCTGATGTATCTGTAACAATATGTTGTTGCCTGGCTACAAAAGCAAAGCCTTTTCCCAGTTCCATTAAAAATTGCTGTAGATGGGAAATAAG
>NZ_JAWRYD010000545.1:0-242 GCF_046534765.1 Burkholderia sp. SIMBA_062
GGTCGCTCGCGCGGCCGTGACGCTCGGCGTCGGGTATGGGCTGGATCGTGCTCTGCTCGAGGCGAGCGACGGTATCGGATTGGCTCATCGGCGGCTCCTGCGAAAGGAAAGTGCGTGACGTAGACGCACGAAAGTGCGTTGTGATGACGCACTTTCGACCGCCAATATTGCGCGGAAAAGAACGAAATTCTTTGCTAGTGAATAGCTTTTTCTTATGCAGTTCTCACGCCTGCATAGCCGCG
>NZ_JAWRYD010000026.1:0-103167 GCF_046534765.1 Burkholderia sp. SIMBA_062
GCGATCCCGAACGATCCGGAAAAGCCGTTCGTGACGAGCGGCATCCGCCTGGGTTCGCCGGCGATGACGACGCGCGGCTTCGGCCCGGCGGAAGCCGAGCAGGTCGGCAACCTGATCGCGGACGTGCTTGAAGCGCCGGAAGATGCGGCGACGATCGAGCGCGTGCGCGGGCAAGTGGCCGAGCTGACCAAGCGTTTCCCGGTCTATCGCTGATCCCGCATGCGCTGCCCGTTCTGCCGGCATGAAGACACGCAGGTCGTCGACTCGCGCGTGTCCGAAGATGGCGCCGCCATTCGCCGGCGCCGTCGCTGCTCGGCTTGCGACAAGCGCTTCACGACGTACGAGCGGGTCGAGCTGAACCTGCCGGCCGTCGTGAAGAAGGACGGCAGCCGCACGGAATTCGATCGTCGCAAGATCGTCGCCAGCATGCAACTCGCGCTGCGCAAGCGGCCGGTTGCGGCTGACGCGATCGACGCGGCGGTCGCCCGCATCGAATATCAACTGCTCGCCACCGGCGAGCGGGAAGTGCGTAGCGAGAAGCTCGGCGAACTCGTGATGAACGAGTTGCGCGGTCTCGATACGATCGCCTATGTCCGTTTCGCATCGGTTTACCGCCGGTTCGAGGACGTTTCCGAATTTGCCGACGTGATCGAAGAGTTCCGTCGCGCGTCCCCCTCCAAGCCTCCGCGTAAGCGCTGACGCGCTGCGTCCGTTCATCGTCTTCTCCGTGGGTTCGATTCGTGCCGATTGTGTCGGCCGCGATCGCATGTCGCCAGTCGTCCGTTCGGCCAATGGCGCGCGTTCGCTCGCGTCGCTACAGTCGTCGCATCACGTTGACGGAGGGCGATGGCGATGGAACTGCACCGGCAGGTCGTCGAAAAAGGCATGCGCTGCTGCGGCGGCTTCACGCTCGTCGAGCTGATGGTCGCGATCGCGCTGGCGGCGTCGATCGGACTTTTCGCAGCACCCGCATTCAATCAATGGCACATGCGCGAACGCGTGGATGCGCGCTCGCGCGCGCTGCTCGGTGCGTTGTCGTTCGCACGCACCGAGGCGACGCGTCTCGGCGTGCGCGTCACGCTGTGCAGGGCCGGGCGCGACGGCGACTGCATGCGTTCCGGCGAGCGGTGCGACCCGGCGGAATGGTCGTGCGGCTGGATCGTCAGCGGGCAGTTCGACGGACAGTCGCGCGTGCTGCGGCGTTATCCGCGCGATGCCGACATCGCCGTCGCGGGCATCGCGCACGATCTGGCGTTCGCGCCGCCGGCGGGCCAGGTGATCGGCGGGATCAGGCGTTTCGAATTGCGTCCGCAGCGCATGCTGTCCGGGGACGACGCACGCGTGTCGCGTTGCATCCGGATCGCGGCGGGCGGCCGGGCGCGCGTCGCCGCCGGGCGTTGCGGCGCGGCATGAAGCGCGTGCGCTGGTCGATGCGCGGCACGTCGCTGCTCGAAGCGGTGCTGGCCGTCGCGCTGCTCGCAGCCGTGATGCTGGCCGTGGCCGGCAGCCAGCTTGCGATGACGCGCGCGCAGCGGGCGACGATCTGGCGTGAACGCGCGCTGTGGCTGGCCGATGCACGCATCGAGCGCCGACACGCAGCGGCAGGCGCCGACGACGGCATCGCGGCGCTCGCGGCCGCATCGTTGCCGGGCGGTGCGATGACGCTTGACCATGGGCCGGGCGGTGTCCGGTTCGTGATTGTCGGCTGGCGCGGTGCGGGCGCGGCGGTGTCGACGCGATGCGAAGGCGCGGGGGTAACGGTGAAGCCGCCGTCGTGCGTGCGGATTCCGTTTCGGGAGGTCGAGGTCGATGCCGTTGAACGCTGATCGCCGCAGCCGCGCGCATACGCTGCTCGAAGTGCTGATCGCGATGATCGTCGGTCTGCTCGTGCTTGCCGCGGCCGGTGCGCTGTATCACGCGCAGCGCGTCGCGCAGCGGCGGGCGGAAGACGGGTTCCGGATGCGCGATGCGGCCGCGACCGCACTGATGCTGATCGGCCAGCAGATCCAGATGGCCGGGTTTCGGCCGCTCGATGTCGACGGAGCGTCATCGTTGCCGCCAGTGTTCGGCTGTTCCGCGGGCCGTGTGCGAGGCGATGGCGCGCAGGTGCGCTGCGAAGCCGTGCGCGCGGCGTCGGATGCGGTGCTGATCCGGTATGTCGGCGATGCCGTGTCGACGTGGCCGACCAGCAGCGCACAGGTGTCGGATTGTCTCGGGCAGGGTATCGGCGCCCCGGGTGAGCGGCCGCTCGTGGAAAACCGTTTCGACGCGCATGTCAGCCCGTCGACGGGCGAACCCGAACTGTACTGCGAGGGAAGCGGGCGTCCAGGCACACCGCAACCCGTCGTGTCCGGGATCGACCAACTGCGCGTGCGTTACCTGCGTCGCGACGGTGCGCAGTTCGTCGACGCGCACGCGATGGGCGCTGACGGCTGGCGCGATGTCGTCGCCGTGCATGTGTGCGTGAGGGCGCGTGGCGAGCCGACGCACGAGCCCGCGCGTCATGTCGATTGCGACGGCCGTACGGCCGCTGCGCCGGAGGGTCGCGCGCATCTGGTGCTGCATCGAATCGTCGCGTTGCGAAATTCCGCGGTCGCATTCGCCGATCCTGTCCGTGACGCGGCGCCGGACCATGAGGCGTTGCGATGATTCACGCAAACGGGTTCATCGGCAACCTTGCGATGCGAATCGTGGCCGGACGTGCGAGAAGGCGCGCCGGGGCGCCCTGCGGTACGCACCGCGCGGCGGAGGCATCATGTTGAGCGGCGGCGCGACGCGCGCACGCGCTCTGTCCGCCACTCGAAGCTGGCGTCGCGACGCGGGCCTTGCGCTGCCTGCCGTGATCGCGGTCGGTGCGGCGGTCGCCGCGCTGACCGGCACGTGGTTCGAATCCGCACTGACGGAATCGCGCCGCACGCGGGCGTTGTCGGACCGGCTGATTGCATTCCACGCGGCCGATGCGGCACTGGCGGCCTGCACCGCGCGATTGCTGCGCGGCGGGGCGCCGTACCTGGACGAACCCGCATCATCGGTCGAGCCCGAGGGATGGCGACGCACGCCTGCACTGGGCGCCGCCGAAGCGTTCGCCCCGTTCGCGTCCTGGCCGATGGCGGCGCAGCCGCCGCGTTGCCTGATCGAAGCCTGGCGAGGCGTCGGTCCGCAACGCAGTCGTGCCTACCTCGTCACCGCGCGCGGCGTCGGCGGCCATGCGTCGAGCGTGGTCTGGCTGCAGAGCCAGGTCGCGCTGCGCGACGGACGCATCGTTGCGCAGCGCTGGCGTCGCGTCGCGGCGGTGCATCGATGAAAGGCCCTGCGCGGATGCGCCGAGCGGCGGCGTTCACGTTGCTCGAACTGATGATCGTGCTCGCGATCGTCGCTGTGCTGGCCGGGTGGGGTATTCCGTCGTATCGCGAGCATGTCGCGCGCATGCATCGCGCGTCGGCGGTTGCCGCGCTGTACCGTGCGGCTCAATATCTCGAAATGCTCGACGGCCCGCCGCCGCAGAGCTTGCCGGACGCCTATGCGCACGCGCCGCCGGACGGGCCGGCGGTCTATCGCGTCGCGCTGCGGCGATCGGTCGGCGACGATGCAGCGGTCGTCTATGAGCTCATTGCGAGTCCGCTCGATGCGGGCCCGATGCGCGACGACGCATGCGGTGCATTCACGCTGCGTTCGGACGGGACGAAAGGCAATGCGGGATCGAATGACGGCAGCGAGGCCGATGCGCGGGAGCGCACATGCTGGGGCGTGCGTTGATCACGCTGCAACGGACGGAAGGCGCGCGGAAAACGCGCGACGGCGCGACGCCGTGCGCGCTTGTCGTTACGTCTCAGTCATCGTTGACGGTAGTTCCGCGCTCGTCGCGCGACTGTTTCCAGATCCGGTAGACCTCCCACGCGGCGAAGCCGACGGTGCCCCACTTCAACGCGGGGCCCGCGCTCGCGCGCAGCAGCGAGCGGACGGGTTTCGCCAGCACGAGCGATGCGAGCGAACTCAGCATCGGATACTGGTTCACGAGTTGGCCGAGGCTCGCGTTCAGGTGCTTGGCGGACTGGCTGAACGTGCCGCCCGACAGGCCGGGAATGAACACCTTGAGCCACCTGAAGCGCGTGACGGCGTGGCGCACTTCGGCTGCGGCCTCGGCAAGCTCGAGCCGCTCGACCTCGGAGCGCAGGATCAGCAATTCCTTGCGGAGCGCGCGATGCTGCGACGCGCTCCAGTGCGATCGCGACGAATGGGGGCGGGGGGAATTGCCCGTGACGTTCTGGCTCATGGCGCGTCGGCGAAGTAGGTGAGAGGGGCGAACACGACTGCGTTCACGGCTTGCCGCGGAAAATTTCGCGGTCTTTCTCGAGCTCGGCGAGCGTGGACTCGAACACGGTCGGCGCTTCGCGCAGGCCAGAGCGCGCCTTCAGCCCACACACGAGGGCGGCGATCGCGTACAGCGCGGTAATGCCCGCGAGCGACTGCCAGCGATAGGTGTCCCAGAACGCGATCGCGACGAGCACGGTCAGGCTGATCAGCGCCATCGTTGCGAGCATCATCGCCGCGAGCCCGAGGAACAGCACGCCCATCAGGCGTTCCTTCTCCTCGGCGAGTTCGATGCCGACCAGTTCGAGGCGCGTTTGCAGCAGGCCGATCGCTGAGCCGACGAGGCGGCGCAGCGGTCCGTGGCCGGACGGCTGCGAGTGAGTGTCTGTCGTCATGGATGAGGCGCTTGCGCGCGCAGTAAGCGGCTAGGTCAAAGCCTGCCGGTGGCGAACCACCGGCAGGCTTCGGCACCCATGCGCCGCACCGTGCGGCACATGGGTCGGAACAGCGCTGAGCGCGTTACTTGCGGTTGATCAGCAGACCGATCAACACGCCGACACCCGCGGCGACGCCGATCGACGTCCACGGATGCTCATGCACGTAATCGTCGGTCGCGCGCGCAGCCTTCTTGCCTTTCTCGACCACCACGACCTGAACGTCGGCTGCCTTTTCCCTGGCCTGCTTCAGACGCGACATGGCTTTCTCGCGCAGCTCGGCTGCACGATCGCCCGTGCTGCTCGCTGCTTGCTTGAGCAGATCCTCGGCGTCCGAGAGAACGGTTTTGATATCCGACATCAGTTTCTCCTTGTTGATTTCCGACATTGCAACTCCCTTCATGCTGTCATGCTGCAGGTTCACATCGTAACGAAACCCCTGCCTGCTGGCGAGCCGGGAACACACACGGCGGCGGTGCAATACCGCATGTTAAACGACTTGTAATTTTAAACAGAGCCGCAAACCGTGCAAAAAGTTCTGTTGCCGCCGTCAGGCCTGCTTCGCCGCAGGGTAAAAATGACAAAAAAGTATGAATATCAAACGGAATAATCGTTCGCACGGCCCATTGCTTCCCGTAAGCTGATGGACTGTCCCGCGCCGTCCAGCGCGCGGTTTCAACCAGCATCGTTCGAGGAGGGAGCATCATGAGTCTGCGTCTTGGTGACATCGCACCGGATTTCGAGCAGGAATCGAGCCTGGGCCCGATCAAGTTTCACGAGTGGCTGGGCAACAGCTGGGGCGTCCTGTTCTCGCACCCGGCCGACTACACGCCGGTGTGCACGACTGAGCTCGGGTTGACCTCGAAGCTGAAGGGCGAATTCGAGAAACGCAACGTGAAGGTGATCGCGCTGTCGGTCGACAACGCCGAATCGCACAAAGGCTGGATCAACGACATCAACGAAACGCAGTCGACGGTCGTCGGTTTCCCGATCATCGCCGACGCGGACCGCAAGGTCTCGCAACTGTACGACATGATCCACCCGAACGCGAACGAGACGCTGACGGTGCGCTCGCTGTTCGTGATCGACCCGAACAAGAAGGTGCGGCTCACCATTACCTATCCGGCCAGCACCGGGCGCAACTTCGACGAAGTGCTTCGCGTGATCGACTCGCTGCAACTGACCGATAATTACAAAGTCGCGACGCCCGGCAACTGGAAGGACGGCGATGACGTCGTGATCGTGCCGTCGCTGCAGGATCCGGAAGAACTGAAGAAACGCTTCCCGAAGGGCTTCAACGCAGTGCGTCCGTACCTGCGCCTCACGCCGCAGCCGAACAAGTAAGCATCGGCTGACGCATCGATGGCGCGTAACGAACGGGCGCACCGATGACAACGGCCCGCCCGGCATCGCTGCTGGGCGGGCCGTGTCGTTTCAGCGCATGCGGCGCGCGGGCGCGGCGGGTTATGCGCGATTGATCAGAAGAAAGCCTGGATGCCCGTTTGCGCGCGGCCGAGGATCAGCGCGTGGATGTCGTGCGTGCCTTCGTACGTGTTGACCACTTCGAGGTTCACGAGGTGGCGCGCGACGCCGAATTCGTCCGAGATGCCGTTGCCGCCGAGCATGTCGCGCGCGAGCCGCGCGATGTCGAGCGACTTCCCGCACGAGTTGCGCTTCATGATCGACGTGATCTCGACGGCCGCCGTGCCTTCGTCCTTCATCCGGCCGAGACGCAGCACGCCCTGCAGGCCGAGCGTGATTTCAGTCTGCATGTCGGCGAGCTTCTTCTGGATCAGCTGGTTCGCGGCGAGCGGCCGGCCGAACTGCTGGCGGTCGAGCACGTACTGGCGCGCGGTGTGCCAGCAGGATTCGGCCGCGCCGAGCGCGCCCCAGGCGATCCCGTAGCGTGCCGAGTTCAGGCACGTGAACGGGCCGCGCAGGCCGCTCACGTTCGGCAGCAGGTTCTCTTCGGGCACGAACACTTCGTCGAGGACGATCTCGCCGGTGATCGACGCGCGCAGCCCGACCTTGCCGTGGATCGCCGGTGCCGACAGGCCCTTCCAGCCTTTCTCGAGGATGAAGCCGCGGATGGCGTCCTTGCCGTTTTCTTCCAGCTTCGCCCACACGACGAACACGTCGGCGATCGGGGAGTTGGTGATCCACATCTTCGCGCCGGACAGCGAATAGCCGCCGGGCACCTTCTTCGCGCGCGTGACCATGCCGCCCGGGTCGGAGCCGTGATTCGGCTCGGTCAGCCCGAAGCAGCCGATCCATTCGCCGGTCGCGAGCTTCGGCAGGTATTTCTGCTTCTGCGCGTCCGAGCCGAATTCGAAGATCGGCACCATCACGAGCGACGACTGCACGGACATCATCGAGCGGTAGCCGGAGTCGACGCGCTCGACTTCGCGCGCGATCAGGCCGTAGCTGACGTAATTGAGGCCCGGGCCGCCGTATTCCTCCGGAATCGTCGGGCCGAGCAGGCCGATTTCACCCATTTCGCGGAAGATCCCGGCGTCGGTGCGTTCGTGGCGGAACGCCTCGGTGACGCGCGGGGCGAGCTTGTCCTGCGCGTAGGCGTGCGCGGCATCGCGCACCATCCGCTCTTCTTCGGTCAGTTGCTGGTCGAGCAGCAGCGGATCGTCCCAATGAAAAGTTGCAGCGCTCATCGTGTCATCTCCTGTCGGGGCGCTTCGCCGCTTGCTCTGCCCGATGCTTCGCGATTGGGCAGAGTTGGCACATTCAGCGCTTGCCTGATTCCATGCTTTGCGGTCGTCCCGGGTTGGCGCTTCGCCGCCTTGCCCGATATCTAAAGTTTGCTTGACTCTAGTTCCGCTGTGCGGAACAATGTTTTGCAAAACCAACCCAGTGTAGCACCAGATGACGCTTTCAACCATCGACGAAACCATGATCGACGACCGCAAGTTCGTCGTTGCGCTCGCGCGCGGGCTCGACCTGTTGCGCGCGTTCCGGCCCGGCGAGACGATGCTCGGCAATCGCGACTTCGCGGAGCGCACCGGGCTGCCGAAGGCGACGGTGAACCGGCTCGCCTACACGCTGACCGTGCTCGGCTACCTGCGCTACGACGAAACGCTCGGAAAGTATGCGCTCGACGCCGGCGTGCTGTCGCTCGGCTACGCGCTGCTGTCGGGCTCCGGGACGATCGATCTCGCGCGGCCGCACATGCAGGCGCTCGCGCGCGAAATCGGCGCGGCCGTGTCGCTCGGCTGCCGCGACGGGCTCGACATGATCTACCTGGAGACGATCCGCAGCGAAACCGCGCTGACGCTCGGGCTCGCGCCCGGCTCGCGGCTGTCGATGCTGACGAGCTCGATGGGACGCGCGTACCTCGCCGTGCAGCCGGATGACGTGCGCCGCGCGCTTTATGCGGACCTGCACCGGGCGGCCGGCGGCGCGGCCGATGCGGATGCGCTCGTCGCGGCCGCGCAGCGTGCGGTGGCCGAGTTCTCCGAGGGTGGATGCTGCTATTCGTTTCGCGCGTGGCACATGGACGTGAACGCGGCGGCCGTGCCGTTTCGCGAGCCGCGCGAGGGGCGCTGGCTGATCCTGAGCTGCAGCGGGCCCGCATCGTCGATGGACGAGCATGTGTTCCGTACGCAGGTCGGGCCGAAGCTGAGGGCGCTCGCGCAGCGGCTCGGGCAGACGGTCTGAGACGGGCGCCGCGGGCCGGCATCGTCGATGGACGAGCATGTGTTCCGCACGCAGGTCGGGCCGAAGCTGAAGGCGCTCGCGCAGCGGCTCGGGCAGACGGTCTGAGAGGGGCGCCGCGAGCCCACGCAGCGCGGGTTCTGCGGAACGGGGAAGCGCGCAGCCGCCGGTTGCACCGCGTGTGAGCATCCGCGAGCGAGCGCGTCCGACCATTCCGTCTGAATGGACGCAAAACCGTGAGGCAGCGAGCGACGTTGCTCGCTCCCCCCGATTCCCGAGCAATACGGCATCGGGACCCGCCATCCGGCTTGGCCCCGTCGCCCGCCCGGTTCAGGCCGTGACGACCTTCGCGAACACCGGCCCCTGCATGAACCGCACGTCGTGCTGGCGCAGCAGTTCGCACTGCGTCTCGTCGACGACGCCGTCGAAAATCAGCGGAATGCGCACACGCTGCGCATACGCGACCAGCGCCTTCACCATCCCGTCGCGCAGCGCGATGCCCGCATCCATCTTGATGTAGTCGGGCCGCGCCATCTCCGATTCGACCGCGAGGATCCGCCCCGGGTCGGGCAGCTTGTCCGCGACCTTGAAGCCGTGATGCTGGTAGCTGCGCGTCAGGTAGCCGAGGAAGGTCTTGTGCGCGACCGCGACCGCCGGCAGCTCGATCACGATCCGCTCGGTCGGCAGCCCGAACCGCTGCAGCACCGTCGAGAAATGCTTGCCGTGGTCGTACTTCACGCTCTTGAGCAGCCGCTCGTGCACGCGCAGGAACAGCAGCCCGTGACGTTGCGCGCCGAAGAAATTGATCGCGTGCAGCGCGCGCGACAGCCGGTCGATCGCGACGAGCGCCTGATCGTCGACGGCCGAGTCGACCGGGTCGTGCGGGGCGCCCGTGACCAGCGTGACGGCCTGGAAGCCGAGCTCGTCGCCGTAGCGCTCGATCGCATCCGTGAACGACGTCGACTGCGGTGCGCCCGGCATCGTCACGTCGTAGATGGGTTCGTAGGCGCTCGCGAGCGTGCGCTCCGGCAGATTCGCGCACGCGGTGCCGCCCTCGGCGAGCGCAAGGTGTTCCCGCAGATACGGCAGCTGCCCGGCACGGACGACCAGTTCGGGAATGTTGGGCGGAATCATCGGCGTAGGAAGGAAAAATGGCGGCCGAACGGGCCGCCTCGTGTCTTGATATTAGCAGTGCGCGCCCGGCTCGGCTTGGCGTTTCGCTCATATGGTTATCCCGTCCCGGGGACGATGCCTAGGGTTTACGTTGATTTCACTATTCGTAATTGGTTTTACTATTCGTAAATCCAACGATTTGTCGCCGATCAAGAAAAGCGGCGTTCGGGCGCCCGCAACGGCGCCGTTTCCCGAATCGAATCAACAGGCAGCAAGGAGCGAGACGTGGCGGTTGACAGCAAGAGGGCGGAGCAGCACGGGCCGCGGCAGCGGCGGGCAAAGGGCACGGACATGGGCGGCACGACGCGGCACGCGCGAGCGTGCGCACGGCAGGGTTGAGGAGCGGATGGCGACCATGAGCATCGATTACCAGACGCTGAAGTTCGAGTACCGGCCGCGCGCGGCGCGGGCCGCCGGCGATGACGCGGTCATCCACCCGGTGATCGTCGTCGGCGCGGGCCCGGTGGGCCTGTCGGCCGCGATCGACCTGGCGCAGCAAGGCGTGCCGGTCGTGCTGCTCGACGACGACGACACGTTGTCGACGGGCTCGCGCGCAATCTGCTTCGCGAAGCGCACGCTCGAGATCTTCGACCGGCTCGGCTGCGGCGAGCGCTTCGTCGAGAAGGGGGTGAGCTGGCACGTCGGCAAGGTGTTCCTGCAGGACGAGCAGCTCTACACCTTCGACCTGCTGCCCGAGGAAGGGCATGCGCGCCCCGCGTTCATCAACCTGCAGCAGTACTACGTCGAAGGCTATCTGGCCGAGCGCGCGTTCGAACTGCCGAACCTGGAGATTCGCTGGAAGCACAAGGTGACGGGCGTCGCGCAGTCGGCGGAGCACGCGGCGCTGACCGTCGAGACGCCGGAAGGCATCGAGACGCTGCACGCGCGCTACGTGATCGCGGCCGACGGCTCGCGCAGCCCGATGCGCGCGGCGATGGGCCTCGAGAGCCGCGGCCGCACGTTCAAGGACCGCTTCCTGATCGCCGACGTGAAGATGAAGGCGGAATTCCCGACCGAGCGCTGGTTCTGGTTCGATCCGCCGTTTCACCGCAACCAGTCGGTGCTGCTGCACCGCCAGCCCGACAACGTGTGGCGCATCGACTTCCAGCTCGGCTGGGACGCCGATCCGGTCGCGGAGAAGCAGCCGGAGCGCGTGATTCCGCGCGTGCGTGCGCTGCTCGGGGCGGACGTCGAGTTCGAGCTCGAATGGGTGAGCGTCTATACGTTCCGCTGTCAGCGGATGGATACGTTCCGGCACGGCCGCGTGCTGTTCGCGGGCGATTCCGCGCACGGCGTGTCGCCGTTCGGCGCGCGCGGCGCGAACAGCGGCGTGCAGGACGCGGACAACCTCGCGTGGAAGCTGAAGCTCGTGCTCGACGGCCGCGCGGACGATCGCCTGCTCGACACCTATGCGAGCGAGCGCGAGTTCGCGGCCGACGAGAACATCCGCAATTCGACGCGCTCGACCGACTTCATCACGCCGAAGAGCGCGGTGTCGCGCGTGTTCCGTGACGCGACGCTGAAGCTCGCACGCGACTGCGAATTCGCGCGCAAGCTCGTGAACAGCGGCCGCCTGTCGGTGCCGGCCGCGCTGGCCGATTCGCCGCTGAACACGCCGGACCGCAACGGCGACGCGTTCGCGTGCGCGATGCGCCCGGGTGCCGCGGCGGCCGATGCGCCGGTGCGCACGCAGGGGGCTTCGGGCTGGCTGCTGCAGCATTTGGGCGATGGCTTCGCGGGCGTGCTGTTCGGGCTGCCGGCAGACGCGGCCGCGCTCGTGCAGGCGCTCGGCGGCCTCGCACTGCCGGTGCGGCCGGTGCTGGTCGTGCCGGCCGGGCATGCACAACCGGTGGCCGGGGTCGACGTCGTGGAGGACGTCGACGGCTTCGTCGCGCAACGCTACGACGCGCAACCCGGCACGTTCTACCTGCTGCGCCCCGACCAGCACGTGTGCGCACGGATGCGTACGCTCGAGCGCCAGGCGATCGCCGACGCACTGGCGCGCGCAACCTGCGCACGCTGAACCCCGTATCGACACCACAACGACACCAAAATCGGAGACACCCGTCATGCCCCGACTCGACACCCGCCCGCGCCTGGCCGATCCGGACGCGTTCTACGAAGCGCTGATCGACATGCATCGCGACCTGTCGGACGCCGACAGCCAGCTCGTCAACGCGAAGCTGATCCTGCTGCTCGCGAACCACATCGGCGACGCCGACGTGCTGCGCGAAGCGATGGCGCTCGCGCGCCAGGGCGTGACGCCCGCCGTGCATCCGGCCGCCGAGGTCGCGCAATGAGCGCGGCGCCGGCCGACGCGCGCGTGCTCGAAGTCGAGCGCGTGATCGACGAGACCCATCGCCCGCGCTTTCACTGGATGCTGCTCGCGCTGTGCGGGCTGTGCCTCGTGATCGACGGCTTCGATGCGCAGGCGATGGGGTATGTGGCGCCCAGCGTGATCGCCGAATGGGGCGTGCCGAAGCAGGCGCTCGGTCCGGTGTTCAGCGCGAGCCTGTTCGGGATGCTGCTCGGCGCGCTCGGGCTGTCGGTGCTGGCCGACCGGATCGGGCGGCGCCCGGTGCTGATCGGCTCGACGCTGTTCTTTGCCGTGACGATGCTCGCGACGCCGTTCGCGGGCTCGATTCCGATGCTGATGGCGCTGCGCTTCGTCACGGGCCTCGGCCTCGGCTGCATCATGCCGAACGCGATGGCGCTGGTCGGCGAATTCAGCCCGGCGGCGCATCGCGTGAAGCGGATGATGATGGTGTCGTGCGGCTTCACGCTCGGCGCCGCGATCGGCGGCTTCATCAGCGCCGCGCTGATTCCGGCGCTCGGCTGGCGCGCGGTGTTCTTCGTCGGCGGCGCGGTGCCGCTCGTGCTGACGATCGCGATGCTCGCGCGGCTGCCCGAGTCGCTGCAGTTCCTGGTGCTGAAAGGGCACGACGCGCACGCACGCGACTGGCTCGCGCGCTTCGCGCCGCAGGCCGGTATCGACGCGAGCACGCGTCTGGTCGTGCGCGAGCGCGCGGCGAGCGGCGCGCCGGTCGCCGAGCTGTTCCGGCATGGCCGCCTGCCGGTCACGCTGCTGCTGTGGGCCATCAGCTTCATGAACCTGATCGACCTGTACTTCCTGTCGAACTGGCTGCCGGCCGTGATGCGCGACGCGGGCTATTCGCCGGGCACGGCGGTGATCGTCGGCACGGTGCTGCAGACGGGCGGCGTGATCGGCACGCTGTCGCTCGGCTGGTTCATCGAACGCTACGGCTTCGTGCGCGTGCTGTTCGCGTGCTTCGCGTGCGCGGCCGTCTCGGTCGGCCTGATCGGCTCGGTCGCGCATGCGCTGCCGTGGCTGCTGATCGTCGTGTTCGCGGGCGGATTCTGCGTGGTCGGCGGGCAGCCGGCCGTGAACGCGCTCGCGGGCCAGTATTACCCGACGTCGCTGCGCTCGACCGGCATCGGCTGGAGCCTCGGCATCGGCCGGATCGGCTCGGTGCTCGGGCCGCTCGTCGGCGGACAACTGATTGCGCTCAACTGGACGCACGGTGCGCTGTTCCACGCGGCCGCGGTGCCCGTGCTGTGCTCGGCGCTGTTCGTGCTGGGACTGGCCGGCGTAACGCGGCGCGGCGGTGCGCAGGCGCCGAACGCCGCCCTGAATTGATGGAGAAAGGAAACGATGACGCTTGACCTGTCTACACCGGCGAGAGCCGGCTACCTGAGCGGATTCGCGAACGAATTCGCGACCGAAGCGCTGCCCGGCGCGCTGCCGCACGGCCGCAATTCGCCGCAGCGCGCGCCGTACGGCTTGTATGCGGAGCAGCTGTCGGGCACCGCGTTTACCGCGCCGCGCGGCCACAACCGCCGCTCGTGGCTGTACCGGATCCGGCCGGCGGCCGTGCACCGGCCGTTCGAGCCGTTCACGGGCCCGCAGCGGCTCGTGTCGGAATTCGGCGACTCGGTCGACGTGCCGCCGACGCCACCGAACCAGCTGCGCTGGGATCCGCTGCCGATGCCGGTCGAGCCGACCGATTTCGTCGACGGGCTCGTGACGATGGCCGGCAATGGCTCGGCGGCCGCGATGAACGGCTGCGCGATACACCTGTATGCGGCGAACCGCTCGATGCAGGACCGTTTCTTCTACAGCGCCGACGGCGAGCTGCTGATCGTGCCGCAGCAGGGGCGGCTCTTCATCGCGACCGAATTCGGCCGGCTCGACGTCGAGCCGTTCGAGATCGCGGTGATCCCGCGCGGCGTGCGTTTTTCCGTCGCGCTGCCGGACGGTGACGCGCGCGGTTACATCTGCGAGAACTTCGGCGCGCTGCTGCGCCTGCCGGACCTCGGCCCGATCGGCTCGAACGGGCTCGCGAACCCGCGCGATTTCCTGACGCCGCAGGCCGCGTACGAGGATCGCGAGGGCGCGTTCGAGCTGGTCGCGAAGCTGAACGGGCGCCTGTGGCGCGCGGATATCGGCCATTCGCCGTTCGACGTCGTCGCCTGGCATGGCAACTACGCGCCGTACAAATACGACCTGCGCCTGTTCAACACGATCGGCTCGATCAGCTTCGACCATCCGGATCCGTCGATCTTCCTCGTGCTGCAGTCGCAGAGCGACACGCCGGGCGTCGACGCGATCGACTTCGTGATCTTCCCGCCACGCTGGCTCGCGGCCGAGGATACGTTCCGGCCGCCGTGGTTCCATCGCAATGTCGCGAGCGAGTTCATGGGGCTCGTGCACGGCGCGTACGACGCGAAGGCCGAGGGCTTCGTGCCGGGCGGCGCGAGCCTGCACAACTGCATGTCGGGGCACGGGCCCGACGCGGATACGTTCGAGAAGGCGTCGGCGGGCGACACGACGAAGCCGCACAAGGTCGACGCGACGATGGCGTTCATGTTCGAAACCCGCACGCTGATCCGTCCGACGCGCTACGCGCTCGACACCGCGCAGCTGCAGGCTGACTACTTCGAATGCTGGCAAGGCATCAGGAAACACTTCAATCCGGAGCAACAATGAGCGATACCCAAGACTGGCGCGCGACACTCGATCCGGCTCGCAAGAGCTGGGTCGAGTCGGCGAACGATCCCGCCTGCGATTTCCCGATCCAGAACCTGCCGTTCGGGATCTTCAGCGATGCGAAGCAGGCGGCGCGCCGCGCGGGCGTCGCGCTCGGCGACCAGATCGTCGATCTCGCCGCGCTCGCGCGGGCGGGCCTCGTGACGCTGCCGGCCGGCGCCGACGTGTTCGCCGCGCCGACGCTCAACCCGTTCATCGCACTCGGCCGCGATGCGTGGCGCAGCGTGCGCGTGCAGCTGTCGCAGCTGTTCTCGCGCGACGACGCGCGGCTGCGCGATGACGCGGCACTGCGCGCGCAGGTGCTCGTCGCGCAGCGCGACGCGACGCTGCATCTGCCGGTCGACATTCCCGGCTACACCGATTTCTACTCGTCGAAGGAGCATGCGACCAACGTCGGCTCGATGTTCCGCGATCCGAAGAACGCGCTGATGCCGAACTGGTCGGAGATGCCGATCGGTTACAACGGCCGTGCGTCGTCGGTGGTCGTGAGCGGCACGCCGGTGCGGCGCCCGAGCGGGCAACTGAAGCTGCCGGATGCGGAGCGCCCGGTGTTCGGCGCGTGCCGCAGGCTCGACCTCGAACTCGAGACGGGCTTCATCGTCGGCCGCGGCAACGCGCTCGGCGAACCGATCGCGTGCGAGGACGCCGAAGCGCACATCTTCGGGATGGTGCTGCTGAACGACTGGAGCGCGCGCGACATCCAGCAGTGGGAATACGTGCCGCTCGGCCCGTTCAATTCGAAGGGCTTCGCGACGACGATCTCGCCGTGGATCGTCACGCTCGATGCGCTCGAACCATTCCGCGTCGCGCAGCCCGAGCAGTCGCCGCAGCCGCTCGCGTACCTGCGCCACGCGGGCAAGCATGCGTTCGACATCGCGCTCGAAGTGACGCTGCGCGCGCAAGGGGCGGCCGAAGCGACGTCGATCTGCCGCACCAACTTCAAGCACATGTACTGGACGATGGCGCAGCAGCTCGCGCATCACACGGTCGCGGGCTGCAACACGCGCGTCGGCGACCTGATGGGTTCGGGGACGATCAGCGGGCCGACGAAGGATTCGTTCGGCAGCCTGCTCGAACTGACGTGGAACGGCAAGGAGCCGCTCGCGCTGAACGGCGGCGGCAGCCGCACGTTCCTTGAGGACGGCGACGAGCTCACGATCGCGGGCTGGTGCCAGGGCGACGGTTATCGCGTCGGCTTCGGCGCATGTGCGGGCAAGATTCTGCCCGCGCGGAGCGCGTGACACGTCCCGTGTGATCCGCAAGGACAGGGCGGCCCGCATCGCGCGGGCCGTTTGCGTTGTGCGAGCGGGTGGCGGTGCATATGCGCTCGCACGTACCGGTGTGGACGCTGCGTGACAGCGACAGCGACAGCGACAGCGTCCGTGCCGGCGTCAGACCGCGCGCTGCAACGCGGCGCGTCGTTCCCACAGCGCGGCCGCGACGAACGCGGCGACGCACGCGACCAGCACGCCAACCAGCGCGTTGCTGCCCAGTTGCTCCATCAATGCGCCCGCAACCAGCGGGCCGCCGAAGCTCGCGGCGCTCCACGACGCCGACACGAGCGAGCTCGCGGTGACGAGCGCCGCGCCGCGAAAGCGTTCGCCGCACGCGACGACCGACAGCGTGTAGATGCTGCCGGCCGCCGCGCCGAGCACGAACAGCAGCGGCCAGCACAGCCACGGATTCGCGATCACGAACGGCAGCAGCGGCAGGCCCGCGAGCACGATCCAGCCGGCGCCGAGGTGCACGCGTTCGCGGCCGAGCTTGTCCGCGAGCCAGCCGATCGGGAATTGCATCGCGGTGTCGCCGAACAGCATGATCGACGCGAGCAGCACGGCGGTCGCGCTCGCGACGCCGTGATCCATCGCGTAGAGCGGCAGCAGCGACAGCGCGAGCGTATCGAACAGCGCGAAGAAGCCGGTGCCGATGATCAGCGCGGGCATGCGCGGCAGCACGGCGAGCCAGCTGTCGTGCGCGGCGTGATGCGCATCGTCGCCGGCGAGCGGCGCGCGCCGGATCGTCGCGAGCGTCGGCAGCGCGAGCAGGAACAGCGCGCCGCACAGCGCGAAGCGGATGCTCGTCGCGCCGGCGATCTGGCTGACGAGCACGGGGCCCGCCATCTGGAACAGCGTGAAGTTGGTCGCGTAGATCGCGACCACGCGGCCGCGCGTCGAATCGTCGGCGAGCTGGTTGACCCATGCTTCGCCGATCGTGAACAGCAGCATCAGCGCGGCGCCGCACAGCACCCGCAGCACGCCCCACAGGATCAGGTTCGACGTGAACTGCATCAGCACGGTGGCCGCGGCGAGCAGCACGACCGACACGACGATGGCGCGGCGCGCGCCGATGCGCCGCGCGAGCGCGGTGACGAACGGGACGATCGCGAGGCCGCCGAGCGCCTGCGCGGCCGTCAGCATGCCGACGACGTTGGTGCCGTGTCCGGCTTCGGTCAGCGCGAGTGCGGTAAGCGGCAGCGTGGCGCCGGTGCCGAGGCCGACCACCGCGACGCTCAGGATCAGTGCGAGGAAATCACGATTGAGAATGGCTTTCATCGGCCGCGATGCTACACCGCGGCCCTTGAAAGGTCCATGAAGGCCGTCAGGATCGGTTGCGGTTGCGTGCGCAACGAACGCCGTGGCGCGAGGCCGGGCCGCCGCGCGTCATGCGTGTCCGGCCGGATTCGGCGGTGGGTTCGACAGCGGCGGCGGCATGGCTGAATATCGGGCCGGAGCAACGCCGGTGTCGCGGCGTTCCACGCGTCGTGCGCTCGGTCAGCGGCAGCGAGGCGCCGCGGTGGGTGTCGAGTCGGAGAGGTGGTCCGCGGCGGAAACCGCGGGCGACGGCGAAGATCCGGCGCTCGTGCCGGAGTTTGCCTCACGATCGGCGGCCTGCGTGGCCGGCGCGTCCCAGCCGTTTTCGAACAGGCACGCGTCGATCGGCATCCGCGCGGCCCAGCGCTCTTCTTCCAGCATCGGCTTCGCATAGAACGCATCGACATGCCCGATGCACAGCACGGCGATCGGTTTCGCGCCGGCCGGCATCCCGAGCAGCGTGCGCAGCGCGTCGACGTCGAACAGCGACACCCAGCCCATCCCGAGCCCTTCGGCGCGCGCGGCGAGCCACATGTTCTGGATCGCGCACGCGGCGGACGCCAAGTCCATCTCCGGCAGCGTGCGGCGGCCGAACACGTGGCGCTCGCGATCGTCGGTGAGCGCGACGACCAGCAATTCGCCGCATTCGCGCACGCCTTCGACCTTCAGCCGCATGAATTCGTCCTGCCGCTCGCCGAGCGCGTCGGCGGTCGCGCGGCGCTCGGCCTCGACCAATGCGTGGATCGCGCTGCGCAATGTGGGATCGGTGATGCGGATGAAGCGCCACGGCTGCATGAAACCGACGCTCGGCGCATGGTGCGCCGCGCGCAGCAGGCGCGCGAGCACGGCCGGATCGACGGGCGCCGGCGTGAAGTGGCGCATGTCGCGCCGTTCGAAGATGGCGCGGTAGACGGCGGCGATGTCGGAATCGTCGAAACGCATGAGCGGGAGCGAAAGCGGAGGAACGTCGGCGCAACGATAGCAGACCGCGCGCGGGAATCGTTACTTCATTCGAAACAACACGTGGAATTGTTGATGAAAAAGGTGGGGTTCGCTGCAATGATCAGAAGCAAACGATTGCGGTATCGGCGGGGGCCGCCAAACGCCAGGATTTTGTCGATTTCTCAGCGATTCGCCGTCACGACGTTCGCGGGCGCGCCCGCGTGCCATGCCTCGATGTTCAGCAGCGTCGTGTGCGCGATCTCGGCGAGCGCCTCGCGCGTGAAGAACGCCTGATGCGACGTGACGATCACGTTCGGGAACGTCAGCAGGCGCGCGAGCACGTCGTCCTGCAGCGGCAGGTCGGAGTGATCCTCGAAGAAGAGGCCGCTTTCCTCCTCGTACACGTCGAGCCCGAGATGGCCCAACTGGCCGCTCTTGAGCGCGTCGACCAGCGCCTGCGCGTCGACGAGGCCGCCGCGGCCGGTATTGATCAGCATCGCGCCGTGCTTCATCCGCGCGAGCGTCTTCGCGTTGATCAGGTGGTGGGTCGACGGCAGCAGCGGGCAGTGCAGGCTGACGATGTCGGCATGGTGCAGCAACTCGTCGAGCTCGACGTAGCGCGCGCCGAACGCGATCAGCTCGTCGTCGTACGGCGGCATCGAGTGCGCGAGCACGTGCATCCCGAAACCCATCATGATCTTCGCGAACACGCGGCCGATCAGGCCGGTGCCGATCACGCCGACGGTCTTGCCGTGCAGGTCGAAGCCGAGCAGGCCGTTCAGCGAGAAGTCGCCTTCGCGCGTGCGCGCGACCGCGCGCGGCAGCCTGCGGTTGAGCGCGAGGATCAGCGCGACCGCGTGTTCGGCCACCGCATGCGGCGAATAGGCCGGCACCCGCACGACCGCGATGCCGAGCCGCTCGGCGGCGGCCAGGTCGACGTGGTTGAACCCGGCCGAGCGCAGCGCGATCAGGCGCGTGCCGCCGTCGGCGAGCCGTTCGAGCACGGCCGCATCGACGGTGTCGTTGACGAACGGACACACGACTTCATAGCCGTGCGCGAGGATCGCGGTTTCCGCGTCGAGGTGCGACGGCTGGAAGTGCAGCCGATAGCCGAACTGCCGGTTGGCGGCGGTAAACGATTCGTCGTCGTACTGCCGGCTGCTGAACAGGATCACGCGCACGCTGCACCTCCAATGGCTGTCGCGTGCAGTTTACTGCAGGCCCGTCTGCCGGCCCGTGACGATATCGACGCGATCGGGCGTGCGCAGGAAGCTGTAGCCGCTCGGCTCGCGAGCCGCCTGCACGCCGAAATGCTCGAGCGCGTGCTCGATGAAGCTGCGCGTGCGGGCCGGCACGTACTGCCGGTTCGGGTAGACGAGCGACAGCTGCGCGTCCGGATCGTCGATCCGGTAGGTGGGCAACAGCCGCACGAGCGTGCCGGTGGCGAGCGCGTCGGCGACGCACGGCTCGGGCAGCACCACGATGCCGGACCCGGCGACGGCCGCCGCGTGCACGAGCGCCAGCTGATTGACCGTACAGGTCGGGCGCAGCGTGATCGAATGCGTTGCGCCGTCGTGGCCGACCAGCCGCCACGCGGGCGCATGCTGGTGCGGCGCGAGTGCGACCCAGTCGTGCCCGGCAGGTCGTCGGGTGCGCGCGGCTCGCCGCGCCGTTCGAGATACGCGGGCGCCGCGCAGGCGACGAACGGGGCCGCCGGGAGTGCGTGACCGATCAGCGTCGGGTTGCCGTCGAGCCGGTTGCCGCTCACGATGCCGACGTCGTAGCCCGACTCGAGCACGTCGAGCGGCCCTTCGGCGACGGTGAGCTGCACCCGCAGCTCGGGGTAGCGGTGCCGGAAGCCGCTGACGAGCGGCGTCAGCGTGAGTGGCGACAGCAGGCCCGACGCGACGACCCGCAGCGTGCCGGCCGGCTCGCGCACCGCATGCGCGACGGATGCCTCGAGATGATCGAATTCCTCGAGCAGCGCGCGGCAGCCGTCGAGGTAGCGCAGGCCGGCCTCGGTCAGCGACAGGTTGCGCGTGGTGCGGTGGATCAACCGCGTGTTCAGGTGAGACTCGAGCATCGCTATCGAACGCGTAACGAGCGCATTGGACACGCCTAGATGGTGCGCCGCGCGGCGGAAGCTCTGCTGCTCGGCGACGCAGACGAACACACGCATGGTCTGAATCTGGTTCATGGCTCGCGAATTTCTGGCCCGGTTGATTGATATCGGTTGTGATTTTTTCGTTGCACGACCTGGAAAACCGGCGCGCGACACCCGGTTCTCGTTCGTATCGAAAAAATCGGTTTTCCATTCTGCAGACGATTGTTCATTACGGAAGCGTTATCCGTCAACCTGCGAAAAAGGGCGGGTTGCGTAAAATCGCAATCACGGGTATCGCTTTAACGAATCGGGGTCATGCGGGTGCGCCCGGGATATCTTGGGGCGTATTGAAGGGTGTCGCCTACGATTTGAATATTTATGATGTAAATCAATGTGTTGTGCGCGAACCTTGGCGGCCTGATCCGGTATTGGGTGAAATCGCACACCAATAGATGCTGCGATAATGGATGTTTTCGCGCCGATCGCGGTTTTCGTGGATCGATTCCACCTGCCCGATTTTTGTCGTGATGGCCGGTATTCCGGTGATACGTGCCCCGTGCTGAACGCGGGAATCCGTCACTCGTCTCCAATATTGCCGGAGAAAATCGGGGGATCGAACCCCCGATGGAACCGTTTCACATGTGCGCGGCAATGCCAGGCCAATACGAAACCCGGTCGTCCGACGGTGCGCGGCCGGTGGCCCGGTCCGGCGACCGGGCCACCGGCACGCTGTCCGGCCGCGGGTGCCTCTTGCGCGCGGCCGCGGAACGCGGAATGATCGATCAGTTCGCCATGCCGTGCGGCGGGCGACGTCCGTGCGTTTTCTTCCTTCCTCTTTTGCTGCCATGTCCATCGATTATTCGCCGATTCCCTGTCCTGTCGTCGTGCCGCTCGACGCGATCCTGCCCGAAGAACCGCTGCTGATGATGGGGGCCGGCCCGGTCCCGATCCCGGCCGCCGTCGCGAAGGCGAACACGATCGTGATCAACCACCTCGGCGCGACGATGGCGAAGATCATCGAGCAGGTGAAGGAGATGGCGCGCTACGTGTTCCAGACCCGCACGAAATGGGTGCTCGGCGTCGCCGGCCCCGGCTCGGCCGCGATGGAAATGGCGATCTCGAACCTCGCGTGGCGCGGCACGCGCGTGCTGTCGATCCGCAACGGCTTCTTCAGCGCGCGGATGGCCGAGATGGCGACGCGCGTCGGCGCCGACGTCGCGACGCTCGAAGTGGCCGACCGCGCGGTCGCGAGCCTCGACGAGATCGCGGACGCCATCGCGCGCGAGCGGCCCGAGATCGTCACGATCGTGCAGGGCGAGACGTCGAACACCGTATGGAACCGCGAACTGCGCGAGATCGCGGCACTCGCGAAGGCGGCCGGCGCGCTGGTCGTCGTCGACGCGGTGTGCACGCTGTCGACGATGCCGCTCGAAATGGACGCGTGGGGCATCGACGCGGTGATCACGGGCGGCCAGAAGGGGCTGTCGTCGATCCCCGGCGTGTCGCTGATCGCGTTCTCCGACGCCGCGTGGAACCGGATGAAGCAGCGTCCGGAACCGAACGCGCACTGGTGCCTCGACATGGCGCTCGCGGAGAACTTCTGGCACAACGCGGGCTATCACTACACGGCGCCGGTGTCGGGCGTGCTCGCGCTGCACGAGGCGCTGCGCCTCGTTTGCGCGGAGACGCTCGAAAGCCGCTTCGCGCGCCACCTGCGCTGCTCGCTCGCGCTGCAGGCGGGCGTCGAGGCGATGGGGCTTACGCTCTATGCGCCGAAGGCGTGCCGCCTCAATTCGGTGGTCGGGATCGAGACGCCCGAGGGGCTCACGCCCGGGATGGTGTGCGGCCATATCTCGAAGCAGTACCAGGTCGAGATCTCGGGCTCGTTCGGGCTGCCGATCGTGCGGATCGGGCAGATGGGCGAACAGTGCCGCGAACACAACCTGTTCCGCACGCTGCATGCGTTCGGCCGCACGATGGACGATCTGAAGGTGCCGGTCGACCTGCCGGCCGGCGTGGCCGCGCTCGAGCAGGAACTGTCGCGGCGGGGCGCGTAAGCGGGAGGCGAGGGCGCTCGATGCGCGCGGCGGCGCCGGCCGTCGAAAGGCGCGCGGGCCTCAGCCGCCCTGCATCGCGCGCCGGTACGCGTTCGGCGTCGTGCCGTGCGCGTCGCGAAAACGATGGCTGAAGTGGCCGGCGTTCGCGTAGCCGCATTCGGCCGCGACCTGCGCGAGCGGCAACGCCGTCGTGCGCAGCAGCAGGCGCGCCCGCGCGAGCCGCTGCTCGGCCACCCATGCGTGCGGCGCACGGCCGAACGACAGCCGGAACATCCGCGAGAAGTGGTATTCGGACAGCGCGGCGACGTTCGCCAGTTCGCCGAGCGTCAGCGGCTGCGACAGATAGCTGTCGATATAGTCGCGCACGCGGCGGCGCACGGCCGGCGCGAGCCCGCCGCGGAACGGCACGTCGGTGCGCGTCGTGCTCTGGCCGCGCAGCAGCAGGCTCAGCACGTCGTGCGCGGCCTCGTTCGCGCGCAGCCGCCCGTCGGCATCGTCCCAGCGCTCCAGCGCGAGCGAACGGAACTGCGCCGCGACGCGCGCATCCTCGAAATAGGTGCGGTCGGCGAGCTTCAGCTCGCGCGGCTCGCGATCGAGCTCGCGGATCGCGCGCTGCGTGAAGTGCTCGGGCAGGAAGTACAGGTGGATGAAGTGCATCTCGCCGCGCACCCACCAGCGCGATTCATGGTCGCCCGGCAGCGCGCACAGCAGGCTCGGCGCGCCGTAGCGCGGCACGCGTTCGCGCTCCGTCCGGTAACCGCCGTCGAGATAGCACGACAACGTGTGGTGGCCGGGCTGTTCGTAGATCGTCTCGCTTTCGTCGGTGATGCGCGTCCATTCGGCGATCGCGAGATGGTCGCCGAGCCACGTGAAGCGCTCGAGCGTCGCATTCGCCTCGGCAAGCGTGCGGCACACCGACTGCAGGCCGAACGGCATCGCGCCGCCGGCAGGGGCGGTCGAATGGTCGACGGGTGGGGCGTACAGGGGCGAACTCATGATGCGCCGAGTATAAGCGGGCGCGACGCGCGCCGTGCGGCGCCGCCCAAAAGACCGCAATTCCGGACAATCCGCACGGGCGGGGCGGCGGCATAGTCGGAGCCCGTTCCACTCGTTTCGCGTCGTTGCCGCCATGAACCTGTCGCTTTATTTCGTCACCGTGCTGATCTGGGGCACCACCTGGATCGCGATCAAGTGGCAGCTCGGCGCCGTGCCGCCGCCCGTGTCGATCGCGTGGCGCTTCTGGCTCGCCGCCGCCGTGCTGTTCGCGCTGCTGCGCGTGATGCGCCGGCCGGTGCGTCCGCCGCGCGAAGCGTGGCGCTACCTCGTCGCTCAGGGCGTCGCGCTGTTCTGCGTCAATTTCCTGTGCTTCTACTATTCGGAGCAGGTCGTGCCGAGCGGCCTCGTCGCCGTGATCTTCTCGACCGCGCCGCTGCTGAATTCGATCAACGGCCGGCTGTTCATGGGCCGCCCGCTGCGGCCGTCCGCGATCGCCGGCGCGCTGCTCGGGCTGACCGGCATGGCATGCCTGTTCTGGCAACAGATGGCCGGCCACCTCGACGATCGCGCGACCTGGACGGGCCTCGCGATCGCGTTCGCGGGCACGATGTGCTTCTCGGCCGGCAACCTGCTGTCGAGCCGGATGCAGTCGATGGGTCTGCACCCGCTCGCGACCAACGGCTGGGCGATGCTGATCGGCGCGGCGATCCTCACGGTCGGCAGCGCGGCGGCCGGGCTGCCGTTCACGATCGACCCGAGCCCGCGCTATCTCGGCGCGCTCGTCTATCTGGCCGTGCCGGGCTCGGTGATCGGGTTCACCGCGTACCTGACCCTCGTCGGGCGGATCGGGCCGGAGCGCGCCGCATACTGCACGGTGCTGTTTCCGATCGTCGCGCTGGCCGTGTCGACGGTCTTCGAGGGCTATCAGTGGTCGCCGCTCGCGGTGATCGGGCTGCTGCTCGTGCTGGCCGGCAATCTGGTCGCGTTCGACCTGACGCGCCGGTTGTTTCCGAGGACGGCGCGAGCCTGAGCGTATGACCGAGGCGGCGGCTGATCGGGTTGGCGCGGTCGACTCGGTTTTGCTTCGGGGCTGCGCTCAATCCGCCGGTTGTGTCAGGAGGTGATGAGGGGCACGCAGGCGCATGCGGGCGAAGGCGCGGGTGCGATTCTCGATATCGACACGGCCGGGGGCGCAGCGCCCTCGGCGCGGCGACCATGCCTGGCCCCAGTCGTGCCGAACCGAATCGCTCGGTGAGGGGCGCCCCCGCGTGCCGGCGTCATCCCCAAGCCATCCGCGTATGGCGGGACTTCAATGTGTTGCCGCGCTGGCCGGCATGGCCGGGGCCGCGACACGGCTCACGCCGCCGCGCCGCTCCCCGCAACACGCGCCTGCCGCTGATACAGCACCATCGACAGCGCGACACCCGCCGCCGCGGCCACGGCCGCGAACAGGAACACCTGCGGATAGCCGAACGCACCGGCCACATAACCGGCGAGCGGGCCGGTAATGCCGAGCGACAGGTCGAGGAACACCGAGTACGCGGACAGCGCCGCGCCGCGGCTCGCGGGCGGCACGAGCGAGACGGCCTCGACGCCGAGCGCCGGGAAGATCAGCGCGAAGCCGAAGCCGGTCAGCGCGGCGCCAGCGAGTGCGACGTGCGGTACGGGCGCGAGCCACAGCAGCACGAGGCCCGAGCATTCGAACGCGAACGACACGATCGCCACGCGGAAGCCGCCGTAGGTCTTGATCGTGTTCGCGAACAGCAGGCGCGCGCCGATGAACAGCGTGCCGAACACGGTCAGCGACAGCGCGGCGTTCGGCCAGTGGCGCGCCGCGTAGTACAGCGTGACGAAGGTCGCGATCGAGCCGAAACCGGCCGAGCCGAGCGCGAGGCCGAGGCCGTGCGGCAGCACGCGGGTGAACACGCTCGCATACGACATCCGCTCGCCATGCACGAGCGGCACGGCATCGATCAGGCGTGCGAGGTAGAAGCCGATCGCGGCGAGCGCGATCACGAGCACGCCGATCAGCGCCGGGTTCAGCGTATGCGCGATCGCCACGCCGACCGGCGCGCCGAGTGCGAGCGCGCCGTAGGTCGCGATGCCGTTCCACGAGATCACCTTCGCGTTGTGCGCGACGCCGACCCGGCCGATGCCCCACAGGATCGCCCCCGTGCCGCACAGGCTTTCGCCGACACCCAGCACGAGCCGGCTCGCGACCAGCAGCACGAGGCTCGCCACCGGCCAATGGGCCAGCAGCAGCGCGACCAGGAGCAGCACGCCCGACACGCCGCAGCCGATCAGCCCGCGCAGCACCGTCTGCTTCGGCCCGAGCGTATCGGCGAAGCGCCCCGCGAGCGGGCGCGAGGCGAGCGTCGCGAAATACTGGACGCTGATTGCACCGCCCGCGACGATCGCGGAAAAGCCCAGATCGTCATGGACGAAGCCCGGCAGCACGGCGAGCGGCAGGCCGATGGTCAGGTAGCAGATGAACGTGAAGCAGACGACGGACACGATTTGCAGCGTGACGGCGAACCCGCTGCGCGGCGGTGTGGCGGAATCGGTTGACATGGGGTCGGAACGAATGAGCGAAGCGGAGCGGAAGTTGGCGTAAAACGGAATCGGGATTTTCCCATGGAACCGGTTTTCCCGCAGGTACCGCTTAGTTCAGCGCGCCCCGTTTCGTCGCGGACGGAGCGCCGACGGATCGGCGTGGGCCGACCCGAAACCCAAGCGGGGCAACGCGCGAGCGGGGCCGCCGGGCGGCTCCGTCGCTCATATCGCGGCAGTTATATGGGCCGCATGCGTGATCGGCTATGGGTTGGGAAATTTGATGGTGATAGCGTGCAAACTGTCAGAGAAACGTCGGTCGAGCGCCCCGCGCAGGCCGCCTTGCCCCCTTGAAGAACGACAGAGACATGAGTGAGCCGATCCGCTTCTACCATCGTCACGCGGTCCGCGAAGTCAGCGGCGCGGACGTCACCCGCACCGTGCTGCAATACCTGCGCGAGGATGCGCACTGCACCGGCACCAAGGAAGGCTGCGCGGAAGGCGACTGCGGCGCGTGCACGGTCGTCGTCGGCGAGCTGACCGACGCGGGCACGGTCGCGTTCAAGGCGGTCAACGCCTGCATCCAGTTCCTGCCGACGCTCGACGGCCGCGCGTTGCTGACGGTTGAAGACCTGCGCCAGCCGGACGGTTCGCTGCACCCGGTGCAGCAGGCGATGGTCGATTGCCACGGGTCGCAATGCGGGTTCTGCACGCCCGGCTTCGTGATGTCGATGTGGGCGCTGTACGAGAAGCACGGCCACGAAGCTTGCGGCAGCGCGTGCGCGAAGGCGAAGGACGTGCCGACGCGCACCGAGATCGCCGATGCGTTGACGGGCAACCTGTGCCGCTGCACCGGCTATCGCCCGATCGTCGACGCGACCGTGCGGATGTTCGACGCGGCCGGCGAAGGTGCGACCGGCGAAGGCGCGGCCGGCGAAGGTGCATCGCAGCCCGTGGCGCCGGTCGACACCGCCGCGCTCGCCCGCACGCTCGCGTCGCTCAAGCGTGACGACACGTTCGACTACACGACGAGCGACGGCGCGCGCTTCGCGGCGCCGCGCACGCTCGACGCGCTGGCCGCGCTGAAGATCGAGCGGCCCGACGCGCGCATTCTCGCCGGCAGCACCGACATCGGCCTGTGGGTCACCAAGCAGATGCGCCGGCTTGACGACCTGATCTACGTCGGCCAGATCGCCGAACTGCAGCGCGTCGCGCACGGCGACGACTGGATCGAGATCGGCGCGGGCGTGACGCTCGAGAACGCGTATGCGGCACTCGCCGGCACGTATCCGGAGCTGACCGAAATGTGGAAGCGCTTCGCGTCGCTGCCGATCCGCAACGCGGGGACGATGGGCGGCAACGTCGCGAACGGCTCGCCGATCGGCGACTCGATGCCGGGCCTGATCGCGCTCGGCGCGCGCGTCGTGCTGCGCGGCGGCGACACGGTGCGCGAACTGCCGCTCGAGGCGCTCTACACCGGCTATCAGCAAAAGGACATGGCGCCGCACGAATTCGTCGTCGGCCTGAAGGTGCCGACCCGCACCGGCGCGCGCGCGAAGCTGCAGTTCCGCACCTACAAGGTGTCGAAGCGATTCGACTCCGACATCTCGGCCGTCTGCGCGGCGTTCGCGTTCGTCGCGGACGGCGACACGATCCGCGAGCCGCGCGTCGCGTTCGGCGGGATGGCCGCGACGCCGAAGCGCGCGACCCACACGGAAGCCGTGCTCGACGGCGCGCAGTGGCACGAAGCCACCGCGCAGGCCGCGATGCAGGCGCTCGAGCGCGACTACCAGCCGCTCTCCGACATGCGCGCGACGAGCACGTATCGCCTCGATACCGCGAAGAACCTGATGGTCCGATTCTGGCTGGAGACGCGCCCGCACGACCCGCTGCCGCCGCAAGCCGTGAATGTGCGTGAAGTGGCCGCCGAAGCCGGCGCCGACGCCGATGCCGACGCGGCGCGCGTCTGAAGACGGAGAACACCGAACATGAACCAGCAAGCAGAACCGTTCCTGAACACCCTCGACCAGCAAGCCGACGCCGCCCAGGTGCACGTGTCGCGCCCGCACGAATCCGCCCACCTGCACGTGAGCGGGCGCGCGACCTACACCGACGACATCCCGATCGTCGCGGGCACGCTGCACGCGGCGCTCGGGTTGTCGGCCAAGCCGCACGCGAAGATCGTGTCGATGAACTTCGACGCGGTGCGCGCGACGCCGGGCGTGGTCGCCGTGTTCACGGCCGACGACATCCCGGGCGTCAACGACTGCGGCCCGATCATCCACGACGACCCGGTGCTCGCGAAAGGCATCGTGCAGTTCGTCGGCCAGCCGATGTTCATCGTCGTCGCGACGTCGCATGACATCGCGCGGCTCGCCGCGCGCCGCGCGCAGGTCGACTACGACGAGCTGCCCGCGATCCTGACCGCGCAGGAAGCGCGCCAGGCCGAAACCTACGTGATCCCGCCGCTGAAGCTCGCGCGCGGCGACGCGGCCGCGCGCCTGGCCGCCGCGCCGCATCGCGAGTCGGGCGAGATGCGGCTCGGCGGCCAGGAGCAGTTCTATCTGGAAGGACAGATCGCCTACGCGGTGCCGAAGGACGACGACGGGATGCACGTGTACTGCTCGACGCAGCACCCGAGCGAAATGCAGCACCTCGTCGCGCACGTGCTCGGCGTCGCATCGCACAACGTCCTGGTCGAATGTCGCCGGATGGGCGGCGGCTTCGGCGGCAAGGAATCGCAGTCGGGCCTGTTCGCATGCTGCGCGGCGCTCGCCGCATGGAAGCTGCTGTGCCCGGTGAAGCTGCGTCCGGACCGCGACGACGACATGCTGATCACCGGCAAGCGGCACGACTTCCATTACCGCTTCGACGTCGGCTACGACGACGACGGCCGCCTCGACGGCGTCGCGCTCGAGATGACGTCGCGCTGCGGCTTCTCGGCCGACTTGTCGGGCCCGGTGATGACGCGCGCGGTGTGCCACTTCGACAACGCGTACTGGCTCGGCGACGTCGACATCGCCGGCTACTGCGGCAAGACCAATACGCAGTCGAACACCGCGTTCCGCGGCTTCGGCGGCCCGCAGGGCGCGTTCGCGATCGAGTACATCCTCGACGACATCGCGCGCGCGCTGGGCCGCGATCCGCTCGACGTCCGCTACGCGAACCTGTACGGCAAGACCGAGCGCAACGTGACGCCTTACGGGCAGACGGTCGAGGACAACGTGCTGCAGGAACTGCTCGGCGAACTCGAGGCGACGAGCGACTACCGCGCGCGGCGCGCGGGCGTGCGCGCATTCAACGCCCGCAACACGGTGCTGAAGAAGGGCATCGCGCTCACGCCGGTGAAGTTCGGCATCGCGTTCAACGTCACGCACTTCAACCAGGCCGGCGCGCTGGTGCACATCTATACCGACGGCTCGGTGCTCGTGAATCACGGCGGCACGGAGATGGGGCAGGGGCTCAACACGAAGGTCGCGCAGGTCGTCGCGCACGAGCTCGGCATCCGCTTCGGCAGGATCCGCGTGACGGCGACCGACACGAGCAAGGTCGCGAACACGTCCGCGACGGCCGCATCGACAGGCTCCGACCTGAACGGCAAGGCCGCGCAGGATGCGGCGCGCCAGTTGCGCGAGCGGCTCGCGGTGTTCGCGGCGAAGCAGTTCGGCGACGGCAAGGTCGATGCGGCCGACGTGAGGTTCGGCAACGACTTCGTGTGGGTCGGCGGCGCGAGCGTGCCGTTCGGCGAGGTGATCGCGAAGGCCTATCTCGCGCGCGTGCAGCTGTGGTCCGACGGCTTCTATGCGACGCCGAAGCTGTACTGGGATCAGTCGAAGCTGCAGGGCCGGCCGTTCTACTACTACTCGTACGGCGCGGCCGTGTCGGAAGTCGTGATCGATACGCTGACGGGCGAGATGCGCACGCTGCGCGTCGATGCGCTGCACGACGTCGGCGCGTCGCTGAACCCGGCGCTCGACATCGGCCAGGTCGAAGGCGCGTTCATCCAGGGGATGGGCTGGCTCACGACCGAGGAGCTGTGGTGGAACGCGGGCGGCAAGCTGATGACGCACGCGCCGTCCACGTACAAGATCCCGACGGTCAACGACACGCCGCCCGAGTTCAACGTGCGGCTGTTCGAGAACCGCAACGTGGAGGACAGCATCCATCGTTCGAAGGCCGTCGGCGAGCCGCCGCTGCTGCTGCCGTTCTCGGTGTTCTTCGCGGTGCGCGACGCCATTGCCGCGGTCGGCGACTACCGGGTGAATCCGCCGCTCGACGGGCCGGCCACCGGCGAGTCGATCCTGCGTGCGGTGCACGCGGTGCGTGCGGCGAGCGCCGCGCGGGCAGGCTGAGATGGAGCGACGCCCATGGCCACTGCGTTCGCTGCTCCCCAAGGGGGCGGTCAGTCTCCTTGGGGCGGCCCGGCGGAGGCTGACATGAACGGGCCCGCTCCGTCGCCGCATGCCGCGTCGCAGGCGCCCGTCGCCGGGTGCGACGGCGCGTGCGGCGCGTCACCCGCGCAGACGTTCGCGCAACGCACCGGCCGGCGCAACCGCGCGAGCGCCGCGCCGCCGCCGATGCACGTCGTGCTGTTCGGCGCGGGGCACGTCGGCCACGCGCTCGTCACGCTGCTCGGCGCGTTGCCGTGCGTCGTGCAGTGGGTCGACACGCGCGACGAACTGTTCCCGGACGAATGTCCGCCGAACGTGCAGCCGGAGCCGACCGACACGCCGGAGGCCGTCGTCGACGCGGCGCCGCCCGGCGCGTACTTCCTCGTGATGACGCACAACCACGCGCTCGACTTCTCGCTCGCCGCGCAGATCATGCGGCGGCGCGACTTCGCGTACTTCGGGATGATCGGTTCGCGCACCAAGCGCGTGAAGTTCGAGCGCCGGCTCGCCGCGCGCGGCGTCGATCCGGCGCGGCTCACGGAGATGGTGTGTCCGATCGGCGTCGCGGGCATCGTCGACAAGGCCCCCGGCGCGATCGCGGTGGCCGTTTGCGCGGAACTGCTGCAGGCACGCTCGGGGACGCCGGTGGCCGATGTGAAGGCGGCCGCGGCCGGCCGCGTGCGTGACGACGCGAGCTGCACGCGGTAACGACGCGGGCCGCTGCATCCGACACGCGTCCGGGCGTTTTTGCCTACACTGCACGGATCGCGCGGCATCGGGCCGCGCGTCTTCCGTGCGAGTTCCATGTCCGATCGTCAGGTCTATCTCGACGCGCTCGATGCGAGCCTCGTCGCCATCGAGCGCTGGCTGTCCGGCGCCGATACCGCGCCCGCGGCGCTCGATGCGCTGCTCGCGACTTTCTCCGCCGATTTCACGATGATCATGACCGACGGTCGCGTGTTCGACCATGACGGCATGCGTGCGCTGTTCGCGACGCTGGGCGGCGCGAAGCCGGGGCTGCGCATCACGCTGTCGGATATCCGCGTGCTCGCGGCCGACGCGTCGCATGCGGTGCTCACCTATCTCGAGGCGCAGCAGGCGGCGTCGGGCGAACTGCCCGCGCGTCGCGCGACCGCCATGTTCGAACGCGACACGGCAGGCATCGTGCGCTGGACCCATCTGCAGGAAACCTTCTGCACGGCCTGAGATCGCCGCGCGCGATTGACTGCGCGTGCTTGCCCTGACGGAACAGTCGCCGCGGCGCATGTGCTTCGGCCGCGCCGCATGATCTCGCGCGGGCCGTCCCGCGCGGGTCAGCGCTTGCGGCCGCGCGCGGCCGTCAGCCCGTCGGACACGCTCTGCATCAGCGCGCACAGCCACGCGATGTCGGTCGGCCGATCGGGCTGCGGGTGCGTGAGCAGGTAGCTCTTGATGCGCGGGAACGGCACAGGCGGCGTGACGACGACGAGCGGCAGCAACTGCGCATAGTGCGTCGCGAAGCGGCGCGTCGTCGTGAAGATCAGGTCCGACTGCAGCAGCACTTGCGGCACGATCCCGAAGTACGGCAGCGTCGTCACGATCCGCCGCGTGAGGCGCGCGCGGGCGAGGCCGATCTCGATCGCGTTGCGCTTGTCGCCGGTGTACGGCGTCGGCGCGACGTGCGCGGCCGACGCGTACGCTTCGCGCGTAAGCGGCTCGCGTGCGAGCGGATGCGCGTCGCGCATCAGGCACACGATCGTGTCGGAGAACAGGTCCTGGCGCGCGAAGTGCGGGTCGGGCTTCGGCCAGTTGCCGATCACGAGGTCGAGCGCGCCCGCTTCGAGCGCCTCCGCGTGGTCGAGCGTGGGATTCAGCGAGTCGATTTCCAGGCGCGCATGCGGCGCCGCGTCGCGAAAGCGCTCGATCAGCGTCGGCATGAAGAAATCGTTCAGGTAGTCGGGCGCGGCGACGCGAAACGTGCGCCGCGCGGAAGACGGGTCGAAGTCGCCGTGCGGCGTCGCGATGAAGTCGACCTCGCGCAGCGCGCGCGACGCCGCACCGAGCAGCGACGCGCCATATTCGGTCGGCACCATCCCCGACTTGCCGCGCACGAGAATCGGGTCGTTCAGCGTGTCGCGCAGCTTGCGCAGCGCGGTGCTGATCGCGGGCTGGGTCTGGTTCAGCCGCAGCGCGGCCTGCGTGACGCTGCGCTCGAGCAGCAGCGTGCGCAATACGCGCACGAGCCAGATATCGAGCGAGGCGGTGCGGTCGTCGTCTTCCATCGGGGCGGGCTGATTCGGGGAAGCGTAACCTTACCGCAGCCGCGCGTGGCCGTGCGTGATACCGGCCATCACGCGCGGCCCTTCGGCAGCGTGCTGATCCGCTTGACCTCGCGCGACTCGAGCCAGTTCGGCGTGCGCGCGCAGTACAGCACCATCGGCAGCGCGTCCTCGCCCCAGAACAGCTGCCGATTCATCCAGAAGGTCGGGACGCCGAACACGCCGAGCGCGATCGCGTCGTCGGTGTTGCGGCGCAACTGCGCGCTCGTTTCCTCGAATTCGATCAGCTCGTCGCCGTGGCTCACGCCGACGCGTTCGCACAGCGCGGCGAAGCCGTCCGGCGTCGACGGATCGTTGCCGTCGTGCCAGATGAAGCGGAACATTTCCAGCACGGTCGCGATATCGGCGCGCAGCGCGAGCGCGAGGCGCAGCACCTTGTCGGAATCGAACGGATGGGCGGGCGGCATCTTGAAGCGGATGCCGAGCTGTTCGGCGCGAAACAGCGCGTGGCGGTACGTGAACACGCGCTTGGCCGGTACCTCGGCGCTCGGGCGTTGTCCCCAGTGGCGCTGCAGGTCCAGCAGCGACACGGCGACGGGTTCGAACGGCACGTCCGGCCATTTGTCGAGCTGTTCGAGCAGCAGGTAGGAGAACGGCGACACGAAGTCGTAGAACCAGGCGGGTTGGGCAGTATCGGGGCCGGTTGTCATGGCGATCTCCAGAGGGTGGGGCGTGCGCGCCTGGCGGCGGCCTTCATGTTGCGCGGTGGCGCGGATGCAGCAATGATCGCGGATCGGCCGCTCACGCGGAACCGGGAGTCGCCCGAGGGGGCGCGCCGGCCGGCGGCGACGCCTCCCCGGTTCCCGCCGTCGCGGGGGGGCCGGCGCCGGGCGTGCCAGACGTGCCCGACGTACGCGACGCGGCGTCGTGCTCGTGCGCGGTGAGGCGCTCGCGCACGAAGCCGATGTGCTCGCGCAGCACGTAGAACTGCCCCGCGTACGCGAGCGGCATCTTCATCCGGTTCACGGCTTCCTCGATGTCGTCGAGCTCGTCGAGCAGCTGGACGCGCTCCTCGGCCGTGTGCTCGCCGAGCGCGCGGCGCTCGAGCGCGATCAGCGCGCCGTACCAGCGGTAGATGCGCGAACGCACGCGCCAGCCGTACAGCGACGGCACCAGCCGCAGCCCCGGAATCAGCACGACGATCAGCGGCACCAGCACGACGAGCATCCGGTCGACCAGACTCGCGACCCAAAACGGCAGCCGCCGGTACAGGAAGGTCTTGCCCGACTTGTAGTAGCGCGCCGCGTCGTCCGACAGCGGGAAGCCGCGCGTGACGGCGGACGGGAATTCGCCCGCGTGCTGCAGGATCGTCGCGTGGCCGTGCACCTCGCGCGCGGCCTCGATCAGCAGGTCGGACAGCGCGGGGTGCAGCGTGTCGCGCGCGACCAGCTCGATCGTTGGCGCGACCGTGTGGATGTCGGCGGGCGGCAGGTTGCGGCCGAGATCGTAGACGCCCATCGGCAGCGTGATCGCGGTCAGGTACGGAAAGCGCCGCGCGTACGCCTCGGCTTGCGTGAACGAGTACACGTGCACGCCCGGCGCGCGGAACAGCTTCGCCATCACCGGGATCTGGGTCGAGTCGCCGGACAGGAAAGCAGCGTCGATCTTGCCGTCGAGCAGCGCGGTCGCGGCGTCCTCGCCGGCGGTCGGCAGCAGCTCGGTCGAGCCGCCCGGCACGATGCCGTTCATCTTCAGCAGCGCCAGGCTCAATTCGCGGGCGCCGCTGCCCTCCGCGCCGAGCGCGAGCCGCTTGCCGTTGAAGTCGGACAGGCGGGCGACGACCGGGCCGCGGTACATGATCGCGAGCGGCACGTAGCCGATGCTGCCGAGCGAGACCAGGTGCTCGTCGCGCTCCTTCGGGCCGATGCCGCTCTGCACGAAGCCGACGTCGACCGGCGCGTTCGGGTTCGACAGCCGCTCGAGGTTCTGCGCCGATCCTTCGGACGACTCGACGTCGAGCGTGACGCCGTTCTTCGCGAGGATCGCCTTGTATTTCTGCGCGGCGTTCCAGTAGGTGCTGCCGGGCGGCCCGGACGAAATCACGAGCGTGGACGGCGGCGCCGGCTGGATCAGCTTGACCGCGAGCCAGACCGCCGTGGCCGCGAGCAGCACGGTGGGGCCGATCGACAGCGCGAGGTCGCGCCACGACACCGCGACGAAGCGGGCGAGGATGCGGCGGGGCGGGCGAGGGCTGGCTGGCTTCATGGCGGCGGCGGATGACACGGGCGTGACGCATCGATGACGGCGGGCTCGGACGCTGCACGATGCATGTTCTGGCGGCGATGGTACCCGGTTTCCCCCGACGTGCGCGAATCCGCCGCCGTGTCGCGCGGGCTTGGCCGGCCGGCCCCGACGGCCGGCGGCGCGCGGCGGCGCTTGCCCGCGCGTCAAAAGCTTTGCGCTTCGGCGGGCGCTGGATTACATTGTGCGACGCAGCCGCGCCCGATTCGCGCGCGACCCGGCACGCAATGAGACCGGGCGCGTCCGGCCGGCGGCTGCCCGGCCCGGCCGGCCCGCATTCGCGCGCGCCAGCTGCCGGCCCGTGTCGCCTCTCTCGCATCGCCGTGGAAATCATCGGCCGTCCCGCCCGTTCGCGCGCGGGCCGGCTGCCATTGGGGGTATCCGGCCGTACTGTGCACGGCCGTTCAGGAGTTACAAGGAGATAGCATGAAGTCGATCGTGTTGAGAGCGTTGGGTGTTGCGGCCGTGGCGGCCTGTCTGACGGGCAGCGTATACGCGCAGTCCAGCGATACGGCGGCCACCGAAGCGCCGGCCGCGGCAGCGAGCTCGCCGAAGGCGGCGGCCAAGACCGCGAAGAAGGCGAACCGCAAGCTCGGCTACGCGGTGCGCAAGGCAATCACGAAGGCAGGCGGCATCGACGTGGCGAACCTCGTCGTGCGCTCGAAGGGCGGCGCGATCACGCTGGAGGGCACGGTGCCCGACCAGGCACAGATCGACAAGGCGGAAGAGGCAGCGAAGGGCGTGAGCGGCGTGACGTCGGTCTCGAACAAGCTGACGGTTCAGCAGCAATAAAACGGGGCGGGCGGCGCGACAACGCCGCCCGCGCCCGCTTTCAGGCGGTCCCCGGCATGCCGGGGGCCGTTCGCGCCGCAGCGTGCCCCAGCCTGTCGCTGCGCGCCAGGCCTCCGGGGAGCATCTCCCCAGCGGACTGCCTTCGGGGCGGAATATCAGGGGCGGCCCGGTGTTTTCCCGACAGGCCGCGAGCCGCGCACGACGCAGCGGCGCGACGATAGCGATATCGATACTGAGAGGGGGCGACAATGACGACGCACGGGTGGGGCACTCGGATTCTTCTCTGCGCGGCGCTGGCCGCGCTCACATTGCTCGGCGCCTGCAACGACGCCGATTCGGGCGAGCGCAACCGGTTGCCCGGTTTCGTGTCCGGCAGCGTGCGCACGACCGCCTATGACGGCACGAGCGACGACCTGCTGACGGCCGGCCTCGGCAAGACGGGCCTCGCCTCCACGGCGCCCGCGTTCGCGAATCCGTCCCGGCCGACGAGCGCCGAGCTGCGCCGGCTCGCGATCTGGTCCAACTATCGCGCGCTCGTCGACATGAGCGCGAACGGCGGCTACGGCCGCTTCTGGGGGCCGAACGTCGACCTCGACGGCAACGCCACGCTCGGCGAAGGCAAGATCCCCGGCACCGAATATCTCGCGTACTCCGACGACGGCAGCGGCCGCAAGAACGTGACGCTGCTCGTGCAGGTGCCCGCCAGCTTCGATCCCGCGCAGCCGTGCATCGTCACCGCGACGTCGTCGGGTTCGCGTGGCGTGTACGGCGCGATTTCGGCGGCCGGCGAGTGGGGCCTGAAACGCGGCTGCGCGGTCGCATACAACGACAAGGGCGGCGGCAACGGCGCGCACGAGCTTGGCTCCGACACGATCACGCTGATCGACGGCACGCTCGCGAACGCGGTGCTCGCCGGCAATGCCAGCCTCTTCACCGCGAACGTGACGAGCGGCGACCTGGCCGCGTTCAACAGCCGCTTCCCGAACCGCTACGCGTTCAAGCACGCGCATTCGCAGCAGAATCCCGAGCAGGACTGGGGGCACGCGACGCTGCAGGCGGTCGAATTCGCGTACTGGGCGCTCAACGAGCAGTTCGGGCCGGTGCTCGACAGCTCGCATCACGGCGTGCGCTACCACCCGGGCGACATCACGACGATCGCCGCGTCCGTCAGCAACGGCGGCGGCGCGGCGCTCGCGGCGGCCGAGCAGGACACGCGCCGCTGGATCACCGCGGTCGTGGTCGGCGAGCCGCAGATCAACGTGCGGATGGCGCCCAACGCGGTCGTGCGCGAGGGCGGCCAGCCGGCGCCGTCGTTCGGCCGGCCGCTCGCCGACTACGCGACGCTCGCGAACTTGCTGCAGCCGTGCGCGGCCGCGTCGGCGTCGCTCGCGGGCGAGCCGTACCTGAGCGGGCTGCCGGCCGCCACCACGCAGTCGATCCGCACGCAGCGCTGCGCGACGCTCGCCGCGGCGGGGCTCGTGTCGGGCGCCGATACGCAGAGCCAGGCCGCCGACGCGCTCGCGCAACTGCATGCGGCCGGCTATCTCGCCGATTCCGACCTGCTGCAGGCGTCGATGTGGGATTCGCAGGCGATTCCGGCGATCGCGGTCACCTATGCGAACGCGTACACGCGCTCGCGCGTGACCGACAATCTGTGCAATTTCAGCTTCGCGACCACCAGCGCGCCGACCGGCACGGTCGCGTCGCCCGCCGCGTCGCCGATGCCGGCCATCTTCGGCGTCGGCAACGGCGTGCCGCCGACGGGCGGCATCGACCTCGTGTTCAACACGGGCGCGGGCGTCGATCACCGGCTCGCGACCCCCGACGCGAGCTTCGCGGGCGCGCTGTGCCTGCGCCAGCTGTGGACCAACGGGATGCTCGACATGCCGGCGAACGTCGACGCCGTGCGCGTGAACGCGAACCTGCAGGGCAAGCCGGCGATCATCGTGCAGGGCCGCAGCGACGCGCTCGTGCCGGTGAACCACGCGTCGCGCGCGTACGTCGCGCAGAACAGCATCAGCGAAGGCGGCCGCAGCCAGCTCGTGTTCTACGAGGTGACGAACGGGCAGCACTTCGACGCGTTCCTGCCCGTCGCGGGCTTCGATACGCGCTTCGTGCCGGTCCACTACTACAACCTGCAGGCGCTGAACCTGATGTGGCGCCATCTGAAGAACGGCGCCGCGCTGCCGCCGTCGCAGGTGATCCGCACGGTGCCGCGCGGCGGCACGCCGGGCGCCGCACCCGCGCTGACGAGCGCGAACCTGCCGCCGATCGCGACGTCGCCCGGCGCGAACGCGATCACGGCCGGCGCCGGCGCGATCGACGTGCCGCTCTGACGGCATGCGCAGTGCCGCGTTGATGAAGCCGGGCTGTCGTCCACACTTCGGCCACACCGACCCGACCGGCGCGAACCACGGCGGCGGCAATACGCTGCCGCCGGCGATCTGGCGGCGATGACCAATAACTGCCCGTCGGGCCACATGATCGACCTGAATGACGCGCCGCGGACCGCGCTGAAGGGCGACCTCGGCAACTTCTACGACGGCATCCTCGCGAACCGTACCGCGCTGCAGCGCGTGCTGAAGCTGCCGGCGCGGACGCAGCAGCTCAAGCAGCAGCAATTGAAGCAGCAGGGGCAGTAAGCGTCGCGTAGCGGCCCGCGCGGCCCGGTCTTGCGCCGGGCGGCGCGGGTTCGCGTGGCGCCGGATGGACGACAGCCCGATCGGCGCAGGCCGGTCGGGCTGTTTTTTTGCGGAGAGGGTGCCGGCGCGCGAGGCGCCGCAAGCCGCGCGTCCCGCGCGCGGGAACCGCCGGCCGCGTCGTTACGCGAGCACGAGCCGCACGCCGACCGCGACGAGCGTCGCGGCGAGCAGATTGCGCAGCAGCCGCTCGGGCGCGCGCGCGGACAGCACGCTGCCGAGCACGATGCCGGGCAGCGAGCCGAGCAGCAGCGACAGCAGCATCGACCAGTCGACCGAGCCGAGCAGCCAGTGGCCCATGCCTGCGACGAGCGTGAGCGGCACCGCGTGCGCGATGTCGGACCCGACGATGCGGGTGGTCGCGAGCGCCGGGTACAGCAGCAGCAGCACGGTGACGCCGATCGCGCCGGCGCCGACCGACGTCATCGACACGAGCACGCCGAGCACGGCGCCCGTCAGCACGGTCGACCACAGCGTGCGCGCGGGGCTCGGCACGAGCGGGTTGCGCGCGGCGAGCGCGGTGAGTTGCGGGCGGAAGATCAGCGCGAGCGACGTGAGCAGCAGCGCGATGCCGAGCACCAACTGGATCATCCGCGCGGTGCCGGGCGAATTCACGCCGTGCGTGTGCAGCACCCACAGCGTGACGGCCGCGGCCGGGACGCTGCCGGCCGCGAGCCGGCCGGTGATGCGCCAATCGATCGACCCCTTCAGCCCGTGGACGAGCGTGCCGGTCGCCTTGGTCGCGGCCGCGTACAGCAGGTCGGTGCCGACCGCCGTCGCGGGGTGGACGCCGAACAGCAGCACGAGGATCGGCGTCATCAGCGAACCGCCGCCGACGCCCGTCAGGCCGACGAGGACGCCGACGAACAGGCCGGACAGGGAGTACAGCAGATCGATATGGGGGAGCGACATCGGAAGCAGGCGGTTATGCGGCGTTCGGCGGCGGCGCGCGGCTGCGGCGCGCGCATCAAAGTCCGCCATTGTCGCAAAAGTGGCGCGTTGGTGTACGACTACGTTAAAAATCGGCCGGGAAGGGCCGCCGGGCGGCCCGTTCGCGGTGGGTGAAACGACCGTTTGACCGAGCGCCGGGCCGGACTGGGCGGTGCGAAGGGGGCGGCGGGCGGCGCGGCCGATGCGTGGCTATCGGGCGAGACGGGCGTGATGGGCGTGATGGAGGAGGCAAGGCGGGGCGGCGCGCGCCCCGGCTCGGGCCCGCCGGCCGTCAGTGTTCTGATAGTGCTTTGAAAAGGCTGAATTGCAGACGTCATTTGCCGGCGCTTCCTGCCGGTTTGTGGCAGGAGCGACGCGTAGCGGCCGCGCGTGTCGCGTGTCGCGCAGCGCGGCGCCGGCCCGCCGGCGCTCAACCGCGCGGCGGCAGTTCGCAGCCGTCGGGGCCGCACGCGGCCGCGTCGTCGCCGGCGAATTCGGCGATCGCGCCGTCGCGCCACGCCTGCTCGAGCGCCTGCGCGAACACGTCGGCCGGCTGCGCGCCCGACACCGCGTAGCGGCCGCCGAACACGAACAGCGGTACGCCGCGTCCGCCGATCTGCGCGGCCCGCGCGATGTCGGCTTCGACTTCGTCGCGGTATGCATCGCTGCGCAGCACGGCTTCGACGGCCGGGCGCTCGAGCCCCGCTTCGACCGCGAAGTCGATCAGCGCCGCGTGGTCGAACAGCGAGCCGTGCTCGCAGAAATACGCGCGGTACAGGCGTTCGGTCAGCGCATGGGCGCGGCCGGTCGCTTCCGCGAGCTTCACGAGCCGGTGAGCGTCGAGCGTATCGCAGACGGACGTGCCGGGCAGGTCGTAGTCGAGCCCGACGCTCGCGGCCGCGTCGGTCACCTGGCGCAGCATCTGGTCGACCTGCGCGGGCGACATCCGGTACTTGCCCGCGAGCATCGCCTCGACCGGCTCGACCGGCTGGCCCGGCATCAGCCGGTACGCGCGCAGCACGACGTCGACGTGCTCGGCGTGCGCGAACGCGGCGAGCGCCTCGTCGAAGCGGCGCTTGCCGATCCAGCACCACGGGCAGATCAGGTCGGACCAGATCTCGACGGTCAGGGTCGGGCGGGCAGTCGGGGCAGGAGTGGTCGTCATGGGCGGAGCGGCGGTAGCGGCGGCAAATAAATGTAACCGCGACTATATCACTTTATATTGCGACGCTTCGTCATTGGGCTGGCCCGGGCGGAATGGGTCGCTTACGCGTCGCCCTGCGTTTCCTTCAGATGCTTCAGGTGCTTGTAGACGGTCGCGCGCCCCATCCCGAGCACGTTCGCGACGTAGTTCGCGGCGCTCTTGCCGCGGAACGCGCCTTCCGCATGCAGCGCCTCGACGAGTTCGCGCCGGTGCTCGCGGGTGAGGCCGTTCAGGCCGACCTGCCGTTCGCGCAGCCAGCCGTGCAGGAACGTGTTGATGCGCTCCTGCCAGTCGTCGCGGAACAGTTCGTCGGGCTGCGCGACGATGCCCGCGCCCTTGATGAACACGTCGAGCGTCGCGCGGACGTCGTCGAACACCGCGATGTTGAAGTTGATGCACATCATCCCGGCCGGGCGGCCTTCGTCGTCGAACAGCACGTTGCTCACGCAGCGCATCCGCCGGCCGTCCCAGTTCAGCTTCTCGTACGGGCCGATCACGCGCTCGCGCGCCGAATGATCGATTTCCTCGAGCGCCGAATCGTCGCCGACCTCGCGCTTCGACAGGTTGTTCGCGAGGTACAGCACGGTCTGGTCGTGCAGGTCGTGGATCACGACTTCCGCGTACGGGAAGAACAGCGCCGCGATGCCATCGGCGATCGGTGCATAGCGGGTGAGCAGCAGGTCTTTGACGGGGGATTGCTTCTTGCGCATCGGAATCGCCATCTCGGGTGAGCGGGGGCCGGGCGGCGCGTCGGCGCGGCGCGCCGGCGTACCGTCGACCGGCATGTCCGTGCGCCCGCGCGCTGCCGCCGCGGCGGTTGCGCCATTGTATCGGCCCCGCGTGCGCGTGCTGCTCATGCGCGCGTCAGATGCGTGTACAGCGCGTGCGCGATCGCGATGTCCTCGAGGCCGAGGCCGATCGAGCGGAAGAACGTGTGACGCGTGCGTGACGGCGCCGCGCAGGTGCCGGCGACGAGCGCGGGCAGGTCGCCGACGATCCGCTCGGGCGTCCAGCCGTGCGTGGCCGCCGCGATCTGCATCTCGCCCGCGCTTGCGGGCGTCGTGTCGCGGTAGTCGCAATACACGTCCATGTCGGGCAGCCACGCGGGCGGGATCTCGTGCGCGCGCGCGACGTTGGTGCTGATCGACGTGACGAGCGCGGGGCGCGTGAGCACGCCGTCCGCGAGCACCGGCGTGCCCGACGACGTGCACAGCATCACGACGTCGGCGTCGCGCACGCATGCCTCCACGCTGGCGGCCGGGCGGGCGCGCGGATCGATCTGCGCGAGTGTCGCCTGCAGCGCCGGGTCGCCGGCGAGCGCGGGCGAATGAACGCTGATCGATGCCCAGTCGCGCAGTGCCGCGGCGTGGCGCAGATGCGCGAGGCCCGCCGCGCCCGTGCCGATCACGGCGAGCCGGCGCGCGTCGCGCGGCGCGAGGCAGTCGAGCGCGAGCGCCGTCGTGCCGGCCGTGCGCTCGACCGTCAGCAGCCCCGCGTCGCACCACATCAGCGGCTGGCCGGTACGCATCGACATCAGCGCGGTCCACGCGGTCACGATCGGTTTGCCGCCCGTCACGACGTACGGCGACAGCTTCGCGCCGAACACCTGCTCGTCGGCGAGCGCGCCGAGATACGTGATGAAATCGCCGGCCTGTTCGGGGAACAGCGTGAGGGTTTGCGGCGGCTGCACCGCGCGAGCCGACGCGAGCGACGCGAACATGCGGCGCAGCGTGCCGAGCACGTCGAGCGACGGCAGCGCCGCGCGCACCGCGGCTTCGTCGACGGTGAGCGGCAGGGTCGGGGCGGGTTGCGTCATGGGACTTCTCCGGTCGGGGCTGGACAGGACAGTCTCGATAGAGCGCGTCCGGCCGTGTCGGTAATGGATTAAAAGTCTAATATAGACAAAAGAAGTGGGGTGAGTTTTTCTTTCCGGGACGCGTGCGCAACGAAAAACATAGATGAATCAAAGGGGTTTCGCGCAAGCGACTGGGTTTCGGCTGACGGCGGCAGCACCGCGATTATCGTATCCTCTATAGTCTATAGTAGACTAAGAGTCTATATTTTGCGTGCGGAACAGCGTGTCGTCACATGGCGGCCGGCTGCATCGCCTGCCGATCCGGCGCCCGGCAACGGCGTCGCGCGACCGGTCTTCATCGCCTCAATCCGGAATCGAAGGACATCCGTCATGAACTGGAAGCTTTCCCTCTGCGCCGTCGCGGCGCTCGCGTGCGCGGGCGTCACGGCCCACGCGGAACAAACCACGCTGCGCTTCGGGATCGAAGCCGCCTACCCGCCGTTCGAGAGCAAGTCGCCGGCCGGCCAACTGCAGGGCTTCGACGTCGACATCGGCAACGCGGTGTGCGCGAAGCTGAATATGAAGTGCGTGTGGGTCGAGAATGCGTTCGACGGGTTGATCCCGGCGCTGCAGGCGCGCAAGTTCGACGCGATCAATTCGGCGATGAACATCACCGCGAAGCGCAAGCAGAGCATCGACTTCACGCCGGCGATCTACGTCGTGCCGATCGTGATGGTCGCGCACCGCGGCTCGCCGCTGCGGCCCGATGCCGCGAGCCTGCGCGGCAAGCACGTCGGCGTGCTGCAGGGCTCGTCGCAGGAGGATTTCCTGAAGGCGCACTGGGCGAATGCGGGCGTGGCGGTCGTGTCCTATGCGGATCAGGACCAGATCTATGCCGATCTCGTCGCCGGGCGTCTCGACGCGGCCGTGCAGGAAGCGCAGACCGCGCAGGACGGCTTCCTCGACAAGCCGGCCGGCCGCGACTACCAGATCGTCGGCGAGCCGCTGAAAGGTCCCGCGACGCTCGGCGAAGGCACCGGCTTCGGGATGCGCAAGGGCGACAAGGCGCTGCAGACGAAGATCGTCGGCGCGCTCGACGTACTGAAGAAGGACGGCACGCTGAGCGCGCTGTCGCGGAAGTACTTCAAGCGCGACATCGTCGCGAAGTAAGCCTGGCCGCGTGCCGGCCGCCGTGCCGGCGCGCGTCGCACCGAATCTCGACGCAGTACGGGGAAGCATGGATTTCGACGTCATCGTTCTGGGGGCCGGCATCGTCGGCGTGTCGTCGGCGCTGCATCTGCAGGATCGCGGGCTGCGTGTCGCGCTCGTCGACCGGCGCGCGCCCGGCGAGGAAACGAGCCACGGCAATGCCGGGCTGATCGAGCGCTCGTCGGTCGTGCCGTACGCGTTCCCGCGCCGGCTCGGCACGCTGCTGCGCTACGCGCGCAACCGCTCGGTCGATCTCTATTGGGACTACAAGGCGCTGCCCGCCTACGCGGGCTGGCTGGCGCGCTTCTGGCGCGAATCGTCGCCGCAGCGGCTGGCGGCTGCCGCGCGCGACATGCTGCCGCTCGTCGCGGCGAGCGTCGTCGAGCACGACGCGCTGCTCGCGCGCACCGACGCGCAGTCGCTCGTGCATGACGGCGGATGGATCGAGGCGTTCCGGTCGCCCGCGCGGTTCGATGCGGAAACGCACGCGCAGCAGCGGGTGGCCGACGCGCACGGGTTGCGGATGAGCGTGCTCGACGCGCGTGCGCTGCGCGAGCGCGAGCCCGGCATCGGCGACGCATTCTGCGGCGCGTTCCACTGGCAGGATCCGAAGAGCGTGTCGAGCCCCGGCGGCCTCACGAAGGCGTACGCGCGGCTGTTCGAGCGCGACGGTGGCACGTTCGCGCGCGGCGACGCGACGACCCTCGCGCAGGTGCGCGACGGCTGGCAGGTCGATACCGAACACGGGCCGATATCGGCACGGTCGGCCGTGGTCGCGCTCGGGCCGTGGTCCGATCATGTGTTCGCGCCGCTCGGCTACCGGATCCCGCTGCGCGCGAAGCGCGGCTACCACATGCATTACCGGCCGACCCGCGCGCCGCTGAGTGTGCCGGTGTGCGATACCGAGGAGGGTTTCGTGGTCGCGCCGATGGAAGGCGGCCGGCTGCGGCTCACGACCGGCGTCGAGATCGCGTTGCGCGATGCGCCGCCGACCGGCGTGCAGCTCGCGCGTGCCGAGCCGCTCGCGCGCGACGCGTTCGGCATCGGCGAGCGGCTCGATCCGGCGCCGTGGCTCGGGATGCGGCCGTGCACGCCCGACATGCGGCCGGTGATCGGGCCTGCGCCGCGCCATCGTCATCTGTGGTTCGCGTTCGGTCATTGCCACCACGGACTCACCCTCGGCCCCGCGAGCGGACGGCTGCTCGCCGAAATGATCACCGGTGCGCCGACCTATATCGATCCCCATCCGTACCGGCCCGCGCGTTTCGGCTGAGCGAGTCGCCGGGTGACGGCCGCCGCGGGTGCGGCCGTCGCAGTGCACAACCCGGCATGACGGCAAGGTCATGCCGCGTTTTCCTTTGGATTCCCGATGGGCTGGTCGGACGAATGACCCGCCATCGGCGGGCCGCATGGAATAACCGCCCGCGGCCGTCCGTTTATATACCGAGTCGCGGCGCAATCGGGCAGCGGGATAATGGTCACGTCGAAGTCGACGTCCCGCTCGGCGGCGCCGTGCCGCCATGCCATGCCAAGGAGAACGGGAATGAAAACGATGCTGTTCGCCATCGCGCTGACGGCCGCGATCGCGCGGCCCGCGGCCGCCGAGCCGCCGCAGGCCGGCAACGGGAAACTGGTCGACGAAGATCACATGACGCTGTACGTGTTCGATCACGACGCGCCGGGCAAGAGCACGTGCAACGGCAGCTGCGCGGCCAACTGGCCGCCGGCGCTCGCCGACGGATACGACAAGGCGTCGGGTGCGCTGAGCCTCGTCACGCGCGACGACGGCAAGAAGCAATGGGCGTACAACGGTCGCCCGCTGTATCGCTGGAAAATGGACCACAAGGCGGGTGACGCGGGCGGCGACGGAATCGGCGGCATGTGGCATGTCGCGCGTCCCTGAAAACGGACGGGCGGACCGACTGACGGCGCGGCGACGCGCGAGGCATCCGGATGAGCTACGAATCGGACCTGCTGGTGTGGCTGCCGCATCTCACGCGCTATGCGCGTGCGCTGACGGGCGACCGGGCCTGGGCGGACGATCTCGTGCAGGACACGCTCGAGCGCGCGCTGAACCGGCCGCCCGTTGACGGCGGCAACCTGCGCGCGTGGCTGCTCACGCTGCTGCGCCACCGCTTCATCGACCAGTTGCGCGCGCGGCACGAGATCGCGGTCGACGACGCCACCGCGCCGTGGCAGACGATGGCCGCGCCCGCCGACGAGATCAGCGGCCTGATGCTGCGCGACGTGCAGCGCGCGCTGTACCGGCTGCCGGTCGAACAGCGCGAGGTGCTGCTGCTCGTCGCGCTGGAGGAATTGAGCTATCGCGACGCCGCACAGGTGCTCGGCGTGCCGGTGGGGACGGTGATGTCGCGGCTGTCGCGGGCGCGTGAACAGATGCGTACGTTGCTGTCCGGCGAGCCGCCGGCGCACGGCACGGCCGCGTTACGGGTGATCGGGAAGACATGATGGACGACGATCCGCGCAAACCTTCGAACGATCGGGACGACGCTGCATCGGCCCAGCTGCTGTCGGCGCTGCTCGACGGCGAGCTGTCCGGGCAAGAGCGCCGCGAGGTGCTCGAGCGGCTGCAGTCCGATCCACGGGAAGCCGACCGGTTCGCGCATTACGGCGCGCAGCGCGACGCGTTGCGCGCGCTGTTCCCGCTGCCGGGCGCCGCGTCGGCATTGTTCGTGCAGCGGCGCGCGTCGCGCCGGCGCGTGGTTGCCTATGCGTTCGCGGGGCTGGCGGCCGGGCTGGTGCTCGGCATCGCGCTGCACGCGGGCTGGACGGCGTTCGGCGTCGAACCGGCGTTCGCCGCGCGCGCGGACGTCGCGTATGCCGTGTACGCGGCCGATCGTGAACACCCGGTCGAAATCGACGCCCGCGACCCGGCGCGCCTGGCCGGATGGCTATCCGCGCGTCTCGGCCGGCCCGTGCGTGCGCCGTCGCTCGGCGAATACGGCTACGTGCTGCTGGGCGGCCGCTTGCTGCCGGGCGACGCGGGGCCGGCCGCGCAGCTGATGTACCAGCGCGCGGACGGCGCGCGCGTGACGTTGTACATGACCGCCTACGATGCGCGGCGCCTCGCGCCGCAGGCGATGTCGGCGGACGGACGCTACACGTATTTCTGGTCGGATCGCGGCATGGGCTACGCGCTGTCCGGCCGCGGCGACGAACGGCGCCTGCGCGAGCTCGCGATCGACGCGTGCGGCGCGCTCGGCGGGCCGACCGACGCATGGAAGGGGTGACGCGCGCGGCCTCGGCAAGGAGCACGAGATGAACGCGAAGACGGCGATGATGGTGGCGGTGGTGGCGGTGCTCGCGGCTGGCGCCGGGCTCGCGCGGGCGGAAGGCGACGCCCCGGTGCGCGTGCCGGTCGACGCCGACGGCGTGCAGCGGGTGACGATCGTCGGCGGCAGCTATTTCTTTCGGCCGAACCACGTGATCGTCCGCGCGCACGTGCCGGTCGAACTGACCGTATCGGCCGAACCGGGCCGCGTGCCGCACAGTTTCGAAATCGACGCGCCACAGGCCGGCATCGCGGTGCACACCGAACTGGCCACGACCCCGCGCACGTTCCGCTTCACGCCGACGCAGCCCGGTCGCTTCGCCTACTATTGCACCCATCGGCTGCTGTTCTTGCGCAGCCATCGCGAACGCGGCATGGAGGGCGTGCTCGACGTCGAGGCGGCGCCATGATCGCCGCATTGCTGGCCGCGAGCCTGATAGGAGCGAGCATGACAGCCGACCCGGTGACCGTTGCGCAGGCACATTTCGACCAGGTCCGCTCGTACCGCGCGACGATCCGCTCGTCGGCGCGAAGCGGCGAGCGCACCGAATTCCACTATGCGTACCTGAAACCCGGTTTCGTCCGGATGGACTTCGTGTCGCCCCATCGTGGCGCGGTGCTCGCGTACGATCCCGGCGACGGCAAGGTCCGGCTGCGCCCGTTCGGCGAGCATGCGCCGCCCGCGCTGAGACTGTCGCCGTCCAATCCGCTCGTGCGAGACCGCAGCGGCCATCGCGTCGACCGCTCGGACGTCGGCGAGCTGCTGCGCAACGTGCATGCGCTGCAGCAGGGCGGCGCGACGGTGACGGAAGGCGAGGAGAGCATCGGCGGGCGGACCACGCTGCGCGTGTCGGTGACGGGCGGGCCCGCGCACGTGGTCGACGGCGTGCATCGCTACCGGCTGTGGCTGGACACCGAGGACGGTTTTCCGCTGAAGGTCGTCAGCTTCGCGGATGGTGACGGCGATCCGCTCGAAACGGTGACGCTCGACGACGTCGAGATCGACGTCGCGTTTCCCGCCCGCTTTTTCGCGCCCTGATTTCCGATCCCTGATCCCGACTCGTGCCGGAGGCTGCATGGCGGAATACCGGTTTTCGACGACGTGGCGCGTGGACGCGCCGCTCGCGGCGGTCTGGGACGCGATCTACCAGGTCGACCGCTGGCCCGACTGGTGGAAGAGCGTGGTACGGACCGTCGAGATCGAGCGCGGCGACGCGCGCGGCGTCGGCGCGCTGCAGCGATACACGTGGAAAGGCGCGCTGCCGTACCGGCTGACCTTCGACATGCGCGTGCTGCGCGTCGAGCGGCCGCATGTGCTCGAAGGCCGTGCGAGCGGCGCGATCGAAGGCGACGGCTGCTGGTCGTTCGCCGGCGACGGCACGCGCACCGTCGTGCGCTACGATTGGCACATCCGCACGCGCGAGCGCTGGATGAACTGGCTGGAGCCGCTTGCCCGGCCGCTGTTCCGATGGAATCACGACGTCGTGATGCGCGAAGGCGCGAAAGGGCTCGCGCGCCTGCTCGGCGCGACGGTCCAGACCGACGGCCGGACGTTCCAGCCGGTCGCGGGCTGTCCCGACATGTGACGATCCGGCACCGAATAGGCGCGCCCGGCGGCGCCCGAGCGGGTCTTTTCATGCGATGCCGGACGACCGTGGGAACTCCGTGCTTACCCCGTGTCAAAGCGGTGCGCGGGTCGGGAAATCCCGCATCTGTCTGCTGCCGGAGCGCAGTATTGACGCCTACTTGATTGTTTCCAAAGGATTTTTCAATTCCATCCCCGTTTTTCCGTCGTTTCGGCCCCCGCGAAAAAACCTCCGGTTTCCCTTCTTGAAATTGTCAAAACCCGTCCATATAATTAGCACTCGCTGCACGAGAGTGCTAACAATTCTCTGCCGGGCGACCCGCCGGGCAGATTCCCTAAGCGTTCTTCAATCTCAGTCAAGAGAGGAGTGAATATGAACCTTCGTCCTTTGCACGATCGCGTGATCGTCAAGCGCCTGGATCAGGAAACCAAGACCGCCTCGGGCATCGTGATCCCCGATGCAGCAGCTGAAAAGCCGGATCAAGGCGAAGTCCTGGCCATCGGCCCGGGCAAGCGCGACGACAAGGGCGCACCGATCGCACTCGACGTGAAGGTCGGCGATCGCGTCCTGTTCGGCAAGTACGCTGGTCAGACCGTCAAGGTCGACGGCCAGGAACTGCTGGTCATGCGCGAAGAAGACATCATGGCCGTGGTCAACGCGAAGTAAGCGTCCACTGACGGTACATATTCCCAAGAATTCAAGGAGTTAGAAGATGGCAGCTAAAGACGTCGTATTCGGCGATTCCGCCCGTTCGAAGATGGTCGAAGGCGTGAACATTCTCGCCAACGCGGTCAAGGTCACGCTGGGTCCGAAGGGCCGCAACGTGGTGCTCGAGCGCAGCTTCGGCGGCCCGACGGTCACCAAGGACGGTGTGTCGGTCGCGAAGGAAATCGAGCTGAAGGACAAGCTCCAGAACATGGGCGCGCAAATGGTCAAGGAAGTCGCTTCCAAGACCAGCGACAACGCAGGCGACGGCACGACGACGGCAACCGTTCTCGCGCAATCGATCGTTCGCGAAGGCATGAAGTACGTCGCATCGGGCATGAACCCGATGGACCTGAAGCGCGGCATCGACAAGGCAGTCGGAGCGGCTGTCGAAGAGCTGAAGAAGATCAGCAAGCCGTGCACGACGAACAAGGAAATCGCGCAGGTCGGCTCGATCTCGGCGAACAGCGACACGTCGATCGGCGATCGCATCGCTGAAGCGATGGACAAGGTCGGCAAGGAAGGCGTGATCACCGTCGAAGACGGCAAGTCGCTCGCCGACGAACTCGACGTCGTCGAAGGCATGCAGTTCGACCGCGGCTACCTGTCGCCGTACTTCATCAACAACCCGGAAAAGCAAGTCGCCGTCCTCGACAACCCGTTCGTGCTGCTGCACGACAAGAAGGTGTCGAACATCCGCGATCTGCTGCCGGTGCTCGAGCAAGTCGCGAAGGCTGGCCGTCCGCTGCTGATCATCGCTGAAGACATCGAAGGCGAAGCGCTCGCAACGCTGGTCGTCAACAACATCCGCGGCATCCTGAAGACCGTCGCGGTCAAGGCACCGGGCTTCGGCGATCGTCGCAAGGCGATGCTGGAAGACATCGCGATCCTGACCGGCGGCCAGGTGATCGCGGAAGAAACCGGCCTGACGCTCGAGAAGGCAACGCTGGCAGAACTGGGCCAGGCGAAGCGCATCGAAGTGGGCAAGGAAAACACGACGATCATCGACGGCGCAGGCGAAGCCGCGAGCATCGAAGCACGCGTGAAGCAAGTGCGCGCGCAAATCGAAGAAGCGACGTCGGACTACGACCGTGAAAAGCTGCAAGAGCGCGTGGCCAAGCTGGCCGGCGGCGTGGCAGTGATCAAGGTCGGCGCTGCGACCGAAGTCGAAATGAAGGAAAAGAAGGCACGTGTCGAAGACGCACTGCACGCAACGCGCGCGGCTGTGGAAGAAGGCATCGTGGCAGGCGGCGGCGTTGCGCTGATCCGCGCTCGCACGGCAATCGCAAGCCTGACCGGCGCGAACGCCGACCAGAACGCCGGCATCAAGATCGTGCTGCGCGCGATGGAAGAGCCGCTGCGTCAGATCGTCACGAACGGCGGCGAAGAAGCCAGCGTCGTGGTGGCGGCAGTTGCTGCAGGCCAGGGCAACTACGGCTACAACGCAGCAACGGGCGAGTACGTCGACATGGTCGAAGCCGGCGTCGTCGACCCGACCAAGGTCACGCGCACCGCACTGCAGAACGCAGCTTCGGTTGCTGGCCTGCTGCTGACGACGGACGCAGCTGTCGCAGAACTGCCGAAGGAAGATGCACCGATGCCGGGCGGCATGCCGGGCGGCATGGGCGGCATGGGCATGGACATGTAATCGACTTCGGTCGATGGTGTCCGGAGCGCGCAGCGATGCGCGTTCCAGCCAAAAGAAAAGACCCGCAGCGATGCGGGTCTTTTTTTATGCGCGAACGAAAGGGGGCGGACCTGCCGCCCCGAGGCGGTGGTGAGTGGGGCGCGACGGCGGCGCAGGGCCCCGCCATGCGGGCGTCAATGGCGGTGCGACGTCCTCGGCACCGGATCGGCCTTCACGGCCGGCGGCGTGTCCGCATCGTCGTTGCTGCGGGCCCAGAAGAACCGGTCGGGCAGGTACGCGCCCATGCCGGGCCGGAACGCGTCGCGTACGGCCTGGTACAGGTATTCCTGCGCTTCGCGCACCGCTTCGGGCGGCTCCTGGCCGTTCGCGAGCAGTGCCGCGATCGCCGCGCCGAGCGTGTCGGTGATGCCCATCAGCCGGTGCGGCGAACGATCCCACATGTCTTCGCGGAGCTGGCCTTCCTCGCCGTACAGCGTGTTGACGAGCCGGTGCGAGCCTGTTTCCGATGACAGGATGTACTCGCAGCCCTGCGACAGCAGGTGCGATACGGCCGCATCGAGATTCGGCGCCTCGGCGTCGCCGTCCGGTTGCGCGAGTGCGAGCAGCGTCGCGTGATCGGCGACCAGCAGCGTCGTCTGCGGCGCGAGCAGGTCGGCGATCGATTCGCGCAGGTCGTCGGCGGCGAGCACGTGCTCGTCGTCGAGCGTGAAGTCCGGTGCGAGCACGAGCGGCACGCCGTCGTAGTCGGCGACCACTTCGGCGATCGCGCTCACGACTTCCGCGCGCGTTGCCGCGCCGATCTTGAACGCGGCGATCGGCATGTCCTCGAGCAGCATGCGCGCCTGGGCGGCGACGACATCCGGATCGAGGCCGGTGACCTCGTCGCAGGCGGCCGAGTCGCGCACGGTATAGCCCGTCAGGACGGACACGCCGTGACAGCCCATGCTCGCCAGAGTCATCAGATCGGCTTGGATGCCGGAGCCGCCGGTGGGATCGGACAGGCCAAAGGTGAGGACGATCGGAGGGGCGTTGCTGGACATGTAAAAAAAGGGCAAGAAAAAACGGGGAAGCGACGGAATTGCGGACGGCGAGGCGAAGTGGGCGGTTTGGCCCGGTGTTGCCCCGGCAGGCCGCACTTTGCAGGCATTATGCGGCGGAAATCCGGCCCGCACGACGGATTTTTTAGCCCAACGCAACGTAGTCGCTGTACTCCAGTGCGATTGCTAGGCAGTCCGGCCCCGACACGGTACCATCATGGCTCCCGAATTTACCGACTTTTCCCGACGCGGCTTAAGATGGAATACAAGAGCTGGATGTGCCTGATTTGTGGCTGGATTTATGACGAAGAAGCCGGACTGCCCGAAGAGGGCATCGCCCCGGGCACGCGCTGGGAAGACGTCCCCATCAACTGGACGTGCCCCGAATGCGGTGCCCGCAAGGAAGACTTCGAGATGGTCCAGATCTGATCGGACCGTCGGCCCACGGACACACCGCTCGCGGCCTCGCGGTTGCCCGGCGCTTGCGCGCCCCGGCCGGCGCGAGCGACTTGACGATGACAGGCGCGCGTGTCCATGACGTCCGATCCGGCGAACGTTCCCCACCCTGACGCACTGCCCAACCCGCGTGGCGGGGCCGTGCGCGCGGCCGACGCGTGGCTCGCGGCGGCCGCCGACGCATTCGAGCGTCGCGACGACGCGGCCGCGCCGCTGTCGGCCGCCGCCGCCGTGCTGGCGGAGGCCGGCTGGCTGCCGGCTGCCCGTTTCGCGGGGCAACTCGCCGCTGCGGCGCCGCTTGTTGCCGCCGAACCGGCTTCCGCTGGCGGGCGCATCGCGTTGCGCGATTTCCGCGCGGCGGTTGGACGCCACAATCTGCGCGAACTGGCCTGCTCGCCGCTCCTGTTCGACCATTTCCGTGCGCTGCGTGCCCAAGGCGCGGCCGACCTGCACGCGAGCGTGCCGCTCGACGTGCTGGCCCTCGTCGGCCGCGCGATGCCGCCGGCGACGCTGCGGGTGATGCCCGACGCGTTCGCGAGCCGGGCGCGGGCCCGCTACGAGCAGGCGCTGCTCGGCGTGCTACGCACGCCGAACGGTTCGCCGAACGGCACGCCCGACGCGGCGCTCGACGAACTCGATACGACCTTGGCCGCACTGGCCGCCGACGGCCCGTACGACTTCTGGCGGCTCGCCGCCGCGTGCCTGCGCGCACTGCGCGCCAGCAACGCGCCCGAACTGAAACGTTTCCTCGCCCGGACCAACCTGCTGCTCGGCGAGCACGCGCAGGGCAGGCGTCATGCGCCGCCCGCGCTCGTGCGCGAGACGGTCGCGGTGCTATGGCGCGATTTCGCGCTGTTCGGCGCGGCCGCCGAGGATGTCGCGCTCGTCGACGTGCTGCACGACTATGGACTGACCGTCGACTGGCACGTCGCCGGCACGCCCGCGTCCGAGGCGCTGTGGGAAGCCGGCGCCGCGCAGGCCGAGCATGATGCGGTCGCGGTGGCGCCCACCCGCATGCTCGGTGTCGTGACCGTCAACGCGCATGCGTACGAGGATTTCCTGCAGACCGCCGATGCGTCGATGGCCGAACTCGCGCTCGATCCGGCCGCGGCCGATGCGGGGGCCGCATGGCGCGCCTCCGCGGCCGCGTATCGGGTCGGTACGGCCGCGTGCGCGCTCGGGCTCGGCCACGCGGCGCTGCTTGCCGATACGCTCGGACTGGCGTGGCGCCGTGCCGCGCACGGCATGCCGCTCGCCGGCGACGGGCTCGGTGCGCACGGCCGCGCGTCCGACATGCTGCGCGCCGCGCTGCTGAAGATCGCCGCGGGGGTGGCGCCGCCGGACCTGACCGCGGCGTCCGGCGCGCTCGGCGAGGCGCTCGGCCGGACCTGACGCGCAACGGGGCGCGTACACGTCGGCAGCCCTTGTCGCGCGGGCCCGCAACACGCTGCCGACAGCGCCCGCGCGCGTGTTAGAGTGCCGTGTGATCCGCGTGCGTCGTTGCCAGCGTCGCGCGGCGTTGCTTGTTGATCGCGGCCCGGTCAGGTCGCGGCGTCTTTGCTAAAATTCAAACCATGTCAAAGCCTTCCGATCGCATCAATCTCACCAACCAGTTCCTGATCGCCATGCCGAACATGGCCGATCCGACGTTTTCAGGAACGGTGGTCTATCTTTGCGATCACAGCGAGCGCGGAGCGCTCGGCCTCGTCATCAATCGTCCCACCGACATCGACCTCGAATCGCTGTTCAGCCGCATCGACCTGAAGCTCGACATCGAGCCGCTGCTGCACATTCCCGTGTACTTCGGCGGCCCGGTGCAGACCGAGCGCGGCTTCGTGCTGCACGAGCCGGTCGAGGGCGCGAACTACAACTCGTCCATGTCGGTCGAGGGCGGGCTCGAGATGACGACGTCGAAGGACGTGCTCGAGGCGGTCGCGACGGGCACCGGCCCGAAGCGCTTCCTGCTGACGCTCGGCCATGCAGGCTGGGGCGCCGGGCAGCTCGAGGAAGAAATTTCCCGCAACGGCTGGCTGACGGTCGCCGCCGATCCGCGCATCGTGTTCGACACGCCGGCCGAGGAGCGTTTCGAAGCCGCGCTCGGCCTGCTCGGCGTCAGCTCGTCGATGCTGTCCGGCGAAGCAGGGCACGCATGAGTGGCGCGAGCGCGCGCGATGCGACGCTGCTGGCGTTCGACTACGGCGAGAAGCGGATCGGGGTCGCAATCGGCAATGCGCTGACGCGCTCGGCCCGCGCGCTCGTCGTGATTCCCAACCTTAATCGCGAACACCGCTTCAAGGCGGTCGGCGACCTGCTGGCCGAATGGCGGCCGGACGCGCTCGTCGTCGGCCTGCCGATGCATCCGGACGGCACGCCGCACGAGATGACGCAGCAGGCGAAGCGCTTCGGCAACCAGCTGAACGGTCGCTTCGGGCTGCCCGTCACGTGGGTCGACGAACGCTATTCGTCGGTCGAGGCCGAGGCCGGGCTGCGCGAGCGCAACGTGCGCGGGCGCGCCCGCGCCGAGATGCTCGATGCCGAGGCTGCGCGCGTGATCCTTCAACAGTATCTCGATCAATTGTCCGACCATGAGCACCATTGACGCCGACGCGCTCTACCGCGCCCTGCTCGACCAGATTCGCGACGCATACGGCACGGCCTTCGCCGAGCCCGGCGGCCCGCGGCTCGCCGGCATCTACAGCGGCGGCGCGTGGCTCGCCGAGCGCCTCGCGCGCGATCTCGGCGCGCCGGCGTTCGGCGTCGTGAACGTCGCGCTGCATCGCGACGACTACGCGAAGAAGGGGCTGCACAGCCAGGCCAGCCCGACGTCGCTGCCGTTCGAGGTCGGCGGCGCGCGCATCGTGCTCGTCGACGACGTGCTGTACACCGGCCGCACCGTGCGCGCCGCGCTCAACGAACTGTTCGACTACGGCCGTCCGGCCGCGGTCGAACTCGCGGTGCTCGCCGATCGCGGTGGCCGTGAGCTGCCGGTCGCCGCGCGCTTCGCGGGCGGCACGCTCGACGTGCCGGCCGATGCGACGCTCGTGCTCGCGCGCGACGAAGCCGCCCAGCTCACGCTGCGCATCGAGGCGCACGGCGCCTGAGCGCACCGCGAAACCGTATCCCGGGCCGCCGGTTCGCGCCGCGGCCCGTTTGCATAGTTGGAATCACGCACACCATGACCACCGACACCACTGGCCGCACCGGCAATCCCGCTGCGGCCGCGAGCCCCGAGCGGTTTCGCTACGGTTTCCTGAAGGGCAACCCGCAGCTCACGAAAAACGGCGAGCTGAAACACCTGCTGTCGATCGAGGGCCTGCCGCGCTCCATCGTCAATCACATTCTCGATACGGCCGAGCAGTTCGTCAGCGTGACGGACCGCGAGGTGAAGAAAGTGCCGCTGCTGCGCGGCAAGTCGGTGTTCAACCTGTTCTTCGAGAATTCCACGCGCACGCGCACGACCTTCGAGATCGCCGCGACGCGCCTGTCGGCCGATGTGCTGAACCTGAACATCAACGCGTCGTCGACGAGCAAGGGCGAGTCGCTGCTCGACACGATCAACAACCTGTCGGCGATGCATGCCGACCTGTTCGTCGTGCGTCACGCATCGAGCGGCGCGCCGTACCTGATCGCCGAGCACTGCGCGCCGCACGTGCACGTGATCAATGCCGGCGACGGTCGCCATGCGCACCCGACGCAGGGCCTGCTCGACATGTACACGATCCGTCACTACAAGCGCGACTTCACGAAGCTGCGCGTGGCGATCGTCGGCGACATCCTGCATTCGCGCGTCGCGCGCTCGGACATCCACGCGCTCACCACGCTCGGCGTGCCGGAAGTGCGCGCGATCGGCCCGCGCACGTTGCTGCCGGGCGGTCTCGAGCAGATGGGCGTGAAGGTGTTCAACAACCTCGACGAAGGGCTGAAGGGCGTCGACGTGATCATCATGCTGCGCCTGCAGAACGAGCGGATGAGCGGCGCGCTGCTGCCGTCCGCGCAGGAGTACTTCAAGACCTGGGGCCTGACGCCCGAGCGCCTCGCGCTCGCCGCGCCCGACGCGATCGTGATGCACCCGGGCCCGATGAACCGCGGCGTCGAGATCGACTCGCAGGTCGCCGACGGTCCGCAGTCGGTGATCCTCAACCAGGTCACGTTCGGCATCGCCGTGCGGATGGCGGTGATGGGCATCGTCGCCGGCAACAGCGACTGAGCCCGCTTTCGCGCATCCTGATCCAGGCATTCAACGCAATCAACGCATTCACAGACAGCGCATGAAGATTCATATCCAAGGCGGCACGCTGATCGATGCGGTCGCCGGCACCGAACGGCTGGCCGACGTATTCGTCGCGGACGGCAAGATCGCCGCGCTCGGCACCACGCCGGCCGGTTTCAACGCGGAGAAGACGATCGACGCGTCCGGCCTGATCGTCGCCCCCGGCCTCGTCGACCTGTGCGCGCGGCTGCGCGAGCCCGGCTACGAGCACAAGGCGACGCTCGCGTCCGAGATGGCCGCGGCTGTCGCGGGCGGCGTCACGACCCTCGTGTGCCCGCCGGACACCGACCCCGTGCTCGACGAGCCGGGCCTCGTCGAGATGCTCAAGTTCCGCGCGCGCAACCTGCACCAGGCCAACGTCCATCCGCTCGGCGCGCTCACCGTCGGCCTGAAGGGCGAGGTGATCACCGAGATGGTCGCGCTGACCGAATCGGGCTGCGTCGGCTTCACGCACGCGAACGTGCCGGTGCGCGACACGCAGGTGCTGCTGCGCGCGCTGCAGTACGCGAGCACTTACGGCTACACGACGTGGCTGCGTCCGCTCGACGCGTTCATCGGCCGTGGCGGCGTCGCCGCGAGCGGCGCGCTCGCGTCGCGGCTCGGGCTGTCCGGCGTGCCGGTCGCGGCCGAGACGATCGCGCTGCATACGATCTTCGAACTGATGCGCGTGACCGGCGCGCGCGTGCACCTTGCCCGCCTGTCGTCGGCGGCCGGCCTCGCGCTCGTGCGCGAGGCGAAAGCCGAGGGGCTGCCGGTGACGTGCGACGTCGGCGTGAATCACCTGCACCTGATCGACATCGACATCGGCTATTTCGATTCGCAGTTCCGGCTCGACCCGCCGCTGCGCGGCGAGCGCGACCGCGAAGCGATCCGCGCAGCCCTCGCCGACGGCACGATCGACGCGATCTGCTCCGATCACACGCCGGTCGACGACGACGAGAAGCTGCTGCCGTTCGCCGAAGCGACGCCCGGTGCGACGGGGCTCGAACTGCTGCTGTCGCTCACGGTGAAGTGGGCCGATGAAACGAACACGCCGCTTGCGCAGGCGCTGCGCCGCATCACGGCCGCGCCGGCCGACGTGCTGCAGCTGCCGGCCGGCCGCGTGGCCGAAGGCGCCGCGGCCGACCTGTGCGTATTCGACCCGCGCGCGCACTGGCGCGTCGAGCCGCGTGCGCTGAAGAGCCAGGGGCACAACTCGCCGTTCCTCGGCTACGAACTGCCGGCCTGCGTGCGTGCGACGCTCGTGGCGGGGCGGGTCGCGTTCGAGCGCCACTGAACCACGCCGGATCCTCGCCATGACCGCTCTTCGCAAGCTGCGTCTCGTCTTTCACCTGCTGCGCGGCATGGCGATCGTCGCGCTGCGCTTTTCGCACGTCACGCCCGCGCGCCGCGCCGAGCTGATACGCCGCTGGTCCATCAAGATGCTGCGCATCTGCGGGATGCGTCTCGTCGTCCACAACGACGGCGCGCGGCTCGACGCGAGCGCGCTCGTGGTCGGCAATCACGTGTCGTGGATCGACATCTATGCGATCAACGCGTGGCGGCCGACGCCGTTCGTGTCGAAGGCCGAGGTGCGGCAGTGGCCGGTCGTCGGTTGGCTCGCGGAGAAGCTCGATACCGTGTTCCTGCAGCGCGAGAAGCGTACCGAGGCGATGCGGATCATGCACGAGATGGCCGAGCGCCTGCGCAACGGCGGGCTGATGTGCGTGTTTCCGGAGGGCACCACGTCGGACGGGCAGGCGCTGCTGCCGTTCCATGCGAACCTGTTCCAGGCCGCGGTGTCGGCCGGCTGCGCGGTGCAGCCGGTCTGTCTGATGTACGAGGACGCGCAGCGGCGGCAGTCGGTCGCGCCGGCCTACACGGGCGAGTTGTCGCTCGGGAAGTCGCTCGACATGGTGTTGCGCGGCGGCCCGCTCGTCGCGCACCTGTACGTGTGCGAGCCGATTGCACCGGGCGGTGACCGCCGCGCGACCTCCGCGGCGGCGCGCGACGCGATCGCGGCCGCGCTCCAGACGCTGCAGGCGAAGGTCGGCAAGCCGTCGCCCGAGTCGCTGGCGGAACTCGAGCGGCATGCGTATCCGGCAACCGAAGTCGGTGCCGGTGCGGCGGGTGAGGCGGCGGCCGAGGAGCCGGTGCCGGGGCGCGAGGGGTGATGTTTTTTCGCCCGCGCGTGTCGCGTGCGGGCTATTCGCCGCCCTGCGTGCGGCACGCTTCGCACTGCACTTGCGTGACCGTACGCTGTGCCGGGTCGGCCGTCAGTTGCACGGCCGACAGCTGGTTTCCCCACACGCATCCCGAATCGAGCGCGACGACGTTGTCGCGCAGCATCAGGCCGAGCGCCGCCCAGTGGCCGAACACGAGCGTCACGTCTTCGGTGCGGCGGCCCGGCACGTCGAACCACGGCAGGTAGCCGGGCGGCGCGCTGTCGGGGCCGCCGTTGGCCTTGAACTCCATCGCGCCGTCGGGCGTGCAGAAGCGCAGGCGCGTGAACGCGTTGAACGCGACGCGCATCCGGTCGCGTTTCTTCAGGGTGGGACTCCATCGATTCGGCTCGTTGCCGTACAGGTTTTGCAACGTTTCCCGCCAATCCGGCGCGCGCAGTGCGCGCTGCAATTCGTCAGCGAGTTCGAGCGCGAGCGACGTGTCCCATTGCGGCAGCACGCCCGCGTGCACGAGCAGCATCCCGTGTTCGAAATGCGCGAACGGGCGGTGGCGGACCCATTCGAGCAGGGCGTCGGCGTCGGGCGCGTCGAGGATCTCGCCGATGGTGTCGCCCGGGCGTTCGGTGCGGATGCCGGCGGAGACCGCGAGCAGGTGGAGGTCGTGGTTGCCGAGCACGACGGTCGCGCGCGGGCCGAGGTCGACCAGCGCACGCAGCGCGGCGAGGGATTCGGGGCCGCGGTTGACGACGTCACCGGCGATCCATAGCGGGGTGTCGGCGGGGGGGGAGAGCTTTTCTAGTAGCGACTGGAAGGCTGAGTGGCAGCCTTGGATGTCGCCGATGGCGATGGGGGGCGGGAGCATGGAGTCGTGAACGTGCGGTTCTGATCTAGGCGTACGTTAGCAGAAAGTCGCACAAAAACGGGCCGTCCGCGAGCTACCGTCCGAGCCGGAGGAATCCTCAAACGCGTATTTCCGCTTAGTCGACGCGGGTTTGGCGCGCTGTTTCAAGTTGTTAGCAGCATGGCTTTTGCGCCCGCAGACTTCTTATAATTCTTGGTTTCCTCCCGAAAATTACCATCAGATGACGCTGGCGGGCATGGCGACCGGGTAAAATGCCCGGCCTGAGGCGCCTCGGATAGATTGCCCACCTGCGCAATATGGGGCGTGGCAACGGCCGGGGCGGCGCTTGCCGTGCACTCCCGGGGCGCCAACAAGCCGATGCGTGCGGTGGTGCCTTCCGTCATTTTGCGGCGGGTGGGCTCATCGATGGGCCGGGGCGCCCCCTATTCCTTCATTTTTGAATGCTTGCATGCTGACCCTTTCACTTGCTGACCTAAAGAAAAGCATCACGGCGTGGCGGTTATGGACCCTGCTTGGCTGGCTCGAAATCCGGCAACGCTATGCGCGCTCGCGCTTGGGGCCGTTCTGGCTCACGATCAGTATGGGCGTGATGATCACGTCGTTGGGTATTGTCTACGGGACGTTGTTCGGGCAAAAAATCAACGAATATCTGCCGTTTCTAGCCGCGAGCATCGTGCTGTGGGGTTTGTTTTCGACGACCATCGTGGAAGGCAGCACCGCGTATATCAGTAGCGCGCCCTATATTCGGCAAATGTCCACGCCGAAACTGATCTACATCCTGCAGGTCGTGTGGCGAAACGTCATCGTCCTTGCCCACAACTTCGTGATCGTTGTCGCGCTGCTGGCAATCTACGGTGTGAAGAGTTGGGAGACGTTGCCGGTGTTCATTCCGGCACTGCTGGTGTATGTCCTGAACGCCACGTGGATCGCAATGGTGGTGGGCCTGCTGTCGGCTCGCTTTCGCGATCTGCCGCAGATCGTCAGCGCATTGCTTCAGGTTGCGTTCTACGTCACACCGATCATTTTCCGCCCCGATGCGCTGAATCGTTTCTCGTTCATTGTCGAGTGGAATCCGCTCGCGTATCTGATCGACCTCGTGCGCGGCCCGCTGATCGGGCAAATGCCCAGTGAATTGACCTGGGGAGTGACGATTGGCATGGCGGCGATCGGTTGGCCTGTTGCCATGTTGATGACCGGACGTTATCTGAAGCGCATTCCGTACTGGGTCTGAGAGAGACGATATGGCGTTTATCGAATTGCAGAGCGTAACGCTCGATTTACCGATTTTCGATGTACAGGGGCGCTCGCTCAAGAAGCAGGTGCTTAACATGGGGCGTCGCAACAGGATCGCCGAGGGCAACGACGGCGTGATCGTCGTGCGCGCGCTCGACGACGTGAGTTTCCGCTTCGAGCGCGGTGATCGCGTGGGCCTGATCGGACACAACGGGGCGGGGAAATCGACATTGCTTCGCGCGATGGCGGGCATCTATCCGCCGTCGGCGGGCCAGTTGTCGCGTGAAGGAAAAGTGGTGCCGCTCCTCGATATCGGCCTCGGTATGGACGAGAACTCGACCGGCATGCAGAACATCCGGCTCCGAGGGCTGCTGCTCGGCATGTCCGATGCGGAGATTCGTTCGAAACAGCGCGACATCGCGGAATTCTGCGAACTCGGCGATTATCTGGACCTTCCGATCCGTACGTACTCCAGCGGGATGAAGGTGCGGCTCGCGTTTGCAGTATCGACGGCAGTCGATGCCGAAATCCTGTTGCTCGACGAGGTAATGGGAGTCGGCGACGCATCGTTCATGCACAAGGCCGAAGCGCGATTGGCGGACCTGCATAGCCGTGCGGAAATCGTCGTGCTGGCGATGCACTCGAACTCCGAAATCCGCAAAGTATGCAACAAGGTCCTTTGGATGGAGCGTGGCCGTGTACGCGCTTTCGGGCCGACGGAAGAGGTCGTGTCGGCTTATGAGGCGACAACAGGCTGAGCGTATCGACCGGCCAGGCGTGCATGCGTGATGGCGGCGGCACACGACGGAACGATGTCCGGCGACGAGCCACTCCTGGCGGAGTGCGATCGGCTGCCTGCGTCTTGTCGTGCTGGGCCGGCCATGCCGCCGGACATCTCCGTTCAGGACAGCGAATTGCTCGATATCTGAGCGATGTACTTCACGAGTGCGCGCAAGAATATAGGTTGCGGCGGCGCCCCACCTGTACAAGCCGCCCACACGGCGGTTCCCGAGTCGTCGCTGGCGCGCGATGTGCCGAGGCCGAGCGCATGATTGTTGCGCACACAGCATGTTTTGACCTAGTGATCGTTGATGGTCTGCAGTGCCCGGCTACCTCATTGTGGCCTTTCTGCATCATTTCCCCCGCATTGCGGATAACGACCTCTGCGTCACTGGGCAACTTGATGTCGGCGGCGCACGGTTCGCGTTTCTCGGAGCGTTGCCGATTCTGCTGAGAGCACGCGATCGGCACGCGTGCCGCATCGCAGAGTGGTGCCGGCGACGCGATCCGTCACGGTTTGCCAGGTAGCATGCGTGGCACGATTCATCCAGTCCAGTTCATCCATTCGATGTGTGTCCTCCGCGAGATGGCAGTGCGGGACGATGTTGTCGCGCGATCATGGTCGACGCGATTGTGGCGAAGCAGTGGGTTCTTTACATATTCTGACGACGACAAGATAGACGCGTCTGGCGTTTGTCACGACCCGTATTTCGAATGTGCCTGGGACTCGTGTCTCTTCTATTCGCAGAGCATGTTTTGCCGCCTGGACGCGCTCCACAAACGGCTCCCGGAGAAGGGGCGGACTTCATGTCGGCTTCGAAGGTTCGCTGGATTACGACTTTGCGTTGCGCTGCATCGAGCAGTTCGATGCAGCCGGCATCCATCAACATTCCACAGCGACTGTATTGGCGACGCGTGCTAGCCGCGGGTGCGGCTTCGCTTGCCGACGCGAGGCCGTGTCCGATCGAGGGCGGCGAGCGCCCGCTGAACCAGCATTTCCTGCGGCGCGGCATCTGGGTTCCGTCGAATAGACGGGGCGAATCGGCCGTGCCCGCTACTCGCAGAAGTCCGTGCCACCTCTTGTGAGCCTCACCCTTCCGACACTGCGGCCTGCACCTGACTCGTCGTTGCGTCGGCAGTATTGTCGCGAAGACGCAGTACCCCGCACTTTGAAATCGTTATGGTCAATAACGGATCGGGCAATTCGATCAAGCTTGCGCATGTCAAATCGGTCGTGAGCGAGACGCGGATCCGTGTGCTGCGCGACGAGCGACCGTCCAATTGTTTCGCACTGCTAATGCGGCCATCAAGGACACCGACCGGCCACCCACCGCAGCCGCGTTATGGGTACTTCCGCCGTACTGCCGCGAATCGGTGGTTTTGGGGTCGCGACAGTGATGGGTTGCGGGGACAACCGGGAAAGGCAGGCGCACGTTGTGCCCGAAATCGCCCACATGCACAAGTGCTGGGTTGTGCTCGTGGCCGGCGATCCCCTGCAGGTTACATCTGTCTTTGGAGATTGACGACTTCCGTCTCCGTCGCCCTGCCACCGCGCGGCGAGCAATTGTGTTGAGGCCCACGACGCATCGCACTTGCTGTCGTCTCCTTGGGAGGGTCAGGTCGTCGGTAGCGTAGTGTCTGTATAATTGTTGGGGTTGTAACGTTTGCAGCATCATGTGCTATTCCATCGTTGAAGTCGATTGCGGTCGCGAAGTGTTGACGGGAAAGCAAATGGTTAAAATTTGGAGAGTTTTGGAATGGCGGAATCTGAAGAAAGCGTCTTGATCACGGGCGCTGGTGGGGTGATCGGCCACGCATTAAAGCAGGAATTGGCGGACTCGGGCTACTCGAACGTCGTCGCAATCACGAGCAGTGACGTCGATCTTAGAGATCAGAGCGCGACTGAAAAAATGTTCGATGAATTGCGCCCGACTATCGTTTTCCATATGGCGGCGCGGGTGTACGGCATCATGGGGAATATGTCCAATCGGGGCATCGCGTATCTGGACAACGTTCGAATCAACACCAACGTAGTCGAGGCTGCACGTCAGACAGGGTGCAAGAAGTTTGTCGCCATGGGCTCGACGGCCATTTACTCTGATCAGGTCCGTCTCCCGATGTCCGAGGAGCAAATCTGGGTTGGGGCGCCGCATCATTCCGAGGCTCCGTACGCACACAGCAAGCGCGGTATGCTTGCGCAGCTCGAGGCCTACAAAGATCAATACGGAATGGACTACGCATTTTGCGTATCCACCAATCTCTTTGGTCCGCACGACAAGTTCGACGAGAAATTCGGACATGTCATTCCGTCGCTTGTGTCGAAGTTCTATCGTGCATCTGTTCTAGGGCAGCCCATTTCCGTCTGGGGGTCTGGGAAAGCTGAACGGGACTTTCTCTTCAGTGGCGACGCTGCGTACGCGCTTCGCCTTATCGCCGAAAATCACACGGGCGCAATCAATCTGGCGACCGGTCAATCGCACACGATTCGGCATACGGTCGACACGCTTTGCCAGATTTCGGGCTTCAGCGGCAGCGTGGAATGGGATGCGACAAAGCCGGATGGCCAAAAACTGCGTGCATACGACATCTCGCGTCTGACGGCGTTGGGCTTCAAGCCTCGACTCTCGTTCGACGAAGCGTTGGCGATTACTTACGACTGGTATTGCAAGAACGTCGCGTCTGCCAGAAAGTAATTGCATGGCATTGCCCCTGGTGTGCTTGCGTGTAAAGGGACCGCACACCATCTCTCTAACGTGTGGTCATTCGAGTTGTTTGATCGATGAAATTTGTATCGTACGCGCAGAACTATGAAGATGTGATGCTCCGGCGCGCGCTCGCTAAAGTCGATCGCGGATTCTACATAGATGTCGGCGCAGCCGAGCCATATGCAGATTCGGTAACCGCAGCATTCTACGAGCGTGGCTGGCGTGGCATAAACATCGAGCCGATGCCTGGGCCGTTCGATAGACTGGCCCAGGCGCGACCTCAAGACGTCAATCTACAAGTTGCCGTGGAGAACAAGCAGACGGTCGCCCAGTATTTCGCAGTGGATGGCGGTAACGGGATTTCGACGGGCATTCAAAAACTTGCCGAAGGGTATAGGAGCGCGAACTGGGACATCAGCCAGGTAACCGTTGCGGTCACGACATTGCGCGATATATGCGCGACGTATGTCGGCGAGAGGCCGGTCCATTTCCTCAAGATTGATGTTGAAGGTAACGAGAGAGAGGTGCTGGCGAGTGCCGATTTCAATACCTTTCGCCCCTGGATCATCCTGGTCGAGGCCACGGAGCCGAATTCCCAGATACCGTCGCATGACGGCTGGGAAGCCCTTTTGCTGGAAGCTAAATATCATTTCGTCTATTTCGATGGTCTGAATCGCTTCTACGTGTCGGCGGAAAAGATGGATGAATTGAAACACGCCTTTATGGTTCCGCCAAACTGGTTTGACGGATTTATTCGGGCATCGGAGTCCGACATGATTCGGCGTACGACGGATCTGGAGCAGCAGCTCATTGAATCGCGGAAGCAGCTGCAAGAGGCTCATGAGGGATGGTCTTTGGAAAAGGGCGCACGAGAAGAATTAGAGGTGCGATTGAACAGCAAATATCACAACATGACCGATCAGCCGCATGACGAGCAGGCGTCGCAAGTTGTTTTGAAAGACACAAGCCAAGATTGTGTCGTGAAGAATTCCAACATCTCGCACGACGAGATCGACCAACTCAAGGCGCGGGTTGCGGCAAGTGAGGGAGATTTGGAGAATCATCGCGCCCAATTGGCCGAATTGCGCGCGCGATTGACCGAGAGTGAAAAGTCCGGACAGGTGCTGAGCGCGGAGCGCGACACGGCTTACCAGGAACTGTTCGAGTCATCCAGACATGCTGCTTGGCTGAGCCAGGAAAGAGTGCGCTTGCAGGAAAGGATCGACGAATCATCCAGACATGTTGCTTGGTCGAACCAGGAAAGGGGACGCCTGCAGGCGAAGGTCGACGAACTTGAGCACATGATCGGTCCGCTCCGCTTACAAGAGGAGCGTGTGTCGGCCGCGCTGCATGCGGTGCTTCAGAGTACATCGTGGAAATTGACCGGCCCGCTGCGTTGCATAAAGCGCATGATGCAACGCCGATCCCAGTATTAATGGAGCAAATTTTGGTATCGAATTCGATTTGCGTCATTGGTCGCTGTACTTTCGGGACTGGAATTGGCGCTGTGACTTATGCAGCGTGTGAGATGTTGAGCCGATTTTATGCTGTTTCCATTTTTCCGACCGAGCCACATCTCCGTACTGAGCGCGAAATCGTACTGCCGAACGGAACGGTGGTCCCGGTTTGCACCGATCTTTCGCAGGCGAAGGTTGTCTTCTATACGGACGTGCTATGGAACGGCGCGTATGACGTGAATTACACCCTGGTTCCGCCCGGTGCATTGCGATTTGCTCATATCGCTTACGACTCCGATGAGCTACCGTCTCAATGGGTCAAAGTCCTTAACGAGCACTTCGATTTTGCGCTCTTCATGAGCCGGCACTTGGAAGACGTGGCTCGGAAATCGGGCGTCGAGATAGGGATGGGTACGCTGCCACTCGCCTTGGACATTGAAGGACTGTTGAGCCGCCCCTATCGGGCTTCGTCGGGTGGTAAGATCAAATTCTGTTCGATTGCAGCATTTCATGCCCGTAAAGGTGTCGAGGCGCTTGTTGAGGGGTTCATTCGTGCTTTCGGTGATCGACAGGACGTGGAGCTCACGATACATTCAAATCTCGCGATCGGCTCAAGTTTTGAGCGCGTCAAGAAACTGGTCGACTCTAGAAAGGCAACGAATATTGTCATCAGTTGTGCTCCCCTGACTGATCAAGAGAAAAATTCGCTGATCGAGGATTGTGATGTTTTCGTGAATTGCTCCCGCGGTGAAGGATATTCCATCGGGCCGCGAGAAGCCCTCGCATTGGGGAAAGTACTCGCGATAACAGCTGTTGGTGGTCATAACGATCTGATTTCGACGCCTGGCGTTTTTGCTATACCGGCTACTATTGCGATGCCGGCACGCTACCCCGAAATCGATAATCTCGTCGTCGGCCGGCAATTTGCTGCGGATATCGACGACATCAGCATGGCACTCACGGACGCTTTTGAATACATTTCGTCCGGCATAAGTGCGACGACGGTCCGTGCGCGGCGGCAACTCGCCGCCGAGTTCAGTTTTACTGGTCTGGAGCTGAATTACGGCGAGTTGATCGATACCAAACTTCGGTCGTTTCGGCCCCGGCAATGCGGTTCACGCTTTACCAGATTGCCGGCCGAATTGCCAGCGACCGTGGAGCGGCTTCTGGGACATCGTTCTGCATCACTTCCTGGTGTTGATCGTACCGTTGTGCAGTCTCATGACGGCGGCTTCTTTTCGGTATTCAACACATTCATGAGCCATTTGGTGTGGGATCAGCGTGACAAGCGGTGTCACATGGTCTTGCCAGACTGGAACGTGGATCGCATGATCAAGCGCGTAGGTACGGCTCAATTCATGAGCTTTTGCTATGGGCGCCCGAACGAGGGAAATGTCTGGTCCAAACTGTTCGAGCCGCTCTACGGCCTCAGCGACGCAGATATGGACGACGAGGGCTTCCTGTACGCAAAGGGGCGTCCACCTGCCGCGGTGTTCAATCATGAACGTGAGCCGCAACTTACTTATGTCCACGCGTATAAATTGTATAAGAGCGGTCAATTTTCTCGTATTCGCTCGCAATACAACACGGTGTTCAGGGATCATGTGCATTTGCGCCCTCGATACCAGCGCGAATTGGATGAATTCCGGGCGAACTTTGCCGGGAAGTTTATGATTGCGGCGCACGTCAAGCATCCGAGCCACGTGATCGAGCAGCCGAGCGGAAAAATCGCACACATCCAATCGTATATAGACGGGATTAAGCGCCAGCTCGAGGCTCGTGGATTTGAAAAGGATTCTCCGGGCTGGGCGGTATTTCTTGCGACGGATCAGGATCGAGTAATCAACGTCTTCAAGGAAGAATTTGGCGACAAGATCTTTTGCTACGAGGATGTCCGTCGAACAACCGAGGCTGAAGATGCACGCTACGACCAGTTGGGGGCAGAGGAGCGCCGTGCAGAAGGCTTTCAGGTGCAACACTTGGTCGCTGCAAATCCGGATAACTGGAACATTAGGATGGCTTGGGAAGTGATTCGCGATGCGATGACCATGGCGCATTGCAATGTGCTTCTCCACATTGTCAGCAATGTTTCGACAGCAGTGTCGTACATGAATCCGGACATCGAACTGGTTTTCTGTTCCGCCGAAGAGGGTGAGTCCTCACGTCACTGAATGCTTGCTTTGCGTTTGGCGCCGAGGGGCATGCGCAGCGTCGAGCGCGCGCTGGGCTTAGTCGCTGGGCCTGATGGAAAACAAGTGGAGTCGACAAGCAAGTGCCGGTGCGCATGACAAAGCTAGTGGGTCTGCGTGACAAGTGCACCAGGCCTATCTGGTGACTTGTGTCTTAAGCGTGACGCTGTATTAGCGCTTACGGTGTCGCACCGCACGATGTGCCGCCGGTCAGTCGAATCGGTACGGCCTATCGACAGATTGTCGGTTGTGGCGGGACGTTTGATTCCAACACCGGCCGGCGATACGAGCGTGGGGGAGGAACGTCGCGGATTGAAGCGACTGTGTGAGACCTTTGGTTTTTAGAGTGTATATGCGAGTTACAGGAGATAGTTTGTCCACCAACGCTCAGGATCGCCCGTCTAGTGAAATTTTGCGTATCGCGGTGGTGAGTTCCCCGCGGAGCGGTAATTCGTGGATCAGATCGACGCTCGCGGGCGCACTGTCCATGCAGGAGATCGCGATTCACAATTATCTCGATGCTCCGGCCGTTTTACCGCCGAGGTGTTTTCTTCAGATCCATTGGTATCGCGAACCGAACTTTCAAGCTTGGCTTCGCGCGAATCAATTCCGAATATTGACGGTAGCAAGACATCCGCTCGACGTTCTCGTGTCGGCGCTGCACTACATTCGATACGAACCGGGAACGAGCCGATGGCTTGAGGGGAATGTGAAATTGCCTGGGGAATTGGCGAATGCCAGCCCGTCCTCCGCCGAATTTCTCGAGTACGCTCTTGGCATGGGCGCCGAAGATCTGCTTTCGATCACGTATCAATGGTGGAACGATCCCGAGGTGCTTCGCCTTCGATACGAAGATGCCGTTGCGAACCCTGAAGTGGTGCTTGGCAATCAAATCGCCGCATTAGGGGGCAGTGCACAGGATGTTGTTCCCTGGCTGGCGCACCTCAGTATCGACAAGATGCGTGCGACGCCGAACCGCCACGGATGGCAAGGAAGCCCGGGGCTCTGGCGCCGTTTGATTGTCCCTCAAGACGCCATTCGCATCTACAGAAGGCATCGAAGAATTTTTGATACCTTGGGCTATGCGATTCGGCCGTACTTTCTGACGCGTGCGGCGGCCTATCGTAACTGGATGGAGCGACTTTAGCAGGTCGCGCTTGCTGAATGGTCGTGTTTCATCACGTCACGGCTGGGTGTATGCCTAGCAAATTCCCGCTCGTCCAATAAGGCGGGGGCTATGTGTTTCATCAAGCGCTCGGGGTTGACTTGGGTTGGTAAACAGTGCCGTTCGCAGCATGGAGGACAGAACATCGCGGCGTCGCCGTGAGAGCGCAACGAGCGCTTGACTCTGACGCGGGCGTAGTAAGCCCGCGAGACGGTCTCGCGATGCCAGGAAGGCAGATAGGAGCAAGGCGCTTGAGCACCTTGTTGTCGCGTCCGGACGGAGGCTCACCGCGTATCGGCGAGCCCGAGCGTCGGATGACGGGGTAAGGTCGGCGTAGGCAGATGGGCAACTGAAGACTTTCCGGGAGACCGCGGTCAGGAGTGTGGCGGCGATCCTGACGCCGGCTCCCGGCATACTGGTCAGGGCCGGTCAAAGATCGTGAGCAAGCACCCGCCATTTTGCTTCGACAGTGAACGCCTCGCATTGCTTACGCGCGGCGGCAAGTTGCGGGGTCAAAGTGAGGCGCGACAATAGTGGGGGCCTGTGGGCGGGGCACGATCACGGCTTGTTCGCTCAGTGCTGAGCAATCGCAGTCGCCGGACGCTTACTTGCATCGCAGTTTACGCCGAGTGACGGGTACGGGGCACGTTGCAAAGCCGGCGGGTCGGTAGAACAGAATGCTATATCGGGAGCGATCTTAACGCCACTTCAACCGGTTGATTGTTTCGCCGATGCACGGGCCGGGCCTTGTATCAATTTGTTACCCGCATGAGTCTTGCTTCGCGCAATTTCCTATAATTGCCTTTTTCTCGCAAAAATTAGCACTTCGTGACAGTGACGATCATGGCGACCGGTTAAAATCCGGGACCTGACGTGGCTCGGGCGTTGCCACCCGTGATATGTCATGCGATGAGCGCCCGCCGGGCGGGCCGCACATTTCTAAAGGAAGTCTCATGATCCTGGTGACGGGGGGGGCGGGTTTTATCGGCGCCAACTTTGTTCTCGATTGGCTGCACCACAGCGTCGAGCCCGTGCTCAATGTCGACAAGCTGACCTACGCAGGCAATCTGCGCACGCTACAGTCGCTGAGTGGTAATCCGAAGCACGTGTTTGCGCGTGTCGACATTTGCGATCGGGCCGCGCTCGACGCACTGTTTGCCGAGCACAAGCCGCGCGCCGTCGCACACTTCGCAGCCGAGAGCCACGTTGATCGTTCGATTCATGGTCCCGCCGATTTCGTGCGGACCAACGTCGTCGGCACGTTTACGTTGCTCGAGGCGGCGCGCGCGTACTGGAGCGGGTTGAACGATACCGACAAGGCCGGATTTCGCTTCCTGCACGTGTCGACCGACGAGGTATTCGGCTCGCTGTCCTCGACCGATCCCCAATTCTCCGAAACGACGCCGTACGCGCCGAACAGCCCGTATTCGGCGACCAAGGCCGGCTCTGACCATCTCGTGCGTGCCTATCACCATACCTACGGCTTGCCGACGCTGACGACGAATTGCTCGAACAACTACGGCCCATATCAGTTTCCCGAGAAGCTGATTCCGCTCATGATTGCGAACGCACTTGCGGGCAAGCCACTGCCGATCTACGGCGACGGCCAGAACGTGCGCGACTGGCTGTACGTCGGCGATCATTGCAGTGCGATCCGCGAGGTGCTTGTGCGTGGCATGCCGGGCGAGACATACAACGTCGGCGGCTGGAACGAGAAAAAGAATCTCGACGTCGTGCACACGCTCTGCGACCTGCTCGACAGCGCGCGTCCGAAGGCGGCGGGTTCCTATCGCGACCAGATTACCTACGTGACGGATCGTCCCGGTCACGATCGCCGCTACGCGATCGACGCGCGCAAGCTCGAGCGCGAACTAGGGTGGAAGCCGGCAGAGACGTTCGAGACGGGCCTGGCGAAGACTGTCCGCTGGTATCTCGATAATCAGGCGTGGGTTGACGACGTCGTGTCGGGCGAATATCGCAACTGGGTCGAGACGAATTACGCGCAACGTACTTGAGGGCATGGTCGATGGCACGTAAAGGCATCATTCTCGCGGGCGGCTCCGGCACGCGGCTGTATCCGATCACGCATGTCGTATCGAAACAGCTCCTGCCGGTCTACGACAAGCCGATGATCTACTATCCGTTGTCCACGCTGATGGTGGCCGGAATTCGCGACATTCTGATCATTTCGACACCGCAGGATACGCCTCGCTTCGAGGCGATGCTCGGCGACGGCAGCCAGTGGGGAATGAATATCCGCTATTCGGTGCAGCCGTCGCCGGACGGGCTCGCGCAGGCGTTCATCATCGGGCGGGATTTCATCGGCAACGATCCGTCGGCGCTGATTCTCGGTGACAACATCTTCTACGGGCACGATCTGGCGAAACAGCTCGAGCGTGCGGACGCGAAGCAGTCGGGCGCGACCGTGTTCGCGTATCACGTACAGGATCCCGAGCGTTACGGCGTCGTCGAATTCGACAGGGACTTTCGCGCGCTGTCGATCGAGGAGAAGCCGGCGGTGCCGCGCTCGAACTATGCGGTGACCGGCCTGTACTTCTACGACAACCAGGTGTGCGACATCGCCGCCGGCATCAAGCCGTCCGCGCGCGGCGAGCTCGAGATCACCGACGTGAATTCCCGCTATCTCGCTGCGGGTGAACTCGACGTCGAGATCATGGGCCGCGGCTACGCATGGCTCGATACCGGCACGCACGATTCGCTGATCGAAGCAGCGACGTTCATCGCAACGTTGCAGAAGCGGCAGGGGCTCGTCGTGGCCTGCCCGGAAGAGATTGCCTATCGCAGGCAGTGGATCGACGCAGATCAGTTGCGCAGGCTGGCCGTGCCGCTGGCAAAGAACAGCTACGGGCGTTATCTCGAACACCTTCTTTCGGATCAGGTCGCATGGCAATTCAAGTAACGGCAACCGCGCTGCCGGAAGTCAAAATCGTCGAGCCGAAGGTGTTCGGCGATGCGCGCGGCTATTTTTATGAAAGCTTCAATGCGCGCGAGTTTGCGGAGCACGTGGCGGCTGGCGTCGAATTCGTTCAGGACAATCATTCGCGCTCCGCAAAGGGCGTGCTGCGTGGTTTGCACTACCAGATTCGGCATGCACAGGGGAAGCTTGTGCGCGTCGTGGAGGGCGAGGTATTCGACGTTGCGGTCGACATCCGCAGGAGCTCGCCGGATTTCGGCAAGTGGGTTGGCGTCGTCCTGTCGGCCGAGAATCATCGGCAAGTCTGGATTCCACCTGGTTTTGCGCACGGTTTCGTCGTACTGTCCGACGCTGCGCAGTTCCTGTACAAGACGACCGACTACTGGTATCCCGAGCATGAGCGCTGTATCGTCTGGAACGATCCGGAAATCGGCATCGAATGGCCGGTCGATGTGGACCCGTTGCTGGCGGCCAAGGACGCCGCAGGGGCACGACTCAGCGAAGCCGAGGTCTACGCTTGAAACAGGACACAAGGCACACGCCCACGATTCTCGTGACCGGGGTAACCGGTCAGATCGGCTTCGAATTGTTGCGGGCGCTCCAGGGGCTCGGCCGAGTGGTGCCGTGTGACCGTTCGGTGCTCGATCTCGCCGATCTCGATCGGGTGCGTGCTTTCGCGAGAGATCTGAAGCCGGCACTGATCGTGAATCCGGCCGCTTATACGGCGGTGGACAAGGCGGAGAGCGAAGTCGAGCTCGCGCGACGGCTGAATGTCGATGTGCCGCGCGTATTCGCTGAAGAAGCGGCGCGTAGCGGTGGCACGCTGATTCATTACTCGACCGATTATGTGTTCGACGGCACGAAAGTGGGCGCGTATGTGGAAACCGACGCACCGAATCCGTTGAACGTGTATGGGGCGACGAAGCTGGAGGGTGAGCAGGCGATCGCCGCGACCGGATGTGCGCACATGATCCTGCGCACGAGTTGGGTATATGGCCGGCGCGGCAGGAACTTCCTCCTGACGATGCTCAAGCTCGGTGCCGAGCGCCCGGAATTGCGAATCGTCGCGGATCAAGTCGGCGCGCCGACCTGGGCGGCGACCATCGCCGCCGCGACGTCGCACATCATCGCCCAGGCCGCCGCGTCGGGCGACACCGACTGGTGGGCGCGCCGGGCCGGCGTCTATCACCTTACATCTGCCGGAGCGACTTCGTGGTGTGGCTTTGCCGAGGCGATATTCAGTATCGCCATGGCTTCTCATGCGCCGAGGGTTGTGCCGATTTCCTCGGACGACTACCCGACGCCCGCGAAGCGGCCGGCCAATTCGAAAATGGCGCTGGGGAAGCTGGCGGAGGTCTTCGGCATGCAGATGCCGGATTGGCGCGATGCATTGCGGTTGTGCTTGAGCGAATGAGCGGTCATGGTGACGTTCGCCGGCGGCCCGCATGAAGGTCGGGCCCCTTTCCCCGCGGTTGTTCGGCGGCCCGGCAGTTTCCGGGGAAAGTAGTTCGCCGGCTATAATTCGCGTTTTGGTCCGGTTTGGCCGGCCTACACCGATGCCGGTAGTGTAATGAGGCAAATGGCGAAGGCGTTGACCTTGCCAACGGCTACTAAATCTCTGGAGTGTATGTGATGTTAATCCCCGTCATCCTGTCCGGTGGTGCTGGCACCCGACTGTGGCCAGTTTCCCGCGAAGGGCATCCCAAACCTTTCATGAAGCTCGCCGACGGCGAGAGCTTGCTCGTGAAAACTTACCGGCGGGCGGCAGCGGTGGTTGGCGGCGATGCGGCAGCGCAGCGCGGAGAACTCCTGACGGTCACGAACCGCGACTACTACTTCATGAGCAAGGACGAGTTCGGCTATGCCGCGCTCGGCAATCAGCAGTCCGGTGTGTTCATGCTCGAGCCCGCCGGCCGCAACACCGCCCCTGCGGTGGCGATGGCGGCGCATCATGTAGCGGACAAATACGGTCGCGATGCGCTGATGCTGGTGCTCGCAGCCGATCATCTGGTGCAAGACCAGGAAGGTTTCGCGGCCGCCGTGTCAAGCGCGGTCGAACTGGCGAAGCAGGACAAGCTGGTCACGTTCGGGATCGTGCCGACGAGCCCGGACACGGGCTTCGGCTACATCGAAGCCGGTGAGAGCGTCGGTGGCGGCCGCGCCGCGCTGCGCTTCGTCGAAAAACCCGACGCTGTGAAGGCCGCCGAATATGTTGCGGCGGGCAACTACTTGTGGAACTCGGGCATGTTCTGCTTCAAGGCCGGCGTCATTCTCGACGAGATGGCGCGTCACGCTCCCGACGTTGCCACGGCCGCCGATGCATGTTGGGCCTCGCTGCAAGCGGACAAAGGCTCTGCACAGATGCTCGAGATTCCTGCCGAGTCGTTCGAGAAGATGCCCGACATCTCGATCGACTATGCGGTGATGGAGCGTTCGTCCCAAGTGGTGGTGGTGCCGTCCAGTTTCGGCTGGAGCGATATCGGCTCGTGGAGTGCCGTACGCGAGCTGGTCGCGCCCGACCAGGACAGCAACCGGGCCGTCGGCGAGGCGATCTTCGTCGACAGCCGGAACACATACGTGCAAAGTCAGGATCGCGTCGTGGCTGCGGTTGGCGTCGCCGACCTGATGATCGTCGATACGCCGGACGCGCTGCTGGTTGCGCATCCGGATCGCGCGCAGGACGTGAAACAGGTTGTCGCTCGGCTGAAGAAGCAGAATCACGACGCGTACAAACTGCATCGCACCGTGAGCCGCCCGTGGGGTACCTACACGGTGCTTGAGGAAGGCCCGCGCTTCAAGATCAAGCGCATCGAAGTCAAGCCTGGCGCGAGCCTCAGTTTGCAGATGCACCATCATCGCAGCGAGCACTGGATCGTCGTGTGCGGGATGGCCAAGGTCGTCAACGGCGATCAGGAAATCTTCGTTCGAACCAACGAATCCACCTACATTCCTGCCGGTCACAAGCACCGCCTGGAGAATCCCGGCGTGCTGGACCTCGTGATGATCGAGGTGCAAAGCGGCGAATACCTGGGAGAAGACGATATCGTTCGCTTCCAAGACGTGTACGGACGGGCTTGATGCCGGGAACGATGAAAGCCCAGTGGATTCGCCGGGCTTCATGGCGCGGCCTGGGCTGTTTTTGAGCGACGATGATCAGTTCGCTGGGCGGGCGTGCCCGGCTGTCTGATGTCGACAACGGCTTCGCGTACAGCATCCACCTGTATGCACGCATGTTGCCGCGGAGCACGTGCGTCAGAATTGCCGGCCGCGCCCATAGCGTGTTTATCGACAACGTCGATCTGATCAAGAAGCTGAGCTTCACCCGGCTCTGCTTGCCGGTGATGGATAATTTCGTCAGTGTGGCCTGCCTGCAGACGATGGTGAGGAGTTTGCCGTAGTGGATAGCTTTTATCGCGCGTTTGAAGATCAGCATCGAGGCTCAAGGGAACTGATCAAAAGTCGGCTGGCGAAATACCAGCCGTTCATTGCGCCCCTTGCGACGCTCCATCCGGGCGGGAAGGCGTTCGATCTGGGTTGCGGTCGCGGTGAATGGTTGGAACTGATGGTCGAATCGGGGTTCAACGCGCTCGGCGTGGACCTCGATGTCGATATGCTGCAAGCATGTCGGGAGCGCGGTCTGCCCGTATTGCAGGGCGACGCTATCGAGTATCTTGCGGCGCTTGATTCGAATAGCCATGCGCTTGTGTCGGCGTTTCACGTCGTCGAGCATGTGCCGTTCGAGCAAGTTCGGAGAGTCGTCAGCGAAGCGTTGCGCGTACTCAAGCCAGGCGGGCTATTGATCCTCGAGACGCCGAACCCGGAAAATGTCGTCGTTGCGGGCTGCAATTTCTATCTGGATCCCAGCCACAATCGGCCGATTCCTTCTGAACTCCTGAGTTTCCTCGGCAAGCATGCCGGATTTGCCAGAGTCAAGCAGCTTCGGCTGCAGGAACCTCCTGCGTTGCACGAGGCTGGCGCGCGGATTCGTCTTCTCGATGTACTGGGCGGTGTAAGTCCGGATTACGCGATCGTTGCCCAGAAATCCTGCAGCGAAGCAGAGGCCGGATTGTTCGACGAAGCGTTCGATGAGGATTATGGGCTGTCGTTAGCCGAGCTTGCCGCGCGTTTCGACGCAGGAGCCGCCCGGCAGCATGAGCACGCCGCCGAACAGATCCAGCGGACCCACGACGAAGTGCGGCGCCTTCATGGCGAGCTGGGCTTGATCCACGAAGAGCTGACCCGCACCCGCAGCGAACTGACGCAAGCTGTCGATGAACTGGGGCAGGTCCGGCGCGACCTCGGGCGTGTCCGGAGCGACCTGGGGCAAGTGAACGGCGAACTGAAGCGGGTCCACGACGAAGCACAGCACACCGCCGGGCAATTGCAGGCAGTCTATGGCAGCACGTCATGGCGTATCACTGCGCCCATGCGAAACGCCGTCACGTTCGCTCGTAGCGCGAAAGGGGCGTGCAAATCCGGCATGCGGCGCGTGCTGTTCAAAAGCGTCGCATACGTTAACCGCAATCCCCGCCTGCGGCGATTGGCGGTGCGAGTGCTAGGCGCGATGCCCGGCGTGAAGCATCGGCTCGTTCGGATTATCGTTGGGGCTCCTATGCAGCGGGTGCATAGAAGGCCGATAGACGATGATGGTTTGACACCCCGCGCGCGCGAAGCGTACATGGCACTGAAGTCAGCCTTCGCGCCCGACAATGGGGATATTGAATAATGCGTATCGTTGTTGACATGCAAGGGGCGCAGAGCCTCAATTCGCGCAATCGCGGCGTGGGCCGTTACACCGAGTCCATCGTCAAAGCGATGATCCGGAATCGCGGCGATCACGAAATCGTACTGGCGCTCAACGGCGCGTTCGAGGAGTCCGCCCGCATCCTGCGCGGGCAGTTCGAAGCGTTGCTGCCGAAGCGAAACATTCACGTCTGGTATTCGGCAGCGCCCGTCGCCCATGCAGATAAAGCCAATCGCTGGCGCCGAGAGTCCAGTGAATTGACCTATGAAGCGTTTCTGACGAGCCTGCGGCCGGATTTCATTTATATCGCCAGCTACTTCGAAGGCTTCGGCGACGATTCGATCACAAGCATCCACGCGCTTCAGACGAATGTTCCGGTCGCGGTCACGCTGTACGACCTGATTCCATATCTCTATGCCAAGCCTTATCTCGAGAATCCTCTTTTCAAGGATTGGTACCTGGAGAAAATCGAACATCTGCGCCGCGCGGATCTCTGGCTTGCCATCTCCGAATCGTCGCGCTCGGAAGGGATCGAACATCTCGATCTCGCGTCCGAGTGGTCGGTCAACATGTCCGCCGATGTCGATGCATGGTTCCGTCCCGAGCAGATTTCTTCCCAGCGCGAAACGGCGTTGCGGAGCAAGTATGGTCTGACAAAACCGTTCGTGCTGTATACGGGTGGTATCGATCATCGCAAGAACGTCGAGGGCATGATCCGCGCGTTCGCCTTGTTACCGCCCGAGTTGCGGCAGTCGCACCAGTTGGCGATCGTATGCTCCATTCAGCCGGCGAGCCGCGATGCATTGATGCGCCTGGCCAAGCAAGTCGGCCTCGAAGCGGCCGATGTCGTGTGCACAGGTTTTGTGCCCGACGAGGATCTGTTGGCCCTTTACAACTTGTGCCGCTTGTTCGTGTTTCCTTCATGGCATGAAGGTTTCGGCTTGCCTGTGCTGGAGGCGATGCGTTGCGGCGCGCCTGTAATCGGCGCGAATACGTCGAGCGTTCCCGAGGTCATTGGCTGGGACGATGCGCTGTTCGATCCCAAATCCGACGATGCGATTGCGCACCAGATGCAGCGTGGCCTGACGGATGAAAACTATCGTCAGGCGCTGGTCGAACACGGAAAGCGCCAGGCCGGGAAGTTCTCGTGGGATCGCAGCGGACGGTGCGCGCTCGATGCAATGGAGCGGCGGCGTGAGGCCTGGCTCGCCGAAGCGCGCGAGCCGGAAGGCCAGTCGCGACGTCCAAAACTGGCGTACGTGTCGCCATTGCCGCCGGCCCGCACGGGGATTGCGGACTACAGTTCGGAATTGCTGCCCGAGTTGGCGCGCTTTTACGATATCGACGTGATCGTCGACCGGGATGCAGCGACGGAAATTCAGTCAGGTCCGTTCGCGCACGTCTCGGTGAAAACACCGGCGTGGCTGCGCAAGCATGCGGATTCGTACGATCGGGTGCTCTATCATTTCGGGAACTCGTCGTTCCACGAGTACATGTTTCCGCTACTGGAAGCCGTGCCGGGCGTGGTTGTGCTGCACGATTTCTTTCTATCGGGCGTCCTCGCGCACATGGCCATTCATGGGAATCGTTCCGACTTGTGGTCCAAGGCGCTGTACGATGCACACGGATACGGCGGCCTGCGAGCGCGCCATCTGAGCGCGGACATCGCGGACGCCGTCTGGGACTATCCGTGCAGCTTGGGCGTGATCCAGAAGGGTCTGGGCGTGATTGTTCACTCGCCCAATTCAGTGCGACTGGCCCGCCACTGGTATGGCGGGGACGCGGTCGAATGGTCCGTGATTCCGCACATGCGCGAGGCGACTACCGCGTCGAGCGGCGAGGAAGCGCGCGATGCATTGGGAATCGGCAAGGACGACTTCGTGGTATGCGCGTTCGGCGGGCTCGGGCCGTCCAAGCTGAATCATCGGCTGCTCGATGCGTGGAGCCGCTCGTCCCTCGCGCGCGATCGGGCTTGTCATCTGATATTCGTCGGAGAAAATCAGCCGACCGAATATGGCGAGAAACTCGCGCGCACCATTCGACAAATGGCCGCGAAGGACCGGGTCCGCATTACCGGTTGGGCCGATGCGCAAATGTTCCGCCAGTATCTGGCGGCGGTCGATGTCGGCGTCCAGTTACGGACGCTGTCGCGCGGCGAGACGTCGGGAACGGTGCTGGATTGCATGAACTACGGCAAGGCGACGATCGTCAACGCCAACGGAAGCATGGCAGACCTGGATCGCGACGCTGTATGGATGCTGCCGGACGAGTTTTCCGACGAGCAACTGATCGACGCGCTCGATACGTTGCGGTCGGATCCGGCGCGCCGGCAACGGATGGGCGCGCGCGCCCGGGAAATCATCGTGACCGCTCATGCGCCCGACGTCTGTGCGCGACAGTATCGCGATGCCATCGAGCGATTCTATCTTCGGGCCAATGCGAATCCGATTGTACTGTCTCGCGCAATCGCGCTTCGAGCAGGTCAAGCAAGCGACGACCAGTTGCGCACGTGGGCGCTGACAGTGGCGAGGAGCTTCGTTCCGCGCAACGAAAAACGGCAATTATTGGTTGACATCTCCGAACTCGTGCAGGTGGATGCCAGAAGCGGGATCCAGCGTGTCGTGCGCAATCTGCTGAAGGAATGGCTGGATGCTCCGCCCGACGGATTCCGGGTGGAGCCCGTTTATGCCACCACCAAGGACTCCTATCGCTATGCGCGCGATTTTACGGCGAGGCTGATGGGATTCGATGACGGCTGGCTGCAGGACGAGCCGATCGACTATGCGGCGGGAGACGTGTTCGTCGGCCTGGATCTGCAACCGCGGGTGGTTCCGGCACAGCGGGCGTTCTATCAAAACATGCGATTGCAAGGGGTGCAGGTCAAGTTTGTCGTCTACGATTTGCTATGTGTGCTGCTCCCTCAGTACTTTGTTCCGGGCGCTGCCGATGGTTTTACGGGCTGGCTGGATGTCGTGGCGGAAGGCGACGGAGCTTTGTGCATTTCGCAGGCCGTGGCCACGGATTTGTCGTCGTGGCTGGCGGCGCATGCACCGCAGCGGGCACGGTCCTTCGAAATCGACTGGTTCCATTTGGGCGCAGACATCGAGAATTTCACGACGTCTTCGGAAATCCCGCGCGACGGCACCAAGGTACTTCAGCACCTGCGTGATTGCCCGACGTTCCTGATGGTTGGGACGCTGGAACCCCGCAAGGGGCATGCCCAGGTTCTGGATGCGTTCGAGCAGCTGTGGCGCGACAACGAGAACGTCAACCTGGTCGTCGTGGGACGACAGGGGTGGATGGTCGAGGATCTGGTCGCGCGGTTGCGAGCGCACAAGGAACAGGGGCGCCATCTGTTCTGGCTGGAAAATGCGTCGGACGTATATTTGGAGAAAATCTATGGCGCAAGCTCGTGCCTGATTGCGGCCTCCTATGGCGAAGGCTTTGGTTTGCCGCTGATCGAAGCCGCTCAGCACGGATTGGCGATCATTGCGCGCGATCTGCCGGTGTTTCGTGAAGTGGCGGGCGAGCATGCGTTTTATTTTTCCGCGCAGGAAGGGCAGGATCTGGCGACCGAGATCAAGGCATGGCTGGAGCTTCGGGCGAAGCAACAAGCGCCTTCGTCTCGCGGTATGCCGTTCATGACTTGGGCGCAGAGTGCTCGCCAATTGGCAAAAATTCTCACGCGCGATGAAGCGTATTCTTAAAGTAGGACCATTATGTCTAAGAAAACTTCCATCATCACTGGTATCACCGGACAAGACGGTGCTTATCTGGCCGAGTTGCTGCTCGACAAGGGCTACACGGTTTACGGTACCTACCGCCGCACCAGCTCGGTGAACTTCTGGCGCATCGAGGAACTGGGCATTGCCAAGCACCCGAACCTCCATTTGGTCGAATACGACCTGACCGATCTGTCGGCGAGCATTCGCCTGCTTCAGACGACCGGGGCCACGGAGGTTTACAACTTGGCGGCGCAGAGCTTCGTCGGCGTGTCCTTCGACCAGCCGGTCACGACCGCAGAGATTACCGGCATCGGTCCGTTGAACCTGCTCGAGGCGATTCGCATCGTCAATCCGAAGATCCGCTTCTATCAGGCAAGCACGTCCGAAATGTTCGGCAAGGTCCAGGCGATCCCGCAGATCGAATCGACGCCGTTCTACCCGCGCAGCCCGTACGGCGTGGCCAAGCTGTATGCGCACTGGATCACGGTGAACTATCGCGAGAGCTACGACATGTTCGGCTGCAGCGGGATCCTGTTCAACCACGAGTCGCCGCTGCGCGGCCGCGAGTTCGTCACGCGCAAGATCACCGACTCCGTTGCCAAGATCAAGCTCGGGCAACTCGACGTCCTCGAACTGGGCAACATGGATGCCAAGCGCGACTGGGGCTTCGCGAAGGAATACGTCGAAGGCATGTGGCGCATGCTGCAGGCAGACGAACCGGACACGTTCGTGCTGGCCACGAACCGTACCGAGACCGTGCGCGATTTCGTGCGCATGGCGTTCAAGGCGGCTGATGTCGACCTCGAGTTCAAGGGTAGTGACGAGAAGGAAATCGCCATCGATGTCGCCACTGGCAAGACGCTGGTCCGCGTGAATCCGAAGTTCCATCGGCCGGCCGAAGTCGATCTGCTGATCGGGAATCCCGAGAAGGCGAAGCAGAAGCTGGGCTGGGAGCCGAAGACGACGCTCGAGGAGCTGTGTGCGATGATGGTTGAAGCGGACTTGCGACGAAATGAGCGCGGCTTCTCGTTCTGATGTCCCGCGCGCGCTGGTAACGGGCCTCGGCGGCTTTACCGGCCGCTATCTGGCGCAGTCGCTGCGGGCGGCCGGCTATCGCGTGTTCGGCACGACACACGGGGCCGACACGATCGAACCCGATACGTATCGGGTCGACCTGTGCGACCCGGTGGCGCTCGCGGACGTCGTCACGGAAGTGCAGCCAGACATCGTCGCGCATCTTGCGGCGGTGTCGTTCGTCGCCCACGGCGACGCGGACGCGATCTATCGTACCAACGTGGTCGGTTCACGGAACCTGTTGGAAGCGCTCGCGAATCTGGAGAATCGTCCACGCGCGGTGTTGCTGGCGAGCAGCGGGAACATCTATGGCAACGCGGCGGTCGAGCTGATCGACGAATCGGTCGAGCCGAATCCCGCGAACGATTACGCCGTCAGCAAGCTGGCGATGGAATACATGGCGCGCCTGTGGCGCGACAAGCTGCCGATTGTCGTCGCGCGTCCGTTCAACTACACGGGCGTCGGGCAGTCACCGCAGTTTTTGCTGCCGAAGATCGTCGGTCACTTCCAGCGGGGCGAGCGTGAGATCGAACTCGGCAATATCGACGTCGAGCGAGATTTTTCCGACGTACGTCGCGTGGCGGACGCCTATCGGCGACTACTGGAACTGTCGCCGGCCGGCGGCGTGTTCAATGTCTGTTCGGGGCGCGCGGTGTCGCTGAAATCGGTGATCTCGATGATGGAACGGATTGCCGGCTATGCGATCGAGGTACGCGTCAATCCCGCATTCGTGCGCGCGAACGACGTGCGTCGACTGCAGGGCGATGATGCGCGGTTGCAGAGTGCCATCGGGCCGCTTGAGGACATTCCGCTGGAGAACACATTGCGCTGGATGTTCGAAGAGGGGCATGGGTGACAGCCAGTCTCGGTACGGCGGCATGGGTACCGCGCGGCGCGTTGGTTTTGCCGAGGCAGTGTTTGCGGTTTGTCGAACATGCAGGGCACGGCGAGGTGTCGAGGTCGCGCGGCGCGGTTGCGCGATTCTTGGCGCGGAGCGGTAGGCTTCGTGTCGCCGGCGTGTACGGACAACACGTTCATCGTCTGCGGCGCCGTGCCGGGCGAACCCCGTCGCTTATGAGTCGGTTCGCATGAGGAGTATCGCGTGAAGTTGGGGGTGGATATCACCTGGATGGTGGGCAACTACCGCGGCATGGGGCGATTCGCTCGGCAACTGGTGGAGCCGGTCAGCGCGTCGGTGCTGGGTCTGGCTCCGAGCGGCGTGCATGCCGACGAATGGCCGTGCGTGAGTCAAGGGCACGGTTTCTTTCCGTGGTGGGAACAGGTCGAGTTGCCGCGCTTGTGCCGCGAGCAGCAACTCGACTATCTGCTGTGTCCGTATAACACCGGGCCGCTGCGGTCCACCGGCAACACGCGGGTGGTCGCGGTCATCCATGATCTGATCTATATGGAGCCCTGGCACGTGCTGCCGCCGGCGCGATCGCTTTATCAGACCGTCGGCCGCCTCTATCGTCGCCATGTGGTGCCGCGGCTTGTGCGTCGGGCCGACGTCGTGCTGACCGTCTCGCGATTCACTCAGCGGGAGCTGGTCAAGAACTTCGAGTTGCGCGAGGGGGACGTACGCGTTGTTCCGTGCACGATTTCCGACGACTGGTTTGCGCCTCCGTTGAGCCGCATGGCGCGCCAACCATACTTGTTCACAGTGGCTGGCGAGGTGCCGAGCAAGAACGTCGGTCGTCTGCTACAGGCGTTTGCGATTGCCCGCCCGGCGCTGGGTGACGACGCGCGGCTCAGGATCGCCGGAATCAAGACCGAACATCATGCGCATTTTCTCGGGCTTGCGGATTCGCTCGGGCTGACGAATGCCGTCGAGTTGCTCGGTTACGTGTCGCGCGGAGAACTGCGCGAGCAGTACCGGCAGGCTCGCGCGTTCGTCTTTGCATCGTTGTTCGAAGGCTTCGGGATTCCGCTGCTGGAGGCGATGGCGTCCGGCACGCCTGTCGTATGCAGCAATACCACGTCGATGCCCGAGATAGCTGGCGACTGCGCGTTGCAGTTTGATCCGCGTTCGGTTGAAGACATGGCGGAGCAGATCCGCGCGGTATGGGACGACAGTGCGCGATTCGAGGTCGCGATCGGCGAAGGCGTGAATCGGGCTCGCACGTACTCGGAGTCCGCAGTGCGTCCGTCGATCCAGGATTTTTGGGCGGGTCTGGCATGAGTCGGGACATGAAGAAACTGCTGGTGCTGACCCCTCGGTTTCCGTACCCGGTAATCGGCGGCGACAAGTTGCGGATCTATCACCTGTGTCGGGTGCTGTCTCGTCACCACTCGCTGACGTTGCTGAGCCTGTGCGAGACCGAAGAAGAGCTGCACGCCGAACCGCCCGACGACGGCGTTTTCGATCGGGTCGAACGGGTCTATCTGCCGCGCTGGCGCTCCTACGTCAATACGTTGCTCGCATTGCCTACGCGCACACCGTTGCAGGTGGCGTACTACCGGAGCGGGGCGTTTGCGGCGGCCGTCTCCCGGCTGCTGCCGTCGCACGACGGCGCATTGGTCCATCTGGTGCGTTGCGCCGAGTACGTGCGCACATCGGACAAGCCGCGCGTCCTCGAGATGACTGACGCGATCTCGCTCAATTACAGTCGTGTCAAGCAACTCAGGAACGCGCGCGGGCTCAAGTCGCGTGTGTTCGGTATCGAGGCGAAGCGTCTGCTCGACTACGAGCGTGCCATCGTCGACGATTTCGACCTGTCGGTGCTGGTTTCGAAGACCGACTGCGACTATCTGTTTCCCGGCGCATCCGCGACGAATGTGATGGTTTGCTCCAATGGCGTGGATCTGTCGGGGCTGCCGTATACGGTGCGGAATATGGCGAGCCGGGTCCTGATCTTCATCGGCGACATGCGCACGGTCCAGAACCAGGACATGTGCCATTTCTTTGCGGAGGCCGTGCTGCCGCTGCTACGCAAGCGTGGCGATTATCGTTTCCGGCTCGTAGGGTCCATCGCGCCCGCGCTGGCCGAGCGGTTTCGTGCGTACGATGGCGTCGAGGTGACCGGTCGGGTCGCATCGGTCGCGGAGGCGGCGTCCGACGGGGCCGTCGGTGTATGCCCGATGCGCATCGGTGCAGGCGTGCAGAACAAGATCCTCGAATACATGGCGCTTGGGTTGCCAGTCGTCACCACGTCGCTGGGACATGAGGGCCTGCGCGCGAAATGCGGTGAGGATCTGCTGATCGCGGATACGCCGGAAGAATTTGTCGAACGCATCGAGCAGCTCGTTGCCGACGAGGCTTTTGCGGTCGAGATGGCGCGGCGTGCGCGGGCGTTCGTCGAGCGAGAGCACGGATGGGAGAGGATGGTCGCGCCGCTCGTCGAGAAGGTCGACGCGTTGCTGGCCAGGCCGGCGGCGCCCGGCGCTCGCGGCGATCTCGCGTCGTCTTGCGACGACGCCAGCAGGTCCGACGGGAGGCTGCGATGATGCGTCTGGTCATCACCGGCGCGAACGGCTTCGTCGGCCGTGCCGTCTGCCGTCGCGCGCTGGACGCCGGGCATACCGTCACCGCGCTGGTGCGGCGCCCGGGCGCATGCATCGATGGCGTGCGCGAATGGGTGCACGGCAGCGCCGATTGGGAGGGGCTCGATGCTGCCTGGCCCGCCGACCTCGCCGCCGATTGCGTGATCCATCTCGCCGCACGCGTACACGTGATGCGCGACGACTCGCCCGATCCCGACGCCGCATTTGATGCGACCAATGTCGCGGGCACGCTGCGTCTCGCCGAAGCCGCACGCAAGTCCGGCGTGCGCCGAATCGTATACGCGAGCAGCATCAAGGCGGTCGGCGAAAGCGACGGCGGGGCGCCGCTATCGGAAAGCTGGCCCGCCGACCCGCAAGACGCATACGGCCGCTCGAAGCTGCGGGCCGAGCAGCAACTCGCGTGCTTCGGCACGTCGGCCGGGCTCGACGTCGTCGTCGTGCGTCCGCCTCTGGTCTATGGCCCGCATGTCACCGCCAATTTCCTGCGGATGATGGACGCGGTCGCACGCGGGATGCCGCTACCGCTCGGTTCCATCTCCGCTCGCCGCAGCATCGTCTACGTCGACAATCTGGCCGACGCGCTGCTACAGTGCGCAACCGACCCGCGGGCGGCGGGCGAGTGCTTCCACGTTGCCGACGACGATGCGCCGTCAGTCACCGGCCTGCTGCGTCTGGTGGGCGATGCCCTGGGCAAACCGGCGCGGCTTCTGCCGGTCCCCACGGCGGCACTACGCGCGCTCGGCATGCTGACTGGCCGCAGCGCGACGATCGACCGCCTGACGGGCAGCCTGCAGCTCGACACGGGCCGCATTAAGCGCGTACTGGGTTGGCAACCGCCGTATACGACTCGACAGGGCCTCGAAGCCACGGCGGCATGGTATCGTTCGCGCGATATACAACAGTAGCCGACATGCCTCTCCCGATATCCACGTGGCCCGCCGTGATCGCGGTGGCGCTGGTCGCTGCCATCGCATCGACGGCCATCCTGCGCATGCTGCTCGCGACCGGCCTCGCGTGGCGCCTCGCCACCGACATTCCAAACGATCGTTCGCTCCACACGCTGCCGACGCCGCGCGTCGGCGGTTGGGGCATCGTGCCGGTCTGCGTCGTCGCGCTGCTGGTTCTGACGCCGCACCTGTGGCTGATCGCCGCCGCTGCCGCGGGGCTCGCCGCGTTGTCTCAGGTCGACGACCGACGCGGCTTGCCTGCCCGCGTGCGGTTCTCGGCGCATCTTGCGGCGGTCGTCGCACTGATCGTCGTTTTTCCTGCCGATGCGCCGTGGTGGCTGCTCGCAGGCGTCGGTTTCGTGATGGTCTGGCTGACGAACCTGTACAACTTCATGGACGGTGCCGACGGCCTCGCGGGCGGCATGGCGCTGTTCGGCTTCGCCGCATACGCTGTCGCGGCGATGATGGGCGTGAATCCGTTGCCCGACCTCGCCGTGGCCGGCGCGGCGGTGGCGGGCGCCGCCCTCGGCTTTCTGCTGCTCAATTTTCACCCGGCGCGGCTGTTTCTCGGTGACGCGGGCTCGATTCCGCTCGGTTTTCTGGCCGGCGCCCTAGGCTACTGGGGCTGGCGTACCGGTGTCTGGCCCATTTGGTTCCCGGCACTCGTGTTCGCGCCTTTTATCGCTGACGCATCTGTAACACTTTTGAGACGTCTGTTACGCGGCGAAAAGTTCTGGCAAGCGCACCGGGAGCATTATTATCAGAGGATGGTTCGAGCGGGTTTAGGCCACCGCCGGACCGCTCTTTATTGGTACCTCATCATGCTCGCAGGCATAATCGTGGCCGTGTGGGCAAAGGGCCGCCCGGAATGGCAGCAATGGCTGTCGTTCTTCGCGTGGTACGGCGTCCTGGTATGTATCGGATGGGTGATTGACATGCGCTGGCGCCGGTCCCAGTTGGCAGCCGAAAACAATTCTTGAGGTTTCCCGCCGATGTTCCGATCCAAAGCATCGTGGCTTTCACTGAGTGCTTTCCTGTTCGACCTGACGGCGGTTGTCGCGTCGTGGTTGTTTGCTTACCTCGTTCGTTTCAACGGCAGTATTCCGGCTGATTTTCTCGGCGGCGCACTGCAGGCGCTCGTCTGGGCGTTGCCGATCTACGCGCTGATGTTCCATCTGTTCGGCCTGTACCGCGGCCTGTGGGTATTTGCGAGCCTGCCGGACCTGATGCGTATTTCGAAGGCAGTCGGAGGCGGCGGCGTGATCGTGATGATCGGTGCGGTGATGTTCCAGCCGTCACCGATCATTCCGCGCTCGGTGCTGATCGTGTCGCCGCTGATGCTGTTCCTCGCGATGGGCGGTGCTCGCGCGCTGTACCGCGCGACAAAGGAGTTCTACCTGTATGGCGGGCTGGTCGGGCAGGGCAAGCCGGTGCTGGTGCTCGGCGCCGGCACGGCAGGCGCGAGCCTCGCGCGTGAGCTGTCGCGTTCGGGTGAGTGGCGTCTGGTTGGCCTGCTCGACGACGATGTTACAAAGCAAGGGCGCGAGATCTATGGCTACAAGGTGCTCGGTTCGTTCAACGACCTGAAGCACTGGACCGACGCGATGAAGATCGAATACGCGATCATCGCGATTCCGTCGGCATCGGTCGAAACGCAGCGGCGCGTCGCGACGCTGTGCGTGCGTGCGGGCGTGAAGGCGATGGTACTGCCGTCGCTGACCGCGTTGATGCCGGGGCAGGGGTTCCTGTCGCAAGTGCGCAATATCGACCTCGAGGATCTGCTTGGCCGCGACGCGGTGACGATCGACACGCCGCACGTCGAGGCATTGCTGCGCGGCCGCGTCGTGATGGTGACGGGCGCTGGCGGTTCAATCGGTTCGGAGCTGTGCCGGCAAATCCTTCGTTTCGCGCCGGCGCAGCTCGTTGCGTTCGACCTGTCCGAATACGCGATGTACCGGCTTGCCGAAGAGTTGCGCGAACGCTTTCCCGATCAGCCGGTGGTGCCGATCATCGGCGATGCTAAGGATTCGCTGCTGCTCGATCAGGTGATGTCGCGTCATGCGCCGCACATTGTGTTTCATGCGGCGGCGTACAAACACGTGCCGCTGATGGAGGAGCACAACGCGTGGCAGGCGCTACGCAACAATGTGCTCGGTACGTACCGCGTTGCATGCGCAGCGATCCGCCACGACGTGCGCCATTTCGTGCTGATCTCTACCGACAAGGCCGTCAACCCGACCAACGTGATGGGCGCGAGCAAGCGTTTGGCGGAGATGGTCTGCCAGGCGCTGCAGCAGACGAGCGGCGGGACGCAGTTCGAGACTGTGCGCTTCGGCAACGTGCTCGGCAGCGCCGGTAGCGTGATTCCGAAGTTCCAGCAGCAAATCGCCAAGGGCGGCCCGGTGACGGTCACGCACCCGGAGATCACGCGGTTCTTCATGACGATTCCGGAAGCGTCGCAGCTCGTGCTTCAGGCGTCGAGCATGGGGCATGGGGGCGAAATCTTTATTCTCGAGATGGGGCAGCCGGTCAAGATTGTAGATCTCGCGCGGGATCTGATCCGCCTGTACGGCTTCTCGGAAGGGCAGATCCGGATTGACTTCACCGGGCTGAGGCCAGGCGAGAAGCTCTACGAGGAACTCCTCGCGGACGACGAGACGACGACGCGCACACCGCATCCGAAGCTGCGGATCGCACGGGCGCGCGAAGTGCCGGACCACCTGCTCGACGAACTGTTGCCGTGGCTGATGCAGCGTAGGGTACTGAGCGACGACGAAGTGCGTCGCGATCTGCGACGCTGGGTGCCGGAATATCAGACGGCCGCGAGTCCCGCCCTTCAAACTGTATCCACGTTGTTCCCCTCGAAGTCGGCGGCGCGAGATTAGCGGGCGCCCCTTGCCGGTGCGCGACCGCCAGTCAGTCGTGGCAGGTTGCCCACGGTGACCACAGCTTCGCATCGAATCCGCATCCCTCATCAAGCAATGACAGCGTCACCTGATCGATCTCGTTGTCGAGTCGGGTGTGTCGCTTTTCCGACGTGAGTAGTCGGATTTGTCGCTGCCTCAGTGCGTCTCCGAGTAACCGGGCCCCTGGTCTGGAGCGATAAACGAATCATTGCCGATAGGCTGGCCGGACCACAACAACATGCGCGTGGCGAAGTGGTCTTGCCAGTTTCCTCCGATATGCACGCCGGATCGAGCTCGAATTTACGGGCACGCGCTCCCTGTCGCCGCCGAAACCGCGTCCGCATAGTGCCGGAGCACTTGATCGACAAACTGCTTCGCGGGATCGATGGCGCACCGTGTGCTGCGCGATGACCAAGTCCAGCGTGAATCCGTGTAACGAATGTCGAAACCCCGGTCAACGTTGCGTGCGTACTGCCTATGTTGCCGGACGTGCGTCCCATGCCGAGGTATCGACCGTCGCCTTTGCGCGGCGTTATGGTCCGCTCTCGCAGTGGCCGTATTCATTTGACTACCGGCCGATTCCTTCCTACCTTTTCCTCAAGGTAGCCGTGCAATTGCCGTAAAGAACAAAGGTGAAAAGCCAAATACGAGCTCTACGGTCCATACCAATCCGATGAACATTGCATATCTTGCCAGGGGAATGAGCGCGGCACTCATGGTGCTCGCGCTTGCAGGCTGCGGCGGCGACGACGCGAGTCCGGTGGTGGCTACGGCGCAGTCCGGTAAACTGTCGGCGCTGCGAACTGCAGGCAACGCGGTGAGCGCGGCACCGATGAGCGCAACGGCGCCGGTCCATGTAGCGTTGATACTCAAGCTGAACGACGAAGCCGGGTTGAACCGGTTTCTCGAGCATGCGCGAACGCCCGGCAGCGCCAGCTTCGGGGCCGTGCTGACCTCCGCGCAGATTGCCGCGCAGTACGCACCCACCGCCGCCCACGTGGCCACCGTGAAGGCCTTTTTGGCAAGTAAGGGCTTCACGAACATCAAGGTGGCCGACAACAACATGATCGTGGAAGCCGATGCGCCGGCCGGGGTGATATCCGGCGTATTCCAGACGACACTCGTTCCGGTTGCGATGGCGGACGGCAGCAGCACGCATATCAACACCGCGCCGGAGACGGTGCCCGATGCGATCAGCGGGGTCGTTCGAGGCGTTCTCGGACTCGATACCGCGACTCGCCTGCGTCCGAATTTCGTGCGCGCCTCCAACGCCGCTGCTGCACCCACGGCAAATGCGTCGCCAACGATATCCGCGGTCACGGTCGGCCACAACCCGACGCAATTTCCCGGCATCTATTCCGTCGGTAGTACCCCGACCGCCGCCAACACCACCATCGGCATTATTGCCGAAGGGGACGTGACGCAAGCCGTCATCGACCTGGCGACGTTCGAAAGCCACAACCAGTTGCCCGCCGTACCCGTTTCAGTGATCCATGCCGGGCTGTCAAGCGCGGACACGAGCGCGAACCTCGAATGGTCGCTCGATAGCCAGACCATCGTCGGGATGTCCGGCGGCCTCAAGCAGCTGAATTTCTACGTTGCGCGGTCCTTTTCCTGGAGCGATATCGCGCTTGCAATCAATCGTGCCGTGAGCGACAACACTGCCCGTGTCATCAACATGTCGATCGGCGGTTGCGAGAACTGGGCGCCGACGGCGGCCATTGATACGCTGTTCCAGCTCGCCGTTGCGCAAGGACAGACTTTCTCGGTCAGTTCCGGGGATTCAGGCAGCGTGGCATATGGCTGCACCGGTACGTCGGTGCAATACCCGGCGACATCCCCGTATGTCGTGGCCGTTGGCGGCACGACGCTCTATACGAACGGGAATGGAAGCTACGCCGGCGAGACGGCCTGGGAAGCCAGCGGTGGCGGCATCAGTGGCTTCGAGCCGATCCCTTCGTGGCAGTCGAACGTACCCGCGCTCAAGGGGCGGGCGTTCCGAGGCATGCCGGACCTTGCGTTCGATGCCGATCCCGACAGCGGCGCGCAAATCATCGTCGGCGGACAGTTCGTGACGGTGGGCGGCACGAGTCTCTCCGCGCCGCTGTTCAGTGCTACCTGGGCGCGCTTGCTGTCCGGCAGTTGCGCGACGAGCCTCGGATTCGCGGCGCCGGCAATCTACAGCGTTCAATCGACGACCGCATCGATTTTTCGCGATATCACCAACGGCAGCAATGGTGCATACAGTGCCGGTTCGGGATGGGACTTCGTGACCGGCTGGGGCACCCCGAACGTCAGCTTGCTCCATTCGTCGCTATGCGGTTCGACGTCGGTGTCCTATAGCGGCGGAATTAACGAAGGTACGACGCTGAAGGCAGGGCAAGCCGTCTATTCCGCGTCCAGGAATCATCAACTTCTGATGCAGGGCGACGGTAATCTCGTCCTTTACAACACGACGAATGGCGCTGCGGTGTGGAATTCCGGGACGTATGGAAATGTCGGAGCGTACGCCGTCTTTCAGAACGATGGCAACTTCGTTGTCTACAGTGCGAATGGTGCGGCGCTGTGGTACTCGGCGACCAACGGAGCGTCAGGCAGCCAATATCTTTCCGTGCAGGACGACGGCAACATGGTGATCTATCAGTCATTCGTGCCAGTATTCGCGACCGCGACCGGCACGTCGAGCTACGCGATCTCGGCGAGTGGTTCAGCTGTCTGGAAGGGGGGCGTGGTCCTGAGTAGTGGCCAGAGTTTTACGTCCGGCAATGGGGCGAACGTGCTCATCATGCAAGGTGACGGGAATTTGGTGCTGCTTCGCCAAGGCGTTCCGATATGGAACTCGCGAACCTTCGGTCATTCGGGCGCCTTTGGTGTAATGCAAGGTGATGGCAATCTGGTCGTCTACAGCGCGGCGGGTGCGCCACTCTGGAACTCCGGCACCGGTGGTAACTCGGGCGCGAGCGCTTACATTCAGGACGACGGCAACGTCGTGATCTATACGCAACGGCCGAGCTGGAACTCGAATACCGCAGGCGCGTAGTATCCCACTCGTCGAATCGCGGTTGCGCGGTCACGGCTCGTTGACGACGGCGAGCCGTGCGATTCCACCCACCCCCTCAATGCCCGCGCCGTTCCTTCCTCACCACCATCCACCTAGGCACCTTGAACCTTACGATGCTGAGATAAAGCCACACATACGTCAGCGCGAACAGCACGACAAAAACGAACAGGTGCACGGTATGCCGCCAGAACAGCGTCGCGGGAATCACCGCGACGAGGCACAGCAGCCAAAGATAAGGCGATGTGAGCGAATTCCGCCGCGTCAAATCATGCGCATGCTTCGTCCCGACGGCCCATCGCATCAGCCGCTTGTACACCAGCATATGCAGGTGCACGCCATCCGGAATCCCCGGCGACATCCCGCGAATGAACTTCTTGCGGTAGATCGAGAAGCAGGTCTCGAAGATCGGATACATGAACAGCAGCACCGGATACCACGCGGACACTTCCCGGTTGCGCATCACCAGCATGATCGCGAGTTCGGCGAGCATGAAGCCGATGAAATACGCGCCGCCGTCGCCGAGGAAGATCAGGCCGGCTGGGAAATTCCACAGGAAGAAGCCGAGCACGGCGCCCATCATGATGATCGACGCGGACATTACGACCGGGTCGTTGACATGGAACGCGACGTAGGCAAGCGACGCGAACATCATGAAGCTGACCATCGACGCGAGGCCGTTGAAGCCGTCGATGATGTTGATCGCGTTCGCGAGCGCCGCGACCGCGAGCACGGTGATGAACGCCGAAATGGCCACGTAGTGGAGCAGGAAGTCGAGCGGCGGCACGCTAATGCGCGTGACCGCGATGTTCAGCAGCCAGAACGCCAGCGCGGCGGCGCTCATCGTGCACAGCAGCCGCGCGCGCGGCGACACGCGCTTGGTCAGGTCCTCGACGAGCCCTGACAGGAACGCCGGCAGTCCGCACGCGACGATCCCGAGAATGCTGCCGGAGATCGTCGGGTAGCGCCGGGACAGCACCAGCGCGGCAACGACGACGCCGGCAAGGATCCCGATGCCCCCGACGCGCGGCACCGGCCGCACGTGGAATTTCTGCACGCCGGCCAGGTCGCTGTCGATCGAGAATTTCTCGTGCAGATGCGCATAACGCACGATGAACAACGTGACGAGCAGGGAGACGATGAAGCCGGACGCGAAGCTGAGCATGGGATCGCTCGAAAAATGGACAGCGGATTATACAAAACCGCGCGGGTTCGCCTCCTGCCATTTCCAGTGGTCGGCACACATCTCGTCGATTCCGAGGGTCGCGCGCCAGCCGATGAGGTCGGCCGCGGCCTGCGGATTCGCGTAGCACTCGGCGACGTCGCCCGGGCGGCGCTCGACGAGTTCGTACGGCACCGGGCGGCCCGACGCCTTCTCGAACGCGCGCACGACTTCCAGCACGCTGTAGCCCTGGCCCGTGCCGAGGTTCACGACGAAGCTCGCGTCGCGCGTCGCGAGCGCGTCGAGCGCGGCGATGTGCCCCTTCGCGAGATCGACGACGTGGATGTAGTCGCGCACGCCAGTGCCGTCCGGCGTCGGGTAGTCGGAGCCGAACACGCGTAGCTTCTCGAGCTTGCCGACCGCGACCTGCGCGACGTACGGCATCAGGTTGTTCGGGATGCCGGCCGGATCCTCGCCGATCAGCCCGCTCGCATGCGCGCCGACCGGGTTGAAGTAGCGCAGCGTCGCGATGCGCCACGACGGGTCCGAGACCTCGAGATCGCGCAGGACCTGCTCGGCCATCAGCTTCGACTGGCCGTACGGGTTGGTCGCGGACAGCGGGAACGATTCGTCGATCGGCGAGCGCTCGGGCACGCCGTACACGGTCGCCGACGAGCTGAACACGAACTGCCTGACGTTGCGCTCGCGCATCACGTTGAGCACGGTCAGCAAGCCACCGAGGTTGTTCCGGTAGTACTCGAGCGGTTTCGCGACCGATTCGCCGACCGCCTTGAGCGCCGCGAAATGGATCGTGCCGGTGATCGGATGCGCGTCGAACACCTTCGCGAGCGCGGCTTCGTCGCACACGTCGACCTGATGGAACGCGGGCGTCTTGCCCGTGATCCGCTCGATGCGCCGCACGGACTCGGCCTTGCTGTTGACGAGGTTGTCGGCGATCACGACATCGTAGCCGTCGTCGAGCAGCTCGACGGCCGTGTGCGAGCCGATGTAGCCCGCACCGCCGGTAACGAGGATGGTGCCTTTAGCGGTCATGCTGATGCGCTCCTTCAGAGTGTGATGCCGGTCAATGTATGAATGGTCTGCCGGTAACGTTCGACGACCTGCTGCTCGTCGAATTCCTCGGCCACCTTGCGGCGGCCGCGCGCGCCCATCGCGTCGCGTCCGGCGCTCCCGAGTTCGATCATGCGGACCAACTGCTGCGCGAGGCTCGCGCTGTCGCGCACGCGGCACAGGAAGCCGGTTTCGCCGTCGGCGACCACGTCGCGGCAGCCCGGCACGTCGGTCGCGACGATCGGGCGGCCCATCGCGGACGCTTCCATCAGCGTGCGCGGCACGCCTTCGCGGTACGACGGCAGCACGACGCAGTCGGCCGCCGCGATGTGCGGGCGCACGTCGTGCGCCTCGCCGAGATACTCGACCACGCCTTCGCCGACCCAGGCGTCGACGTCCGCGCGGCTGATCGCGCTCGGGTTGTCGACACCGAGCGGCCCGAGCAGCTGGAAGCGCGCGTCCGGGTAGCGGGCGCGCACCACGCGCGCGGCCTCGACGTACTCACGCACGCCCTTGTCCCACAGCAGCCGGCCGATCAGGATGAACACCGGGCCGTGGCCGCCGGGCAGCGGCACCGGTGCGAACTGGTCGAGATCGACGCCTTCGCCGTGCAGCAGCCGCGCGCGGTCCGGGTGCGCGAGCAGCTGCTCGTCGGTGAAGGTCGCGAGATCGTCGCGGTTCAGGAACCAGACTTCGCGGGGGAAGCGGAACGCGAACCGGTACAGGCGTTTCGCGACGCTCGCCGCGCGGCTTTTCTGGATGAACACGTAGCCGAGGCCCGTGGTGACCGCGATCGACGGCACGCGCGCGAGCCACGCGGCGACCGATCCGTAGATGTTCGGCTTGATCGTGTAATGAAACACGAGAGCGGGCTGCAGCGCGCGGTAATGGCGCACCAGCGCGGCGAGCGTGCCGAGATCCTCGCGCGGGCTCGTGCCTTTCGACGCGACGGCGAGCGCGACGTAGCGGCAGCCCATCTGCTCGAGCAGCGGCACCGTGCGGTCGTGCGGCGCGATCACGACGACCTCGGCGCCGCGCGCGACGAGCGCACGGATCAGCCCGTGGCGGTACGTATAGATCGCCCAGGCCGTGTTGCAGACGAGCGCGATGCGCAGCGAGGAGGTAGCGGACATGAAAATAAAGAAAAAATAAAGCGTCGAAAATGCCGGGCGTGAACAGGCCCTATGCGGACGGTCGCGCCGCGAACAGCATCTGCTTGATCCGCTGCAGCGTACGGTACGGCGTCACGAAATGCAGCAGGTTCTTGGCGAGGCCGGCCCAGTCGTACGGGTTCAGCGCGTTGAAGTGGCGCAGCAGCAGCGACAGCGTCGAGATCAACTGGCGGCGCCGCCGGGTCGCGCTGATCCCGCCCTCGTTGAGCTCGTAGTAGAGGCCGAGTTCGGGCAGGTTCGCGCAATCGTAGCGTTGCATTAACCGTAAAAAAAGATCGAGATCCTCGGCCGCACGGTACTTCGCGCGGTAGTTGCCGACTTCGCGCACCGCGTCGATGCGCAGCATGACCGACGGATGCACGAGCGGCGAGCGCAGGAAGCGCGTGCGGCGCAGCATGCGCGGATCGGCCGGCGGGGTCAGCATGAAGCGCGGCTCGCCGGCGCGCGACACGACCTGGGTCCACATGCCGACGCAGGCGACGCGCGGATGGGCGTCGAGATACGCGCGCTGCTTCGCGAGCCGCCGCGGCGCGGCGAGGTCGCCGGCGTCGATGCGGGCCGCATAGCGGAAGCCGCGCGCCGCGAGCGCGTCGATGCCGGCCTCGAGCGCGCGCTCGATGCCGCCGTTTTGCGGCATGCGCAGCACGTCGACCGCGAGGCCGGGCAGCGCGGGCGCGACGATCGGCGGCGTGCTGCCGTCGTCGACGATCAGCACGTGCACCGGCGCGTCCTCGCTGAACGACGCGAGGGTGCGGGCGACGTCGTCGTGTCCGTTGTAGGCCGGCATCAGCACGGCCACGTCGTCGAGCGGGAGCGGGCAATCGGGAGACGTCATGGGCGCAGCCTGAAACGAATGTAATAAAAATTGACGGCGGCGGCGGCGACATAGCCGGCCGCGAGCCCGACGAGCGCCCCGTACAGGCCGAGCCGGGGGATGGCGATCACGTTGACGAGCGCGGCGAGCGCGAGCGCGAGCACCCATTTCGCCAGCAACACGAATTTTGCTTGATATTTGAGAACGATAAGATTGCCTATCGCCTCGATGCCGGCCGGCACGGACAGCCAGACGGCCCAGCGGAAGATGTCGACGGACGCCTCGTAGCCGTGGCCGAACACCTTGCCGACGATGAGCGGCGCGGCCGCGTCCAGCACCAGCGCGCCGGCCGTCATCAGGCCGGCGGTCATCGCGGTCAGCCGGACGATGTTGCGGCGCAGGCGGGCGACGTCCTGCACGCGGTACACGAAGGCGGGCGCGATGGTCTGCGCGAGCATCAGCGCGAGCGTGATCCAGTTCTCGTTGAGCTGCTGGGCCGCCGCGTAGCGGCCGAGGTCGGCAAACGACACGTGACGCTCGAGCATCAGGCGGTCGAGCTTCAGGAACAGGTACATGCAGATCAGGCCGAGCCAGAACACGGTGCCGGCGGTGGCGAAGTGCCTGAACAGCGGTTTGTCGAACGTCCAGCCGAGCGCGCCGCCGTTACGATGGCGGTAGTACAGCACGAGCGCGAAGCCGATCGCGGCGGCCTCCAGCGCCCACAGCCACGCGAAGCGGGCAGGGCCGGCGGCCGCGCGCACCAGTAGCCAGACGAGCAGGGCCTTCGCCAGCGCGGTGACCATGCTGGTCAGGAGCTGCGGCTTGCTGTAGGTCATGCTCTGCAGCCACGCGTTGATCACGCCGACGAACGGCTCGCGGAACACCATCGTGACCGCGAGGCCCGCGAGCATCGCGCCGACGAGCGGGTCGAACGCGCCGGCGCCGATCGCGATCCAGGTCGCGACGAGCGCGACGGCGGACACGCCGATGCGCAGCGCGAATGCGCTGCCGAGCACCGCGCCGAGTTGCGCGGGCGGGCGCTGGACGATGGTCGGAACCAGGATTTCGGCGCCGCACACCCAGGTGAGCGGCGCCAGTACGAGGAGAAGCGTATTCGCATACTGCCATTTGCCGAACACGTCCGGCCCGAAATAACGGGCCAGAAGACCGCTGACCGCGATCGCGACGCCGATCTGCGTGAGCCGTTCGAGCCCGAGCCAGACGAGATTCGCGACGGCCTTCGCGACGTCCGGATTGCCGAATCGTTTCAGCATGCGGGGCGGCCGCACGCGCTTGGGGCGGCCGGCGGGGCGCCGGGAGGCGGAAGGTTGGTGGCGGCAGAACGGCTAGGCATTAAAATGGACAGAATGCGCGTCATCAAAACCCGCGATTATAAGTTGGGCCGCACCAGCCGCCCCGTTCCTTGTCGTGCAAGGCCCGCACGTATGATGCCGGGCATGCGCGAAAGGCGGCCAGATTATTTTCCATGCACGCAACCGAGAGAGAATCGATGATCTCCCAATCCATCTTCAAGGCATATGACATTCGCGGTGTGGTCGGCAAGACGCTCGACGCCGACACGGCGCGCGGGATCGGCCGGGCATTCGGCAGCGAAGTGCGCGCGCAGGGCGGCGACGCGGTCGTCGTCGCGCGCGACGGCCGCCTGTCGGGGCCCGAACTCGTCGGCGCACTCGCCGATGGCCTGCGCGCGGCGGGTGTCGACGTCGTCGACGTCGGCATGGTGCCCACGCCGGTCGGCTATTTCGCGGCGAGCGTGCCGCTTGCACTGAAGGGCGGCGAACGCCGCGTCGATTCGTGCATCGTCGTCACGGGCAGCCACAACCCGCCCGACTACAACGGCTTCAAGATGGTGCTGCGCGGCGCCGCGATCTACGGCGAGCAGATCCAGGCGCTGTATCGCCGCATCGTCGACGAGCGCTTCGAAACGGGCAGCGGCACGTTCGAGCAGTTCGACGTCGCGGACCAGTACATCGCACGCATCGTCGGCGACGTGAAGCTCGCGCGCCCGCTGAAGCTCGTCGTCGACGCCGGCAACGGCGTCGCGGGCCCGCTCGCGACGCGCCTGTTCAAGGCGCTCGGCTGCGAACTCGTCGAGCGCTTCACCGACATCGACGGCACGTTCCCGAACCACCATCCCGATCCCGCGCACCCGGAAAACCTGCAGGACGTGATCCAGGCGCTGAAGGACACCGACGCCGAACTCGGCTTCGCGTTCGACGGCGACGGCGACCGCCTGGGCGTCGTCACGAAGGACGGCCAGATCATCTATCCGGACCGCCAGCTGATGCTGTTCGCGGAGGAAGTGCTGTCGCGCAATCCGGGCGCGCAGATCATCTACGACGTGAAGTGCACGCGCCATCTCGCGCAGTGGGTGAAGGCGAAGGGCGGCGAGCCGCTGATGTGGAAGACGGGCCATTCGCTCGTGAAGGCGAAGCTGCGCGAGACGGGTGCGCCGCTCGCCGGCGAGATGAGCGGCCACGTGTTCTTCAAGGACCGCTGGTACGGCTTCGACGACGGCCTCTACACGGGCGCGCGCCTGCTGGAGATCCTCGCGAAGACGGCCGATCCGAGCGCGCTGCTGAACGGCTTGCCGGACGCGATGAGCACGCCCGAACTGCAGCTCTGGCTCGACGAAGGCGAGAACTTCCGCCTGATCGACAAGCTGCAGAAAGAGGCGAAGTTCGACGGTGCCGAGGAAGTCGTGACGATCGACGGCCTGCGCGTCGAGTACCCGGACGGTTTCGGCCTCGCGCGTTCGTCGAACACGACGCCGGTCGTCGTGATGCGGTTCGAATCGGAGACCAAGGAAGGGCTCAAGCGCATCCAGGACGACTTCCGCCGTGTGCTGACGGCCGCGAAGCCGGACGTCAAGCTGCCGTTCTGAACCCCGGCGGCCTTGGGGCCGCCGCCGGTGCGACGGTCGAACGAGCCGTCGCGCCATCCCCCGAAAAGCGGCGCACGCTGACGCGTGCGGCCGCTTTTTGTCTGTCTGACGTCCCGGGCGCGATAAAATCGCGTCTTTATGCCTGTCGCCGGCCGTCCGCCGGCGTTTTTTCAGCGTGCAAAAGATCCTGATCGTGCGCGTGTCGTCGCTGGGCGACGTCGTGCACAACATGCCGGTGATCGCCGATATCCGGCGTCGCCACCCCGATGCGCAGATCGACTGGCTCGTCGAGGAGAGCTTCGTCGACCTCGTGCGGCTCGTCGACGGCGTGCGCGACGTGCTGCCGTTCTCGCTGCGCCGCTGGCGCAAGAAGCCGTTCTCGGGCGCGACGTGGCGGGAGATCCGCGCGTTCCGCAAGCGGCTCGTGGCCGAGCAGTACGACCTCGTGATCGACTGCCAGGGCCTGATCAAGACCGCCTGGGTCGCGAGCTGGGCGCGCGGCCCGCTCGCCGGTCTCGGCAACCGCACCGACGGCGCCGGCTACGAATGGCCGGTGCGCTTCTTCTATCGCCAGCGCGTGCCGATCGCGCCGCGCACGCACGTGGTCGAGCGCTCGCGCCAACTGGTCGCGGCCGCACTGGGCGACCCGGCGCCGACGCCGGCCGATCCGGTCGATTTCGGCCTCGATACGCGCGCGGCGGCGCTCGCGGTCGCGGCGCTCGGCCTGAACCTGCCGGTGCCGTACGTGGTGTTCGTGCACGCGACCTCGCGTGCCGACAAGCAGTGGCCGGACGCCGCGTGGATCGAGCTCGGCCAGGCGCTCGTGCGGCGCGGCGCGTCGCTCGTGCTGCCGTGGGGGAACGATGCGGAGCGCGCGACCAGCGAGCGGCTCGCGAAGGAGTTCGGCGCGGCGGCGATCGTGCCGCCGAAGCTGTCGCTGCCGGCCGTCGTCGGCCTGATCGACGGCGCGGCCGCGACCGTCGGGGTTGATACAGGTCTGGTTCACATCGCGGCCGCGCTCAAGCGCCCGACGGTCGAACTGTACAATTTCGCGACGGCCTGGCGCACCGGCGGCTACTGGTCGCCGAACGTCATCAATCTCGGCACGGCGGGGCAGCCGCCGTCGATCGCGCAGGTGAAGGCGGCGCTTGCGGGCTTCGGTCTGCTGTGAGGCCCGTCATGCCTGTCCCGCCTGTCCTGCCCCTCCTGTCCGTCACGCACGCGAACCGATCATGAGCGAATCCCAGATCATCGAAGTCCCGTCCGCCGACTGGAGCGGATACAACCTGTCGGCGCCGCGCGAGCAACTGCTGGCCGCGGTCGAGGAAGGCAAGGTGCTGTATTTCCCGCACCTGCGCTTCGCGATCGAAGGCGGCGAGGAAGCCCTGCTCGATCCGTCGATCGCCGATCCGAAACGCAAGAACATCAGCCTCGCGCCGAACGGCGGCGCGCTCGCCGGCGTGCTCGGCGACAGCGTTACGCAGTCGGCCGTGCGCGCGCTCGTCGCGCGCTTCCAGCAGCAGGCCGGCACGCTCGTCGACGGCCTCTTTCCCGAATACCGCAGCAAGCTGCGCGTCGCGCCGACCAGCCTGCGGCTGATGCAGGTCGAGACGCGCCAGACGTCCTGGCGCAAGGACGACAGTCGGCTGCACGTCGACGCGTTCCCGTCGCGGCCGAACTACGGCGAGCGGATCCTGCGCGTGTTCACGAACGTGAACCCGGCCGGCCAGCCGCGCGTGTGGCGCGTCGGCGAGCCGTTCGAGGACGTCGCGAAGCGCTTCCTGCCGAAGATCCGGCCGCAGTTGCCGGGCTCGGCGTGGTTGCTGAACCTGCTGCACGTGACGAAGTCGCCGCGCAGCGCGTACGACCACCTGATGCTGAACCTGCACGACGGGATGAAGGCCGATCTCGACTACCAGAAAGCCTGTCCGCAGCAGACGATGCCGTTTCCGCCGGGCAGCGTGTGGATATGTTTCTCGGATCAGACTTCGCACGCTGTGATGTCCGGCCAGTTCATGCTCGAGCAGACCTTCTTCCTGCCGGTCGACGCGATGGTGCGCCGCGAATGCGCGCCGCTGGGGATTCTCGAGCGCCTGACCGGCAGGGCGCTGGTTTGAGCGCGCCCCGCATTGTTCGCGGTGACGGAGCCCGCTCATGCTGAGGGCGATCTATCGAGCGCTGTGGTGGCTCGTCGCGCCGATCGCCGTCATCCGGCTCTATGTGCGCTCGCGCAAGGAGCGCGGCTACCGCGAGCATATCGGCGAGCGCTTCGGCCAGGTCGCGGGCCGTTCGCCCGACGATCGCGCGCCGCTGATCTGGGTGCATGCGGTGTCGGTCGGCGAGACGCGCGCCGCGCAGCCGCTGATCGACGCGCTGCTGCGTACGCGTCCCGACGCGCGCATCCTGCTCACGCACATGACGCCGAGCGGCCGCGCGACCGGCGAGCAGATCTTCGGCGAGCGCGTGCTGCGCTGCTACCTGCCGTACGACATGCCGGGCGCCGTGCGGCGCTTCCTGCGCGCGTGGCGGCCGACGCTCGGCCTCGTGATGGAAACCGAGGTGTGGCCGACGCTGATCGACGAGTGCCGCCGCGCGGACGTGCCGCTCGTGCTGACCAACGCGCGGATGTCCGCGCGCTCGCATCGGCGCGCGGCGAAGTTCGGCGCGGCGACGCGCGACGTGTTTGGCGGTTTCTCGCGCGTGCTCGCGCAGAGCCCGGCCGATGCGGAGCGGCTGACGTCGCTCGGCGCGCGCAACGTGACGGTGCTGGGCAACCTGAAATTCGACATGACCACGCCGCCGGAGCTGGCCGCGCGCGGCCATGCATGGCGCGACGCGATCGGCACGCGGCCCGTGTGGGTCGCCGCCAGCACGCGCGAGAACGAGGAGGCGCTGGTGCTGCAGGCGTTCGCCGCGATGCGCACGCCGGGCGCGCTGCTGATCCTCGTGCCGCGTCATCCGCAACGGTTCGGCGAAGTCGAGGCGCTCGTCGAGCGCAGCGGGCTCAAGTGCGTGCGGCGTTCGGTGTGGGGTGCGGACGCGGCGGCCCTGGCGGCCGGCCGGCCCGCTGCGGCGGAGCCGTTGCCGGCCGACGTGACGGTGTTGCTCGGCGATTCGATGGGTGAGCTCGGCGCGTACTACGCGGCCGCCGACGTCGCGTTCATCGGCGGCAGCCTGCTGCCGCTCGGCGGGCAGAACCTGATCGAGGCGTGCGCGGTCGGCGTGCCGGTGCTGATCGGCCCGCACGTGTTCAACTTCACGCAGGCGACCGCCGATGCGGTCGCGGCCGGCGCGGCGATGCAGGTCGCGGATCCGCTCGATCTCGCGCACGTGCTCGACGCGCTGTTCGCCGACAACGCGCGGCGCATCGCGATGGGCGCGGCGGGTGCCGCGTTCGCGGCGCGCCATCGCGGCGCGACCGCGCGCTCGGTCGACGTGCTCGCGGCGTTGTTGCCGCCGGTCGAGAACGGCACGCATTCGACGCAGGACGGGAAAGACGATCAGGGTGGCAACTCTGTGTAGCGACATGCATTCGAGCGCGCCGCGCTCGAATGAGTTGCGGCCAGTTGAAAGCCAAGATGGTGTCCAGTGAACCTTGAGTCGGGTAAGGGCGTGCTTGGCCTTCTGTCCTCTTATAGAGGCATGGGGCGGCATAACGACATACGATGCGACAGAGCGAGCAGGCCGATAAACAGCACGATATTTAAAAGCATGCAGGTGCGGCTGTTCTCAGGCGTCATTTCTCAATAAGGTTTTTACGATGGTGTCGCCACATCCGCATGATCGCTACGTAGGCGAGCACTGTCGTGATCAGTTCGATAGTTACCCACACCATGAAATACAAATCGTCGGGATCGCGAACGCCGAGCCATTCTGAAGCACGCCACCATGCGCGCGCTTCGGCTGGGGTCCACTCATAGTGATATGGACGGATATAACGAAGCGATAGAGCGAGCAGGCCGATAAACAGCACGATCTTGAAGAGCCTACGGGTAAAAGTGATCATTCTCGGACGCTATTGATCAATATGTTTATTTGCCACGATAGTGTTTCCATAGGAACCTGTCCGCATTTTTGTGGGCGAGGCGGTTGAACAACAGGTTATCCACGCGCCTGCGTGAATCGCTCGCCGAAC
>NZ_JAWRYD010000546.1:0-242 GCF_046534765.1 Burkholderia sp. SIMBA_062
CGCGGCGAATATCTGCGCGAAAAGCTGCTCGAACTGTCGGCGGAACGCGGCTTCGAGGGCGAGCGCGGCGAAGGTCTGCTACGCGCGCTGATGCTCGGCAAGGACATCGGCCCGGCGATCGTCGACAAGGCGCGCGACATGCAGCCCGACGGCCTGCTGCTGAACGCGGCGCGCCCGAATCTGCTGCGCTTCATGCCGGCGCTGAACGTGACGACCGAGGAAATCGACCAGATGATGGCGAT
>NZ_JAWRYD010000547.1:0-242 GCF_046534765.1 Burkholderia sp. SIMBA_062
GCCACCAGCGTCATGCCCACCACGCCCGCTTTCGACGACGCATACGGCACCTGGCCGATCTGCCCTTCGTACGCGGCCACCGACGCGGTCAGCACGCACGCGCCGCGCTCGCCTGCCGCGTTCGGTTCGTTGCGCGCCATCGCCGCCGCCGCGAGACGCAGCACGTTGAAGGTGCCGACGAGGTTCACGCGCACCACGTTCTCATAGGCTTCGAGCGAGCCCGGCGAGCCGTCCTTTTCGAT
>NZ_JAWRYD010000548.1:0-242 GCF_046534765.1 Burkholderia sp. SIMBA_062
GCGCGACGAGCGTCCACGCGAGACTCATGCCCGCGACGATGCCCAGCGTGCCGACCACCAGTGCGGTCACCTGCATGTTGGCGCTGAACCAGATCGTAAACAGCCGCTTGGGCGTGCCGTAACGCTCGCCATGCGGAATAAATTCGATGCTGCGATTTTCGACATCCATGACGGGGTCTCCCTCCGGGTTGACCGTCACGCGTGCGTGCATGGCGCGCGTGACGGTGTGATGCGCCCACTCT
>NZ_JAWRYD010000549.1:0-242 GCF_046534765.1 Burkholderia sp. SIMBA_062
GTTTCGCCGTGATCGCTTCGGAGTAGCGGCGATTCGTCTGGATGGACTGTGCCGGCAATAGATCTCAGATCTGAGGGATACTGATGTGAGATCGATACGATCGCGGCGTACGATCCTGGTCGCGTCCTCTTTCTCGCCTCTGGTATCGCCCTTGTGGAGCACCCATTCGTAAATCAGATGGATACCGCCGTGATCTTTCAAGGCGCTGTAGTTTGACGGTGTGGCCTCTCGTCACGGCAGAC
>NZ_JAWRYD010000550.1:0-242 GCF_046534765.1 Burkholderia sp. SIMBA_062
CTGTCGCTCATGGCGACAGCACTGATCGCGAGCCGCGTCTCGCGTTTTTTCGCGCCGCCGCTTTACGAAGCGCTTTCGGAACGTTATTTGCGCGAGCCCTGACACAGGCGCTCGCGCACAATCGCACGCTATTTACGGGGTTGAAATGAGGCTCGCGGACAATCTGGAACGGCGCCTGCTGGGTACGGCGCGCGTGTTGTGCATCGTGGCGCTCGTCGGCGCGGTGCTGGAGATGATGGCGG
>NZ_JAWRYD010000551.1:0-242 GCF_046534765.1 Burkholderia sp. SIMBA_062
CAGCAGAAGTGACGGTGGAGGTCACTTCTGCTGCCAAAAAAATTGCCCGCGCTTCAGACGAAGCGCGGGCAAAACCGTCGCCCTACGAGGATAGGCGACGGGGCCATCGAGATCCGCGCGCTGCGCAGATCATCATCGAATGCGCCGGCGCTCGTTGCACCGGCATATGCGGACATCGACACCGTTGGTCGGGCGCTCGCGACGCACGCCCGGCATCTGACGCCATCCTCCCTGCCCTAACG
>NZ_JAWRYD010000552.1:0-241 GCF_046534765.1 Burkholderia sp. SIMBA_062
TGTTGCCATTGCTGCAGGCATCGTGGTGTCACGCTCGTCGTTTGGTATGGCTTCATTCAGCTCCGGTTCCCAACGATCAAGGCGAGTTACATGATCCCCCATGTTGTGCAAAAAAGCGGTTAGCTCCTTCGGTCCTCCGATCGTTGTCAGAAGTAAGTTGGCCGCAGTGTTATCACTCATGGTTATGGCAGCACTGCATAATTCTCTTACTGTCATGCCATCCGTAAGATGCTTTTCTGTG
>NZ_JAWRYD010000553.1:0-241 GCF_046534765.1 Burkholderia sp. SIMBA_062
CTACGTGGCGGCCGCGCATGCCGATCCGGTCGAAGGCGACGGCGCCGGCCACCGCCTGATCGCGATGGATACGTCGACCGGCAGCTTCCCCGACATCGACTGGCTGAAAGCGCGCTTTCCGAACGCGGGCGTGGTATTGCAATCGAATAACCGGAATGTCCAGGCCCAGATGTGCGGCCGCGGTTTGGGCATTGCCGTATTGCCGCGGCCGGTCGGCGATCAGCTCGCGACCATTCGCAGG
>NZ_JAWRYD010000554.1:0-241 GCF_046534765.1 Burkholderia sp. SIMBA_062
GTATAAGAACCGTTCCATATTGCCGGAGATGATGAATTATGGTAGTAAGTAACATTGCCATAACTAACAGGGTAATTTGGTGCAATATTAAAACCAACACTTGTAATCGTTAAAGGTACAGGTGCTAAAACACTTACGGTTAGATTACAACTAATCCCGGCTACGGTAATAGGTATGTTGATGGTGCCGTTTGCGGTAGGTGTTCCACTCAGATTAAAAACAAGATTGCCATTCCCGGTTG
>NZ_JAWRYD010000555.1:0-241 GCF_046534765.1 Burkholderia sp. SIMBA_062
GTTGAAGCTTTCTTTATTCAACGACCAAAATGGTTGGAAGCCCAGTAACTGCCAGACATGAATAACGGAGTCGCGATGCACGCGCCCTTCACGGGCCACAGCAACGTCATACCAGAACAGTTTGTAATCGAGCTCAGGCCACGCCGGTACGGCCTCTTTCAGCCTCTCTTCAAGTTCTCGATTATCACGCTCATCAAAGTCATGCCCCTGGGCCAGCTTGCTTAGAATCGACAGCACCGAC
>NZ_JAWRYD010000132.1:0-387 GCF_046534765.1 Burkholderia sp. SIMBA_062
CTGCGCGAGCATCGCAGGCAGCGCACGGCGCGTGCAGAGAAACACGCTGCGCAGATCGACGCGCATCATATCGTCCCACATCTGCGTGGTGAGATCCACGCAGCGCGCCTGCGTCAGCATGCCCGCATTGTTGACGAGAATGTCGATGCCGCCGAACGCGCCGATACAGCGATCGACGATCGCGTTCGCGGACGCCTCCTGCCCCACGTCGGCGGTGACGGTTTCGACCTGCGCGCCGAGCGCGCGGCACGCGTCGGCCTGCGCTTCGAGGCGCATGGTGTCGAGGTCGGCGAGCACGAGGCGCGCGCCGGCCTGCGCATAGGCACGCGCAATCGCGGCGCCGATGCCGCTCGCCGCGCCGGTGACGACCGCGCGGCGGCCGTCGAG
>NZ_JAWRYD010000556.1:0-241 GCF_046534765.1 Burkholderia sp. SIMBA_062
CGCCTTGCGCGCCATGAGCCGCGTGGCGGCCCAACTGAGCGCCTCGCCATCGGGATTCTCGTGGCCGCATTCGATGCGCGCGAGCCCGCTCAGGTCGCGCGCATCGAAGCGCTTGAACACGCGCAGATCGAGCCGTTCCACAAAGCGGTTATAGCCGCGCAGATCGGCGTGCGCCGCGCGTTCGCGCTCGTAGTGCGCGCGCATCGCCGGCGAGTCGATCGAGCTGTAGCCCAGCACTTCG
>NZ_JAWRYD010000557.1:0-241 GCF_046534765.1 Burkholderia sp. SIMBA_062
CTGACCAACGTCAGAAGCGCGCAGGGCGCGGCCACCGAATTTATGCACGAGCGGCTTGAGCCGGAAATCATGCGTAACTACGACGCAAGGACTGACCAGGTTAACAGCGAGCCGCTGCAGCCCGCCCGTTCGCTGGATGCTGCTGGGACATCGCCGGGCGGGGGAGCACCGCTTCAGCCCGGGACACAGTCGTCCGGAGAGACTCTGTCGGGTTCACCTTCGGCTCATGGCCATGAACGAG
>NZ_JAWRYD010000558.1:0-241 GCF_046534765.1 Burkholderia sp. SIMBA_062
GCCACACCGGCTTCTTTCAGACGCACGGCTTCTTCAACCGCGATTTCGTCGAACGGATTCATCGACATCTTCACGTTCGCAATGTCGACGCCCGTGCCGTCCGACTTGACTCGGACCTTCACGTTGTAATCGACCACTCGCTTGACTGGCACCAGGATTTTCATACCGTCTCCTTCGAATACGTCGACGACGCGTGCGCCGCCATTGGCGAACGGATCATGTCTGCCGCGCGCTCAGCGAG
>NZ_JAWRYD010000559.1:0-241 GCF_046534765.1 Burkholderia sp. SIMBA_062
CGAAGCCGCGCGTGCGTTCACGCCGACGCTCTCGGCATTCATCGACGACACGCTCTATCCGCGGATCTGGAGCGATCCGACGCTCTCGCCGCGCGACCGCAGCCTCGTGACTGTTGCCGCGCTGATCGCGGGAGGCCATCTCGACGAGTTGCCGGCGCACCTGCGCCGCGCGTTGACGAACGGCGTAACCCGTGAAGAGTTGTCAGCGGCAATCACTCACCTCGCGTTCTATGCCGGGTTT
>NZ_JAWRYD010000560.1:0-241 GCF_046534765.1 Burkholderia sp. SIMBA_062
CCCATAGAAAACAGTGGCTTCAACCGGCAGGAAATGCATTGTTGGCGCTTCTGGGAGTTGATTGGCAAACACTGCCGCCGCTACCGAGATGTGAAGTTCTATGCCGATGCACTGAATATCACACCGTTCTACCTGTCGCAGTTGACCAATGCGTTTTTCAATGAAACTCCCAAGGGCCTGATCGATCGGCAGGTAACCTTGGAAATCAAGGCTCTTCTTTCGTACAGTGACTTATCTATTG
>NZ_JAWRYD010000561.1:0-241 GCF_046534765.1 Burkholderia sp. SIMBA_062
GTTGCAATCCGTGACGCAGCGGCCGTGTGCGCGGGTCGCCGGCATCGCCACGTAACGTGGCGGGAATTGTAGCGTCGATCCGCCATTTATCTGCGCTGGAACGCCGGGCGCCCGCCGCTTCCTGTTAATCATGCTTCGCGCATGGGGCCGAATGGTTTTCCGACTCCCGGACCGCCCGCAACGGGCTTTCCACGCGATCCTTTCATAGCTTTCAATCTCCGCGAGATCACCCGGAACAGTG
>NZ_JAWRYD010000562.1:0-241 GCF_046534765.1 Burkholderia sp. SIMBA_062
ATGGGAATGGGGGTTCCCCAGAAGCGCTGGCGGCTCAGCAGCCAGTCACGCAACCGGAAGTTGACGAATTTTTCGCCCGTTCCGAGCTTTTCGAGGATCGCGACGGCGGCCGGGATGCCCTCCGACTTGGACAGGCCGTCCAACTCACCGGAGTTCTTCAAGGTGCCTTCGCCCGCGGTAGCTACCCCGGTCTCAGCCGGGTCTTCTTCCCCGGTATCCACGACTGCACGCACCGGCAGGT
>NZ_JAWRYD010000133.1:0-385 GCF_046534765.1 Burkholderia sp. SIMBA_062
TATCTGCTTCGCAGCCCTCAGCGTCAAAGCCGATAGCTTTAGCACATTGATGTAATCCGAGAAGCGTAGTTCCGGTTTTACTTGTTCCACTTTTCTCGCGAAGAGTTTCTAATGAAATATCTCCTTGGTAATATCGTACTAAAGATTGGAGACAGCCAACACCACAATCTGTGAGGTCTTTTTGAAGTGAAAAGGTTTTTTTTATGAACTTATTTTTTTTCATCAAAGGGATTTATGAGTTTTTCCAGCTTTATAGCTCCTGAGTTTCTTTTGGTAAGATGGTTGTTTTTATCATAAACCAAAAAATATGGTACACTACTCATTCCTAATTTTCGATAAAGGGTAGCCATTTCATCGTGACACCAGAAAATATTACTTTGCTTAT
>NZ_JAWRYD010000563.1:0-241 GCF_046534765.1 Burkholderia sp. SIMBA_062
GGTACCGCAACGAGCCGCTGGCGGTGTTCGATTACCAGACAGCCGAAACGCTGGTTTCCGCCGGCCGGGCCGAGGACGTGCTGCGCTACATCGTGTCGCTGGAAGCGGGCGCGGCCGGATGATCCTCAAGCCACTGCAGGACATCATCGCGTACCGGATGCACCAGCCCAAATGGGCGGTCGCGCCCACCAGTGGCGCCGGGGCAGCGAAGGCAGGCGGGCGGGCGAACCGGGTCGGCACG
>NZ_JAWRYD010000564.1:0-241 GCF_046534765.1 Burkholderia sp. SIMBA_062
TGGTGGAAGACGCAGACCTCTGATTGCCTGCACCGGCGTATTCGCGGGTAAACCCGCTCCCACAGGGTCACCACGAGCCTCAGGCGTTGCGCGGTCCCTTGTAGGAGCGACCTTGTGTCGCGAAAGGACCGCGCAGCGGTCCCGGGGGCTTCAGATCAAAGCGCTTCGCTGGCAACTACCACGCTCAGTGAGTGACTCGCGCCAGGCTTCAATTCCACAAGGTCATCCCACACATTCGCCG
>NZ_JAWRYD010000565.1:0-241 GCF_046534765.1 Burkholderia sp. SIMBA_062
GATCAACGATGGGCTGATGACCGTGTTTTTTCTTGTTGTCGGTATGGAAATCCGCCGTGAAATCCACGCAGGCTCGCTGAGCGATTTCAGGCAGGCTGCGCTACCGCTTGGTGCTGCTATGGGCGGCGTGGCGGTGCCGGCGCTCGTCTATCTCGCTGTGAATCACGGTACGGATGCGGCCCACGGATGGGCTGTGCCGACGGCGACGGACATTGCCTTTGCGGTCGGCGTGCTCGCGCTG
>NZ_JAWRYD010000566.1:0-241 GCF_046534765.1 Burkholderia sp. SIMBA_062
CACCTGCTTTGCAAGCAGGGGGTCGTCGGTTCGATCCCGTCATCCTCCACCAATCTTCAATGCCTAGTGTCCGGTAGCAACACAAACCGGGTATTACGCATTGGCGATTGAGCCAGTCAGAGCGATGTGATTAAACACCATATCGGCTGTCGTTCTTTAACAATCAGGAAGAAGTAGTAAAGAGATTCATCTGAAACACACTTAGAGATGGGTGCGAGTAGGTGAATCAGGGTTGTGATTG
>NZ_JAWRYD010000567.1:0-241 GCF_046534765.1 Burkholderia sp. SIMBA_062
GAGCCGCGCGGATTGGATGACAGGACGCAACAATCCTGGCCTGAACGTCTTGCCCTCAGACCTTGGATTCGCGTTTTCTCGCTGGGAGATTGATGACGGTGAAGTTTGCATCTGACCTGAAAACCGCAGCAGCGCGACACCTGTATGCATGAACATGCAGAAAGTCGTGGCCGTCGTGGTGGACGCCACCTCGGGTTCCTCGCTGGCGGGATGAATCAACTGGTGCTTATATTGCAACACG
>NZ_JAWRYD010000568.1:0-241 GCF_046534765.1 Burkholderia sp. SIMBA_062
TCTCGCCCGGGCGGCATCAAACTCACGTCTGCGCCGGGCCGATACGGCTGCTAGCGCAGCTGATTCCAGCCTGCCCTGGCGTTCGTCCAACGCAGCCGGTCCTCCACCGCTGGCCGTCAAATCCTGTTCGATCACGTTGATAACTGGATCGGCGTCGTTCGCGAAAGTCCTCAGAGCCATGTGGCACCTCGCATTCTAAAGATCGACGTTGAATGTCGGCTCGATGCTGGTATGCCTTATC
>NZ_JAWRYD010000569.1:0-241 GCF_046534765.1 Burkholderia sp. SIMBA_062
CGGGAGCTTGCGCGGCACAGCCAGGGGTGGCGAGTTTAGCGATGATTTATATCATTGAGCTGACAAATTGACATCGCATCAAAACTCAATGATATAGCGCCGTCATTACCTTGTTCTTGTTGAGGTAACCAGTCAGGTTGGCATCATCGTCGAAGACCGCAAGATCGCTATCCGTTTCCATCAGCAATGGCATGATCTCCTCCAGTGATTGGCTCGCGCGCACCATCTCATGGCCCGCGGG
>NZ_JAWRYD010000570.1:0-241 GCF_046534765.1 Burkholderia sp. SIMBA_062
GTGAATTCAGCAATCGATAGGGATGTTTTAATGGCAGCAGTTCATCGCGCGTTGGAATTATAGGTTCCTATCTTAAGCTATGTAACACACAAGACCCATTTGGACCGGTCAAAGTTTTGAATCACGCTTAAGAGAAACTGCATCATGAAGTGTCGGCGGTCGGAAGCTTCGACTGTCCGAATCGGATCGATCACGGCCCTCGATGAAGTGACGGAAAGAGCAATCTCAGGCCTTGTCTGAC
>NZ_JAWRYD010000134.1:0-383 GCF_046534765.1 Burkholderia sp. SIMBA_062
GGCGAGCTGACTTCCAACCCGACCGTGCGCAAACTCTCCTTCACCGGCTCGACCGAAGTCGGTGCACAGTTGCTAGCTCAATGTGCACCAACCATCAAGAAGACCAGCATGGAACTGGGCGGCAACGCCCCGTTCATTGTCTTCGATGACGCTGATGTGGACGCAGCAGTGAAGGGCGCCATTGCAGCCAAATACCGCAACACCGGGCAGGCCTGCGTCGCTGCCAACCGGATGCTGGTTCAGTCTGGCATCTACGACACGTTCGCACAGAAGCTCGCCGATGCTACTGCAGCTCTGAAGGTTGGCAACGGCATGGACGAAGGCGTGGTTCTTGGCCCGCTGATCAATGATGAGGCGGTCAAAAAAGTCGAAGAGCATATTGC
>NZ_JAWRYD010000027.1:0-100283 GCF_046534765.1 Burkholderia sp. SIMBA_062
ATCAACGCTCAGCAGACCAAGGACGCCGCGGCATAACTCGGGACCGTTGGAAGGCGAAAAACCGAGGGAACCTCAGATCGATGTAAGCGTGACGGTCGACACAATCTGATCATCAGACAGCAGACGCCGTATCACGATCTGTTCCGCCGGAACAGTGCCGAGATTGCTCACACCCTTGAGCAGAACCCACGCGATGAACATCGTCTCATTCGGCGCGAACGCCAGCCCCAGCGAGGTGATGAAGCGGGCCATCGCACTCGAAAGCATGATCAGCGCCGGGGACTTTCTATCTGCCAGCGCGCCGATGAACGGGCCGGCCAAGAGCCCCGGCAATCCGTACAACGCTGCGGCCAGCCCGAGCGTTCCCGGAGTGGCGTGATAGCTGAACGACAACAGAGAAAAAATCAGCGTGAAATCAACCCAAATGGCAATGGAGTTGGCGACCCGCCCAAGAAAGAACGATCGATATCCGCGAACCGAAAATAAAGCAATCGTCGATTGCATCGCACCGCCCTTAATGAGGATTGAGCTTCATATACAGCTTGTCCCGCGCGACGAAACCATCCAGTCCCGCCTCCCTCGCATATCGCGCTAGATCACTCGTCCGATTGATGAAACCGGCTCCATTGAAATTCAGCGACGTGTTGCATAACACGCCGACACCGGAGACCGCTTCAAACGCCTTGAGCAACGCGTGGACTTTCGGATTCTGGCGTGAATTCACGGTCTGGGGCCTGCTCGAACCATCGACGTGGGTGACTGCCTTCAATGAATCGCCCTTCACTCGTGCGATCTTGGCGCAGCCCGTCAGCAAAAACTGTGCGTCGATCGCCGTACCGATGGCGGATCCGACATCATTCGGGCATGGAGGAACAAACACGTCGCTAAAGAGTCCGCTGTCGATCCATTGGCGATTCCAGTCGCAATTTAAACCACATCCACCGCCAATCAGGAGCGGCGCCTTGCGATCCACCAACGTCGCGAGCGGCGAAACCCGTGGTGCGCGGTACGATGGCGCTTCACCCGGCGCACGATGTCGCCTCTTTCCTCACCCCAACCCGCAGGGAATCAAGCCATGTCTGCCACGAAGAAGTTCGCCGCCGTCACGGGCGCGGGATCCGGCATCGGTCGTGCCGCGGCCATCGCACTCGCGAACGCCGGATTTACCGTCGCGCTGATCGGACGCAACGAAGCATCGTTGCGTGAAACGAAAGAGACCATCGCCGCCGGCCATGGCGACGCTCATGCGTTTCCGGCCGACGTCACCGACGAAGCGTCGGTCGAACACGCGTTCTCGCGGATCGCGCGCGACTTCGGCCGGCTGGATGTCCTCTTCAACAACGCCGGCCGCAACGCGCCGGCCGTTCCGCTCGACGAATACGAATTCGACGTGTGGAACGACGTCGTCGCGACGAACCTGACGGGCGTCTTCCTGTGCGCGCGGGCAGCGTGGCGCCTGATGAAGGCGCAAACCCCGCAGGGTGGCCGGATCATCAACAACGGCTCGATCTCCGCCTATACGCCGCGCCCGAACACGATCGCGTACACGGCCACCAAGCATGCGGTGGCCGGCATCACCAAGTCGCTCGCGCTCGACGGGCGTGCGTACAACATCGCGTGCAGTCAGATCGACATCGGCAACGCGGCGACGTCGCTCACCGACCGGATGACGGACGGCGTGCTGCAGGCCGACGGACGCATGGCGCCCGAGGCGCGCATGGACGTCACGCATGTCGCGAACGCGGTGGTTCAGATGGCAAGCCTTCCGCTGGATACGAACATCCTGAACATGACAATCATGGCGACCACGATGCCGTTCGTGGGTCGCGGATAAGTCGGTCGCCGCGAGCTGCTTCGGCACGCCGGCCTGCGCGGCCGGTCCGCTTCCCGGCGCTCCAGCAAAACATAAATCGTCCTTGACAAGTTGCGATCCGCAACTAATATTGCTTGCGACTCGCAACTTTTTTGCGGACTGATCATGGACCTCATCGATATTCCGGCGAAGCCTCGCGACACGACGATCCTCGAGCTGCGCGATTTTTCCCGCAAGCTGGTTCGCGAACTGGGTTTCATGCGCGCGACATTGGCCGATAGCGATCTGGCGCCATCTGCGGTTCACGCCGTTCTCGAAATAGGAATGGCGCCCGGCATCAGCGCAAAGGAGCTGGGCAGCATGTTGCGTCTGGACAAATCGAATACGAGCAGGCAGCTTTCCCGGCTCGAAACGGCCGGCTTCGTGACGCGCCGCATCTCACCGGACGATGCGCGCGCGACCGAGTTGTATCTGACTGCCGACGGGCAAAAACTGCGCAAGAAGATCGACCAGTTTGCGACGCGTCAGGTGTCGAATGCGTTACGCCGGATGGTTCCGGCGGACCAGCAAACCCTCGTCCGCGCGCTCGCGCTGTATAGCGATGCGCTCGCGCAAGACAACGGCGCCGACGCACCACCCGCACCCAATCCAGACGCCGGGCACATTGTCGACGGCTACCAACCCGGCTGTATCGGCGACGTAGCCAGCCTTCACGCGCGGTTCTATTCGGAACACTGGGGATTTGGCGCATTCTTCGAGAAAAAAGTGGCGACCGAACTCGCGGAATTTGCCGGCACGCTGCCAGCCGCAGGCAAGGCTCTGTGGCTCCATGTCGAAAACGGCCGCGCGCGCGCCTCAGTCGCAATTGACGGGAACAAGGCCACCGGAATCGCACATCTGCGATGGTTCATCGTCGACGACGCATTGCGCGGCGCCGGTATCGGGCGGCAACTGATGACGCGCGCAATGCATTTCGTCGACGAGCAGCAGTTCGGCGAGACCTACCTGTGGACGTTCAAGGGCCTGGATTCGGCACGTCACTTGTACGAATCGTTCGGCTTTACGCTGACCAGCGAATCGGAGGGTGCGCAATGGGGAACCCACGTCATCGAGCAGCGCTTCAGCCGATGCCGGCCAAGCCGCTAAGCGGCTAAGCGGCTAAGCGGCTAAGCGGACAAGCCGCCGCACGATTCATCGATCGTGATAGATCGCGAGCCAGACCGACGGTTCTTCCGGATGCGTCCACGCGACGCGATGCCGGCAATGCGGTTCGATCAGCACGTAATCGCCGGGGCGCATGTCGTGCAGCGTGGCGTCCGCCTCGAATTCGAGCACGGCCGCGCCTGACAGCAGCACGACCCATTCGGCACGGGGATCGTCATACCAGAACCCGTCCGGACTCGCGTGCCCCATCGACACGATGCGCTCGACGTTCAGGCGCGGCCCCGCGACGAGTATATCGATCCGTTCGTCGTCGCCGCGCGCCGCTTCGGTGCTGAACAGGTTGCCGGTTTGAAGTTGCATGGTTGGACCCTCGCGTCGCGCGTCGTTCGACGGCGGTTGACGTCCACTGTAGCGCGGCGGCCGTCGTTGCGGCGAACTCGTTTGCGGGCCCGGCAAGGCCGACACTCAGGCGGCCGCGTCGTCATCGATATCGCGCGCCGTCGGTTCATGACGCACGATCGGATGATGGGCGCCCGTCGGTTGCAGCAACGCTGCAATGCTGCGACGCGTCACGCCGGCGGCTGAAACGCGGCGACCTTGTTCCGGCCCGCCGCCTTCGCGTAGTACAGCGCCTCGTCGGCGGCCTTGATCACGCTGCCGGCCTCTTCGTCCTCCTCGGGCGTCCAGCTCGCGAGGCCGATACTGGCGGTGACGTGCCCATGTTCGCTGCCGGCGTGCTCGAGCGCCAGTTCGTCGATCGCCGCGCGAATTCGCTCGGCGATCTGGGCGGCGCCCGTCTCGGGCGTATCGGGGAGCAGCACGACGAATTCCTCCCCGCCGTAGCGGGCCGCGGTATCGGCGGGCCGGCGGATGTTCTCGCCGATGCAGCGCGCAACCGCGGCCAGTGCGTCGTCTCCCGCCTGGTGGCCGTAGGTGTCGTTATAGGCCTTGAAGCGATCGACATCGACGAACAACAACGAGAAAACCGATCGCGCTCGCCGCGCGCGACGCCATTCGCGATCCAGCACTTCGCCGAAGCTGCGGCGATTGTTCAGCCCGGTGAGACCATCGGTGCGGGCGAGCAACACGAGTTCCGACTCGGCGCGCATCCGCCGCCGCAGTTGCGTGCCGAGCATGACGGACACCGCGATGAAGGCGGCGCCGAACGTCGCCACCAACCCACCGATCGTCGCGGCCCGGTGCCGCCACGCCGCATAAATGTCCTCTTCCGCTTCGGCGACCATGATCATCAGCGGCAGCTTCGGCAGGTGCCTGAAGTAGTAGAGCCGGCGCACCCCGTCGAGCGATGAGGTTTCCGGGAACACGCCCTCCCGCGCGGTCTGAAACCGCTTGAAGGTCGCGGCGTGGCTGATATCGCGGCCGATCGTGTGGGCGTCGTACGGCTGACGCATCACCATGACGCCGTCGCTGCCGATCAGCGAGATCGAACCGTGCTGCCCCAGCGACAGGCCGGCAAACAGATTATGGAAATACTCGAGGTTGACCGCGATGAGCACGACGCCGCCGAACGAGCCGTCCGGGTTCGAGATGCGCCGCGTAAGCCCGATGCTGGGCGCCCCGCCACGCAGGCGCGACGTGAACGGGTCGCTGATAAAGAGTCCGGCATTCGGATTGTCACGATGGACGGTGAAGTATTTGCGGTCGGCGAAATTGCCGCGGCGCGGCACGTCGTTGGCCGAATCCAGCACGATGTTGCCGGCGGCATCGAGTACCAGCATCGAGCCGAGAAATTCCGCCGTCATCGCATTGTCGAACAGCACCGAGCGCCGCAGGCTCGCGGGCGCATTCATCACGTCGGAACGTTTGAGGCCGTTGATGACCGCCTGCAGCGAAAGGTCGTAGAGTTCGAAGTTGCGTTCGATGTCGCGCTCGGCGATGAGACCGAGATTGCGGGAGGTTTCGCTCGCCCGCTCCCGCGCGTCGTTGCGGCTCTGGAACAGCTGCAGCACGCACAGACCCATCAGCGCGCAGGCGATCACGATACCGACCACGACGATGGTATAGGGCGCCGCCGACCTGGATTGCATGTGTCTCCTCGATGATCAAGCGTGTGCGCGGGCGCACCACATGATTACTTCATACTAAAAAAGGCGCAGCGGCATGGCAAGCGGGGGATGCACCGAACACGGCGCGGCGTCGGCGTCGGTGCGTCAGTGCGTCAGTGCGTCAGTGCGTCAGTGCGTCAGTGCCGGGTCGTTTCGCGCTCAACCGTCACGCATCCGGATCCGGAATCCGGGCCGACTGAATCACGACCAGCGTATCGCCCGTCTCGATCCGGCATGGCGGATCCTCGTAGAACGAATGAATCTTCCCGCAGCGATCGAGCCCGACGACGATCGCGCCCGGCACGACGTTCGTCATGCAGCCGATCTCGTGCGGCAACGCCTCGCGCTCGACCAGCGTCGCCCGTCCGCGCGTCGACAGCATGTCGTTCACGAACGGCACGATGTAGCGGCTATGCACTGCATCGGCGAGCAGCAGCGCGCCGATCTTCGTCGACGACACGATCACGTCCGCGCCCGCCTGCCGCAACTGCCGCTGATACAGGTTCTCCTGGATCCGCACGACGATCTTCGTCTCGGGCGCGATGCTGCGCACCGACAGCGTCAGCAGGATCGCGGTCGGATCGTCGGTCACCGAGATGATCACGGCCTTCGCCGCCCGCACCTGCGCCTGCTGGAGCAGGTCTTCATGCGCGGGATCGCCGAGCAGCCCGGTCACGCCAAGCGATGTCGCGGCCTCGAGCGCCTGCTGCTGCGCATCGATCACGATGATCGTCGACGGATCGACGCCGCTCTCGAGCAGCTCGCGCACGGCGATCGACCCCGACAGGCCGTAGCCGCACACGACGATGTGATCGGACAGCTGCTTCTCCAGGCGTTTCATGCGGAATTCCTCGATGACGCGCTGGATCACGAACTGATACGCCGTGCCCAGAAAGATGAACCAGATGCCGATGCGGATCGGCACGATGAAGAACGCGTCGATCAGACGCGCGCGCGCGGTGACCGGCACGATGTCGCCATAGCCGACCGTCGCGACCGTGACCATCGTGAAGTACACGAGATCGGCGACGTTCATCGGCGTGCTCTTGGTCGAATCGCGCAGGCCGTCGCGATCGAGATACAGCACGAGAAACGCGAGCATGCACAGCGCCACGACCGCGCCGAGACGGAACAGCAGCGTGTGGTGCGGTGACGACGCGGGGCGCGTGAACAGCGTGCGTGCACGCGGCGCCTGCCACGGATCACGGGTACGACGCAGGCGTGAGCGCAACGAGCGACGTTTGGCGGAAGGCGTTGCCAACGGGGGATTCTCCTGAAGGATGCGGGCTCGATTCTACGACGGGAACACGCGGGCGCGTCCGTAAGCGGCCCTCCGCTACCGGCCGTCCGCAACCGGCCCTCCGCTCCCCGCTGGCCGGCCGCTACAGCATGCTGCGCGGCCGGACCATCGTTCCGTCGACGAAACGCCGGGCACGGAACGCCGACAGATCGAGCGACGGCTCGCCCGTATCGACCCATTCGGCCAGCAGCCGCCCGACGATCGGCCCCATCGCGAAGCCGTGCCCGCAGAAGCCGGTGGCGATCGCGAGCCCGGACGGCGTGCCGGGCGCGTCGATCACCGGAATCCCGTCGGGCAGCACGTCGATCAGGCCACCCCATGCCTCGACGATCTGCGCATCCTTCAGCGCGGGAAAGATCGCCTTGAGCTTCGCGAGCGCGCGCGGCGCATGCGCGCGATTCGGCTGCGGCTGCGGGTCACGCGGCTCGGTCGGGCCGGCCGCGCCGCCGATGCGCGCGCAGGCATCGCGCCACGCCGCCGCATTCAGATGCAGCCGAAATTTCTCGCGCTGCGACCAGAACTGCGGCCAGAACAGGCTCAAGCCGCGCAAATGGCCGAGCGTCAGGTCGACGTCGACCTGCATGTCGTCGGCGAGATTGATCGCGCCGTTCCTGCGTTGCCGAATGCCGAGGCCGTGCCCCCAGATCGTCGACGCGGACACGTCGGGCAGCACGTTGGTCCGCATGCAGGTGCCGCGCACGGCCTGCTGCGGCAGCCGGATGCCGACGCCGTCGAGCAGCCGGAAGCTGGTCGCGCCCGCCGCGCAGATCACGCGCCGGGTGCGGATCGTGCCGCGTTCCGTCACGACGCCGACGATCGCGCCGCCGGCCGTCTCGATCGCCGTCACGCCGCAGCCTTCGAAGAAACGCGCGCCGGCTTCGGTTGCGCGCGCCGCGAACGCGGCAGCCACGCGGCGCGGCTCGGCCTGCCCGTCGGTCGCGGTATACAGCCCGCCGAGCGTGCGCGCGTGCGTCGACAGGCCGCGCACGCGCTCGTCGATTTCCGCGCGCGTGAGCGTGCGCGTGTCGAGCCCGTGCTCGCGCGCGACGGCGAGCCACGCCTGGAACGACGCCCAGTCGTCTTGGTTGTCCGCCATATAGAGGCAACCGCCCTGCCGCCACTCGAGGTCGAAGCCGAGCGCCTGCTCGAGCCCTTCCCAGATTCGCATGCCGGCCATCATCAGCGGCACTTCGGCCGACTCGCGGCCCTGCTGCCGCACGAAGCCCCACGCGCGAGTCGATTGCTGGCCGGCGATGCGCGACTTGTCGAGCACCACGGCCTTCAGGCCGCGCAAGCCAAGGTAGTACGCGGCCGCGCAGCCCATGATGCCGGCGCCGGCGATCACGATGTCGGCTTCGGTCGGAAACGCCGTGTCGGCGTGCGTCAATGCATCGTGCAGCGGATAAGTTGTCGTCATTGTTCTCTGTTGGCGTCGATCCATCCGGCGCATCCATCGACGTTCGCGATGGGGGCACCGGATCATGCTGTCAGGTTCGGGATGTGGCTGGCGAACGCGCGGGAAGGCCGATGAGCGGTTCGGCCCGCCGGCCGCGGCAGCCGCGGTCATTATCCCCCGCCGGCCGTCCCCGTTTTTTCGCCTTGACGGCGCTATGTTACCGCGCGATAAACTGTATATCCATACAGTGTCGCTGCAACAGAAATGATCCTCCCCCCATTCGATCCCCCGAAGCTGAACGATCTCACCGGGTGGTGGACGAAGTGCACCTATGCAGACGTACAGCGCCTGATACTCGAAGTGCAGCACCTTCGCCTGACGCTGTGGGAACTGAAGGCTCACGTCGCCGACGCATCGCGCCGGATCCGCGTGCTCGACCCGGGCATGCTCGCGCATGGCTCCGCGCTGCGGCGGCTGACTTACCTGCTCGAAAAGGAAATCGCGCGCGCGAATCCGATCGGTCGCTCGCGTGATGTGTATGCTCCGTTTTCAGACGAGTGGCGTGCCCGCGAAGCACTGCGCTGTGCATTGCGCGCCGAGCCCGAGCCCGCGGAAGCGGGCACGCTCCCGCGCACGATTCCGGAATTTCAGCGCGTCACCTGGGCCGAGCTTCGCGATCGCTGGCGTCACCTGAGCGACAAGCAATCGAGCCGTCAGAACATCGAGCAACGCATGGTGCTCGAGATCGCGCGTCAGCGATCCGTGATTCTCGCGCGGGCGAGGAAACTGGTCGATGCCGCGATAGCCGAAGCGGCGGCGGAAGGAAAGCAGTTGTTCGCGCTCGATCAACTCCAGCGGCTGCTTTCCGTGGAGCGGGAGGACGGCGAGCCGTTCATGTATATGCCGGCATGAGTCGATCGCATTCTGCCGCAATGCCCGTTGCGAATCGCAACCCGATCGATACGGAAGGTCGGAATGCGCGGCTCGCGTCGGGGTGGTCCCGGCACCAGCGGGCATCGGTGTGATCAGTATGAATAGCGCATTGGTGCGCGTGTCGCGCGATCGAACGGCTGCAGCCGAGCAAGCTGCTCGAGCGACATCGCGACGACTTCCAGCACATGCCGGGCGATTTCGTCGTCCGCCATACCGGCCTTGAGGTACTGTTCGATGCTCATCGTGCGAGGCGGATGGCTGTCCGCTTCGCCATCGACGATGTCGATCCTGGCGGTGCGACGCTCCAGCGACAACATGACCCGCACAGTTTTACCGTGAACGACGGTCTGCATGCACAACGTGCTCATTCGCAGTCTCCCATTGCGTTGCCGTCAATCGATCGTCCAACGATACCTCACAATGTGGGGAATTAATCTCCAAACTTCCCCGAATATTGACAACCGTCAGAGATGAATTGAAGACGGCCGCGCGCCGGCCAGGCCGCCACCTGTCTTGCACGGGCAAACGTCGCGCTACGCGTAGCGGGTCAGCCACTCTTCGGAGAATTTTTTCGCATAGGCGACGGCCTCGGCTTCGGTATCGAATTCGCCCAGCTTGCGGAATGCCGCCTCGCGGCTGAAACCCAGCTTCGTGACCTCGACCTGGGCGGCGTACTTGCCGTCCTCCGTCACGCGCGGTTCGCAGTTCATCTCGTACCCGCGCATCACAAATTTCTTCTGCATCGCATCAACGCTTTTTTGAGACGGCGAAATCGTAGCATGGCGCCCGCCCGCGTTCATGCCCCTCGTGAAGGTGGCCGCAGCGGGTTCATTAGACTAAACCATCAAACGATCCGCGTATAAGATGCGGTTCCGCCCGACCGGGACGTGCCGTTTGATGTAAATATTTGTGCCGGAAAACGGCACGATGCCGCGCTCCGGACTGCGAATGCGCCCTGCCCTGGTGCATCCCGCCGGCCGCGCGGCGTGATTACGTTCCGCGTTGCGAGGAATCGTGTCCCGGCACCGCGCAATCCGCGCCCGACGGTTGCGAACGGGCCACTGGCGCGCGGTGCACGCCGCCGGCCGCCGTAACGTCGTGACACACCTTTCACAGAAACGCACCTTTCGCGACATGGAATGGCCGTCGTTTTGCGGTAAAGTTATCTTTTCCGCGCGTGGCCGGTCGGCTCGCCACTGGACGTCGTCAAGACTGTCCGCCGAGACTGCCGCAAGGCGTCGTTCTGAACGTCACAATCCGTTCCCGTAGCATGACCACTGAAGCAATCACCACGGATTCCCTCGCGGTTGCCGAGCGCGTGCGCGAGTTGATGACCCGCAATGGCATCGGCAAGCGCCAGCAGACCACCGAGCTGTGCCGCATCCTCGACCTGAGCTTTTCGCAGGGTCACCGCAAATTGCGCGGCAGCAGCCCCTGGACGCTCGCGCAAATCAAGAAAGTCGCCGAAGCCTATGGCGAGCCCGCCGCTCAACTGTTCGGCGCGCAAACGCTCGACCCCGGCATGGTCGGCGCCTATTCGCAAGAGGCCGTCCTGTACGCCGGCGTCGCCGAAATTCCGTGCACCGCATGGATCGGTGCGCCGCTCGAAGCCGGCGCGCGCCCCGAGTTCGTCGCCTATGAACAGAACGGGCGCTGGCGCGTGCTGCGCCACACGGGCGTGCTGTACCAGAACGCATACGACGTGCACAAGATCGAGATCTATCCGCGCCGCGCGGAGAGCGACAAGCTGGTCGTCGCGGTGATCGATCCCGATTGCGTCAGCGCGACCGAGCTGTGCCGCTATCTCGAACGGCAGGGCTTCGCGACGGCCGCGTTCGACGGCCTCGCGCCGTTCGTCGATGCGCTGCAGGGCCAGGCGTTCGACGCAGTCGTCACCGAATGGCTGTTCGACGGCAGCACGGCGGCCACCGCGATCAAGGCGGTGCGCACGTCGGACAATCCGGGCGCGCCGATCTTCGTGCTGACGGGCGACCTGCTCACCGGCCGCGCGAGCGAAGCGGACATCAGCGAAGTGATCCGCGCGTTCGACGTCGTCTGCTACGAAAAACCCGCGCGCATGGCGATTCTCAGCGCCGATCTCGCAAAACGGCTCGCACGCGGGTAACGCCCGCCCGCCGCGCCGCCTGCCCTCGCATGGCCCGCGCCCGCGCGGCGCAGCGGTCGCGAACAGGTTCCTCAGTACAATAGCCGGACCTGTTCACGACCGGCATCCGCCGCCCCTTCATGGCCCGCCTCATTCCCGACGACTGGAAAAGCCTCGCCGCCACCGGCGCGGCCGAACGCGAGCGCGAGACGCTTGCCGCCCTCGAACACGCGCTGCCGGACACCTACACCGTCTATCACGGCGTGCACTGGACGCGCGCCGAACAAGGCTTCTCGGTGTTCGGCGAAGCGGCGTTCGTCGTCGTGAGCCCGGCCGGCCGCGTGCTGCTGATCGAGCAGAAGGCCGGCTTCCTGCGCGAAACGCCGAAGGGGCTCGTGAAGGTCTACCTGCAGAAGGAGCGCAACGTCCCGATCCAGCTCGCGCGCACGCAGGAGACGCTGCACCGGCGGCTGACCGCCGCGCTCGGCGCGGGCGTCTACGGCGTCGAGGCGCTGCTGTACTGCCCCGACTACTCGATCCGGGAGACGGCGATCGCCGGCGTCGCGGCCGATCGCATCGTCGACGCGTCGCGCAAGACGCAGCTTGCGCAGGTGATTCTGCAGATCCTGCCCGAGCACGACGAAACATTGCCGAACGCGGCGAAGCTGCATCATTTCCTCGCGGACGAGCTGGCGCTCACGCCTGACACGAGTGCGCTCGTCGGGCAGGCCGGCACGCTCGTCACGCGGCTGTCGGGCGGGCTCGCCGCGTGGGCGCGGCAGCTCGATTTCACGCCGTTCCGCTTGCGCGTGACGGGCACCGCGGGTTCGGGCAAGACGCAGCTCGCGGTGCAGGCGATGCGCGACGCGGTCGCGGCCGGCAAGCGCGTGCTCTACGTCTGTTTCAACCGGCCGCTCGCCGACTACATCGCCCGCATCGCGCCGCCCGGCGCAAAGATCGCGAACTACCATCAACTGTGCGACTGGGTGGCCCGCGACGGCGGCTATACGCCCGACTTCGACGTGCCGGGGGCGTTCGAACGGCTCGAGGCGCGCTTTGCGGAAGCGCCGATTCCGGAACGCTGGCGCTTCGACGTGCTGATCGTCGACGAAGGACAGGATTTCCACGCGCCGTGGGCGACGGCACTGGAGCGCCTGCTCGCGCCGGATGGCGCCTGGTGGTGGCTGGAAGATCCGCTGCAGAATCTTTATCTGCGCGAGCCTGTCGCGCTGCCCGGCTGGGTCACGCTGAAGGCGCTGACGAACTACCGCAGCCCGCGCGACCTGCTCGAATTCGTGCGCGAGATCGTCGGCCGCGTCGAGCCGCTCGCGGCCGAACTGCGCTCGGGCAGCCCGTTCGACGGTTCCGATCCGTCGGTGTCGTCATACGGTGACGACGGCGCATCGGGCGACGCGCTCGCCGAAGCATGCATCGACGCGACCAAGCGCGCGATCACGCACGCGCTGTCGCTCGGCTTTCGCAAGCAGGACATCGCGGTGTTGTCGTATCGCGGCCGCGAAAGCTCGGTGCTCGCGCCGCTCGACCAGCTCGGCCCGCACCGCGTCAAGCGCTTCACCGGCAAGTACGATCTGTTCGGCAACCCTGAATATCGCGAAGGCGACGTGCTGCTCGATTCGATCTACCGCTTCAAGGGGCAATCCGCACCGTGCGTGATCCTCACCGAGATCGACTTCGACACGCTCGATGCGCGTGCGGCCCGCAAGCTGTTCGTCGGCGCGACGCGCGCGACGATGAAGCTGCTGCTCGTCGCGTCGGCGCGCTCGGCCGCGCAGCTCACGGGCGGTTGACGCGGGTTGACGCGGGGTTGACGCGGCGGGTCGCGGGTGGCGGGCATGACGTTGAACTGACCGCCCTACCCGCGGCTCCGCGCGTCATGCCACCCGAAACGCCCCCACCGCCCGCCGCAACCCCTCGGCCTGCTCCTCGAGCGACGCAGCCGCGGCGGCCGCCTGCTCGACCAGCGCCGCGTTCTGCTGTGACACCTGGTCCATCTGCGACACCGCGCGGTTCACCTGCTCGATCCCGTCACGCTGCTCGTTCGACGCGGCCGCGATCTCGGTCATGATGCCCGTCACGCGGCCGATCGCCTGCTGGATATCCTGCATCGTCGCACCAGCCACGCCGACCAGTCGCGAACCCGTCGCGACACGCTCGACCGACTCGCCGATCAGCGTGCGGATTTCCTTCGCGGCGGACGCCGAGCGCTGCGCCAGCGTGCGCACTTCGCCCGCGACCACCGCGAAGCCACGGCCCTGCTCGCCCGCGCGCGCGGCTTCGACCGCCGCATTCAGCGCGAGGATGTTGGTCTGGAACGCGATGCCCTCGATCGTGCCGATGATGTCGGCCACCTTCTGCGAACTCTGGTCGATCTCGTTCATCGTGCCGATCACTTCGCCGACGACGGTCGCGCCGCGCGTCGCGATCTCGCTCGCGGTGTCCGCGCAGGCCTGCGCCTCGACCGCGTGATCGGCGTTCTGCTTCACGGTCGCCGTCAGCTGTTCCATGCTCGCGGCCGTCTCCTGCAGCGCGGATGCCTGCTCCTCGGTGCGCTGCGACAAGTCGGTGTTGCCGGCCGCGATCTGGTGCGTCGCGGTCGAGATCGCTTCGGAACCCTGGCTGACCTGGCGCACCGTATCGGCGAGGCTGCGCTGCATGCCCGTCACGCCCTTGACCAGTTCGGCCATCTCGTCGCGCGACGCCCAGCGCACTTCCGACGTCAGGTCGCCTTCCGACAAGCGACGGAAATGCGACAGCAGCCGGTTCACCGGTTGCGTGATCGCGAAATGCAGGCCGACCGCGCAGCCGAAACACGCGGCGAGCCCGAACGCAATGCCGGCGAGCGCGCCCGCGCGCATCCAGCCGTAATAGGTCTGGGCGGTGTCGTAGATCTCCTTGCCGCGTGCGGCCTGGTACGCATCGAGCGCATCGGTCGCCTGCGTGAGCGCGACCGACAGCGGCGGCGCGACCGTCATCAGCAGCCGGTCGGCGTCGTCGCGACGTCCCGCGCGAATCGCGTCGATCAACGGCTTCAACGCCTGCCCGATCAGCGCCTGGCGCGCGGCGTCGAGCCGCGTCGCGAGCGGACCTTCGTCGCCGTCGTGCGGCATGCCCGCGTAGGTGCGCCACGCGGCGTCGGCCTTCGCGAGATAGCTGTCGGCCTTCTTGACGAGATCCGGCACGTCCGGCGCCTCCGGATGCAGCAGCGCGCGGTCGAGCGTGGTACGCACGATCGTCAGGTTCAGACTGGCGGCGGACAGCGCGGTCTTCGCGGCCAGTTGGCGCGTATAGGCCTCGTCGAGCGCACGATTCGAGCTCTGCATGCCGGTGAGGCCGATCAGGCCCGACACGACGAGCAGCACGGCGACGAGGCCGAGCGTGGAAAAAATCCGCGTACGGATCGAGAAACGGGAAAACAGGGCGTTCAGGTTCATGACGGCACGTGAGCGATGAAAGATGCCGCGGCAATGGGCGCGCGGCACTCTGGATTACGGTTTCCCTGCAAAAAACTTGAGTCCGTCCCTCGTTCGGGGTGATCGCGATCAAATTTCGCGGCTGCAATCTCCTGTTACCGGTGGAACAAATTGAGCCCCGGCAGAAATTGACTAGTCAATCAATAATCTCTATATTCCAGTCAATTCCCTGCCATGGCAGATATCTCGATGAGAACCGATACCCTCCTTGCTCCATCCGCCGAAGCGGCCCGCCGCGACACGCCGACCGGGCTGGTGATCGCCGCGCTGCTGCTCGTCATGCTGCTGTCCGCGCTCGACCAGACGATCGTGTCGACCGCGCTGCCGACGATCGTCGGCGAGCTCGGCGGCCTCGACCAACTGTCGTGGGTCGTCACCGCGTACCTGCTGTCGTCGACGGTCGTGCTGCCGCTGTACGGCAAGCTCGGCGACCTGTACGGCCGCAAGATCGTGCTGCAGGCCGCGATCGTGCTGTTTCTCGCCGGCTCCGCGCTGTGCGGCATCGCGCAGGACATGACGCAGCTGATCGTGCTGCGTGCGCTGCAAGGGTTCGGCGGCGGCGGGCTGATGGTCGTGACGATGGCCGCGATCGGTGATCTCGTGCCGCCCAACCGCCGTGCGCGCTACCAGGGGATGTTCGGCGGCGTGTATGGCCTCGCGACGATCGTCGGGCCGCTGCTCGGCGGCTTCCTGGTCGAACACCTGTCGTGGCATTGGATCTTCACGATCAACCTGCCGCTCGGCGCGCTCGCGCTCGCGGTGATCGGCATCGCGTTCCGGCCGCACACCGCGCACGTAAAGCACCGGATCGACTACATGGGCGCCGCGTTCCTCGCCACCGCCCTCACCTGCGTGATCCTGTTCACCAGCGAAGGCGGTTCGCTGCTGCCGTGGTCGTCGCCGCAGCTGTGGATGACACTCGTGCTCGGGCTGGTCGCGCTCGGCGGCTTCGTCTACGAGGAGCGGAGCGCGGCCGAGCCGATCATGCCGCTCGAACTGTTTCGCCAGCGCACCTTCGTGCTGATGAGCCTGATCGGCTTCGTCGTCGGCATCGCGCTGTTCGGCTCGGTCACGTTCATTCCGCTCTATCTGCAGGTCGTGAAGGGCTCGACGCCGTCGCAGGCCGGGATGCAGCTGCTGCCGATGATGGGCGGGATGCTCGCGATGTCGATCGCGAGCGGCCGGCTGATCTCGCGATTCGGCACGTATCGCCCATTTCCGATCGCGGGGACGCTGATTGGCGGCATCGCGATGGCGCTGCTGTCGACGCTGTCGCTCGACACGCCGCTGCACACCATGTACGCATACATGGCGCTGCTCGGGATCGGGCTCGGCATGGTGATGCCGGTGCTGACGCTCGCCGTGCAGAACACGGTCGAATTCCGGCACATGGGTGTCGCAACATCGGGCGCGACGCTGTTCCGCTCGATCGGCGGCTCGCTCGGCGTCGCCGCGTTCGGCGCGCTGTTCTCGCACGGGCTCCAGGCGCGCATCGCGCAGGCGCTGCCGGCCGGCACGGAGCTGCCGCCCGCGCTCGGCCCGGCGGCCGTCCATCAGTTGCCGGAGGCGGTGCGCGCGGCGTACCTGCACGCGTTTGCCGGGTCGCTGCATGTGGTGTATCTGTCGGCGGCGGGCGTGATCGCGATCGCCTTCGTGCTCGCGTGGTTCGTCGAAAGCGCGCCGCTGCGCACGCATCACTGATCGACGGGCGGCGGCGTGGCACCGCCGCCCGCCGGCCGATCGCCACCGCGACGCGACTCTCGTCACGACTTTCGGTCGCCGCACGCATCGCCGTCACGGCACCAGCACCACCGCGCCCGTCGTCTGACGCGACTCCAGCAACCGATGCGCGTCGGCCGCCCGTTCGAGCGGCAGCCGCGCGCCGATCTCCACGTGCATCCCGTGCGCGAGCCGCTCGAGCGTCGCGCGCGCCGCTTCCCGATACCCCGCGACGTCACGCGCAATGAAGCCGAGCACGCTCGGCCGCGCCAGCGCGATCGAGCGGGCCGGGCCCAGTTCGTCGAGATCAATCGTCTGCCGCGCGCCGATCGCGGCAACCTGCCCGATGCTCGCGACCATCCCGAACGGCCGGACCACGCCGAGCGTCCGCGTCAGCACGTCGCCGCCGATCCCGTCGATCGCATAGTCGACGCCCGCGCCGCCGCCGAACGCGCGGGCCGCCGCGACGAAATCCTCCTCGCGATAGTCGACCACCGCCTCCGCTCCATGCGCGCGCACCAGTGCGGCCTTCGCGGCCGAGCCGACCGTACCGATCACCCGCGCGCCGAGCGCGCGCGCCCACTGCGTCGCCAGCAACCCGACGCCGCCGGCCGCCGCGTGCACGAGCACGGTGTCGCCGGCGCCGATCTGCCGGACACGGTGCAGCAACATGTAGACGGTGATCCCTTTCAGCAGCCCGGCCGCGGCCGCGTCGTCGCTCACACCGTCGGGCACGGGCACCACGCGCTCGGCGGGCAGCGTGCGCAGGCTCGCGTAGCTGCCGGTCGGCAGCCCCGCGTACGCGACGCGCTGGCCCGGGACGAGCGCCGTCACGCCGGGGCCGACCGCGTCGACGACCCCGGCCGCCTCGACGCCGAGCGCGTCCGGCAGCGCCGGCAACGGATGCGCGCCGGTCCTGAAATAGATGTCAACGAAATTCACGCCGACGGCGGTCTGGCGAATCCGCACCTCGCCGGCGCCGGGCGGCCCAACGGGCGCATCGACGCGGCGCAGCACGCCGGCGTCGCCGTAGCGATCGATCCCGATCCGGGTGGCGGTGACAACTTGGGTCATGACGTTCCTCGCAATCGAATGAAGTGACACGATCATCCCATCGTGCATAATCGAGCGGAATTCCCGTTATGCGCCCATCAACTGTGCAAAATTCGACCGATCCGACGCCGGTATCTCCGCTGCCGCTGAACTGGGACGACCTCCGCTATTTCCTTGCGGTGATGCACGGCGGCAGCCTGTCGGCCGCCGCGAGGGCGCTGCAGGTCCAGCATTCGACGGTCGCTCGGCGCATCGACGCGCTGGAATCCGCGCTCGGCATCCGACTGTTCGACCGGCTGCCGCGCGGCTGGCCGCCCACCGACGAAGGGCTGCATCTCGCCGAGCATGCGGCCCGCGTCGAAGCCGACGTGCATGCGTTCGCGCGCGCCGCGCAGGGCGCGGCGGCGCTCGACGGCGTCGTGCGCGTGTCGGCGTCGCCGGTATTCGCGAGCCACTTCCTCGCGCCGCGGCTCGCCCGCGCGCAACGCGCGTGGCCCGCGCTGCGGATCGACCTGATGGGCGAGATGCACGCGGCCAACCTGTACGCACGCGAAGCCGACCTCGCGGTGCGCCTGTCGCGACCGCGCGAGCCGGGGCTGGCCGCGCGCCGGCTCGGCACGATGCGCTTCGCGCTGTGCGCGTCGCCCGAGCGGGCCGCCGAGCCGCCCGACACCTGGGCATTCCTCGGCTACGACGACGCACTCGCGCAGATGCCGCAACAGCAGTGGCTCGAACGCTTCGCGGCCGGCCGCCGCTTCGCATTCATCGCCAACGATCTGGCCGCGCTGCATCGTGCGTGCGTGGCCGGCGCGGGGATCGCGTTGCTGCCGCGCTTTCTCGTCGACGCACCGGTAATGGACACGGACGCGGACGCGGGCACGGACGCGGGCACGCCGGCCTCGGCCGATCCGTCGCTGCCGGCCACCGCGGCGCTCGTCGAACTGATGTCGGCGCCTCGTTGCGATGTCGAGCGCGAGATCTGGCTCGTCGTCCACCCGGACGTGCGGCGCTCGCCGCGCGTGCAGCGCGTCGCGGACGCGATCGCCGACGCGGTGCGCGCCGCGGACGGCCACCTGTAGACCTGTACGCCCGGCATGCAAGGTGCACGACGCAGCCGATGCCTTTACCGCACCGCCCGGCGGCCGGCATAGTAGCGGTTTCATCCGCCCGCTCCGCCACCATGCCCGCTGCTGCCGCCTGCGTCGTCCGCGACGCGACCGATACCGATCTCGCCGCCATTCATTCGATCTATGCGCACCACGTGCGCCACAGCGTCGCGTCGTTCGAGGAGACGCCGCCCGGCGTCGACGAACTGCGCGCGCGCCGCGACGCGGTGCTGGGTCACGGGTTGCCCTATCTCGTCGCGGAATGTGACGGCCGCATCGCCGGCTACGCGTATGCGACGCCGTATCGCCCGCGCAGCGCATACCGCCACACGATCGAGGACTCGATCTACATCGACGACGCGCAGCGCGGCCGCGGCATCGGCCGCGCGCTGCTGGCGGCGCTGATCGCGCGGTGCGAGACCGGCCCGTGGCGACAGATGATCGCGGTGATCGCCGACGGCGGCACCGGCGGCTCGACGTCGCTGCACCGCGCATTCGGTTTCGAGCCGGCGGGCGTGCTGAAGGCGGTGGGTTTCAAGCACGGCCGCTGGATCGATACCGCGCTGATGCAGCGCGCGCTCGGCGACGGCGCACGCACGCTCCCCGCCTCGCCCGAGCCTGTCGCGTCGCGCTAGAATGGCCGCATGTCAAAACAGACTCCCACCCTGCCGGACGAGGCCGCCGCGAATTCCCGCAACGAGTACACGGTCGACGAACTCGCGCGCGTGTCCGACACGACCGTGCGCAACGTTCGTGCGTACCAGGATCGCGGGCTGCTCGCGCCGCCCGAGAAGCGCGGGCGCGTCGGCATCTACGACGACACGCACGTCGCCCGCCTGAAGCTGATCAACCATCTGCTCGCACGCGGCTACACGCTGTCGAACATCCAGGATCTGATCAAGGCGATCGACGAAGGTCACGACCTGCGCTCGATCCTCGGCCTGGAAAACGCGATCGGCGGCCGCTGGTCGCACGAGCTGCCGAAAACCTATTCGCTCGCCACCCTCGCGCAGATGTTCGGCCCGCAGACGGCGTCGCAACTGTCGCGCGTGACCGAACTCGGGCTGCTCGAACGGCACGGCCTGTCGTTCGTCGCGAAAAGCCCCGCGCTGCTCGAGGCAGCGGCCGCGATGACGAAGGAAGGCATCCCGCCGCGCGAGCTGCTCGACGTGATCAGCCTCGCGCGGCCGCACTTCGACGCGATCGCGCGGCTGCTCGTCGATCTCGTCGTGAAGCGGCTCGACCGCTACGACGAAGGCTCGCTGCCGCCGGTGACCGACGTGCCCGCGCTCGTCGATGCGATCTGGCGCCTGCGCCCGCTCGCGGCCGTGTTCGTCGAAGGCGAGACGAACCGCGCGCTCGAGAACGCGGCAAGCGCCTATCTCGGCGGGCGCGTCGCGACGATTCTCGACAAGAAGCTCAGTGACGAGGCGGCGCGGCAATCCGGCGCGACCGATCCGTCCGATCCGCAAGGCGACGGCGACAAAGCATAGGGCCGCCGCCGTCATATTCATATCGGCAATGCTTCGTTTGCGGGCGCGATCGCCCATGCGACGATTCTTCCAACCGGGCGGCACCGGCCGCTCGCCAGAAGACGTTTCGCATGGAGTTCGTTCGATGACTCGTTTCACTCGCTGGATCACCCGCACCGCGGCCGTCGCGCTCGTCGCGCTCTCCGCCACGTCGACCTTTGCGCAGGGCGGCGCCGACAAGGTCGTGCGCGTCGGCTACCAGAAGGCCGGCCTGCTGTCGATCATCAAGGCACAAGGCTCGCTCGAAGCGCGGCTCAAGCCGCTCGGCTATGGCGTGCAGTGGTTCGAATTCCCCGCTGGCCCGCAACTGCTCGAAGCGCTGAACGCGAACAGCATCGACTTCGGCTATACGGGCGCGCCGCCGCCCGTGTTCGCGCAGGCGGCCGGCGTGCGGTTCGTCTATGTCGGCGCGGAGCCACCGGCCCCGCACAACGAAGCCGTGTTCGTGAAGGCCGATTCGCCGATCCGCTCGGTCGCCGGCTTGCGCGGCAAGAAGGTCGCGCTGCAGAAAGGCTCGAGCGCGAACTACCTGCTGCTCGAAGCGCTGCAGAAGGCCGGCGTGCGCTACGACGAAATCCAGCCCGTGTATCTCGCGCCGGCCGACGCGCGCGCCGCGTTCGAGAGCGGCAACGTCGACGCGTGGGTCGTATGGGATCCGTACTATGCGGCCGCGCAGAATGCGCTGAAGGTGCGCACGCTGTCCGACTACACGGGGCTCGCGGCGACCAACAACTTCTACGAAGCGACGCGCGACTTCGCGCAGCAGCATCCGGACGTGGTCGGCGCGATCCTGAAACAGGCGCGCGAAACGGGCCAGTGGGTCAACGGGCATCCGGCCGACACGGCCGCGCTGCTCGCGCCGAAGGTCGGCCTGCCGCAACCGCTCGTCGAGACGTGGATCAAGCGCGTGCCGTTCGGCGCGGTGCCGCTCGACGACCGGATCATCGCGGCACAGCAGCGGGTTGCCGATGCGTTCCATTCGGCGAAGTTGATTCCGCAAAAGCTGAGCGTCGCGGAGAATGCGTGGATCGACACGAACGTGGCGAGCGCGCTCGCGGCGAAGTAACGCCAACGCACTCGAACGCGGCCGACGGACGCCCTGCCCGTCGGCCTTTTTGTCTTCTCGAATTTGCGGGAAACGCCGCCGCTGCCCTCGCGGCTAATCAAGATAGGGCGCCAGGACGCCCTCGATCCAGTCCATGAACGCCCGCACGCGCGGCGACAGATTGCGCCGATGGGCCACCACCAGCGACGCGGCGAGCGGCTCGGGACGCAGGTCGGGCAGAACCTCGACCAGCGCGCCGCTTTCGAGGTGATGCGCGAGCGCCGAATACCCCGCCTGGATCAACCCGATGCCGGCAAGCCCGGCTGCGTGATAGGTCTGCACGCTGTTGACCTGCATCGCGCTGGGCAACGGCAGCGACGCATAGCCATCGCCATTCGGATATTCCCAGCCGGGATGCCGGGCGCCGAGCGTCAGCGTGTAGTGGACCATCCGGTGCCCCTGGCTGCGCAGATCGTCGAGCGTGTGCGGTATGCCGTACCGTGCCAGATAGCTCGGGCTCGCCGCATTCGTCATGCGCAGCTTGCCCAGCGGTCGGGCAATCAGCGTGTCGTCGGTGATCGGCCCCAGCCGGATCACACAATCGAATCCTTCCTGGACGAGATCGACGCGCCGATCGGTGCTCGACAGTTCCAGCTCGAGCTCGGGATGCGCGGCCATCAGTTGCGGCAGGGCCGGAACCACGACGCTGCGTGCCAGTTCGGTCGGCATGTCGACGCGCAACCTTCCGCGCAGGCGTGTGCCGTTACCCGAGAACATCGACTGCAATTCCTGCACTTCTGCCAGCAGGTCGCGGGCGCGGGAATAGAACGCGCGGCCGTCTTCGGTGAGCTGCACGCTCCTTGTGGTCCGGTGCAGGAGCGCAACCCCCACGTCGCGCTCGAGCTTGCGGATCACCATCGACACACGTCCTTTCTGGATGCCGAGGCTTTCGGCCGCCCGCGTGAAGCTCGTCATTTCGGCGACACGGGCAAAGATCAGGAGCGCGTCGAGGTTTTGCATTGTTCACCCTGGAAGTAACAGCACGTTCAATCGGTCATCATTTATAACCCGGTTGCGACTCAGTAGAGTGCTTTCCCATGTCGTCGCCCGACGACAACCTGAACGAAAGGGAACCATCATGACGCAACACACTTCTTCGGTTAAAGCGGTCGTCGTCTACCACTCCGGCTACGGTCATACCGAACGTATGGCAACGGCGGTCGCCGAGGGCGCGGGCGCCGAACTCGTCGCCATCGACGCGGACGGAAATATTGCAGCGCACGCGTGGGACACGCTTGCCGGCGCCGATGCGATCCTGTTCGGCTCGCCGACCTACATGGGCGGCCCCAGCTGGCAGTTCAAGAAGTTCGCCGATGCATCGTCGAAGGTGTGGTTCGACGCCCGGTGGCGCGACAAGATCTTTGGTGGCTTTACCAACAGCGCAAGCATCAACGGCGACAAGCTCAATACGCTCGAATACTTCGTTCTGCTCGCCGGCCAGCACGGCGGTATCTGGGCGAGCATGGACATCAAGCCGGCGAACGTGAAGGCCTCGATGCGTGACGACCTGAATCGCATGGGCTCCTATATCGCGCCGATGGCGCAGACGCCGGCCGACGCGTCGCCCGGCGAGATGTCGCCCGGGGATCTCGAGACGGCACGCCGGTATGGCGCACGCGTCGCAACGATCGCCGGGCAGTTTCGGGCAGGACGCGCTCGAATCGGCTGAAATCCGGCTGGGCGGGGCGCGCCGGCCTGCATGCGTCGGCGCTGTAACGCGGTATGATGACGGCACCTGCGCGCAGGGCGGATCGGGCGCGCAGCCCACGCAGGGCGCATCGTTTCATCGGCCAACCGGACCGCCCAATGAAACAGTTACAACATAACGATTGACGGCGGCACTGGCGACGCGTAGTCTGTCGCCAGAAGTTCAAGAAGTTCGATTGCTGTTCATCAATTGTCGCTACCCGGCGATATTCGTTGCCCTCTCCCTCCTTGACGCTTCAAACGCTCTCTCACAGAGCAAATTTTTCTATTTTTTTCATCAAGGATTCTTCATGGATACCGGTATCGTCAAGTGGTTCAACGACAGCAAAGGCTTTGGTTTCATCACCCCGGACAACGGCGGCGACGACCTGTTCGCGCACTTCTCCGAAATTCGCGCCGACGGCTTCAAGACGCTGGCTGAAAACCAGAAGGTGAGCTTCGAAACGAAGCAAGGCCCGAAGGGTCTGCAAGCGGCCAACATCAAGCCGCTGTAAAGTTTGAAGGACCCGGCCTCCGGTAACGGACGCCGGGTTGCAGCGACATCCTCGCGGAGCTTCGACTCCCAAAGTTGGCGCGACTGCTCTTAGCTGCATCTGATTGATCAGCAGCTTGCCGAGCGCCACACGCCTCGTTGCACTTCATTCCCCCTCTGGCTGCAAGGCCCCTTTTCCGCTTTTCGACTGCTTCGGATTCAGCTCGCAATGGCTTTGAATCGGCGCACCCGTGCATATTTCGCACGGCACGCGCGCACTCGAACATCATTAAAATTAAAACGCAAATGCAAAACCAACGAATTCAACAGTACAACGGCTATGCCGTTCAACCCTCGGCACATCGTTTGCCCGACGGTAGTTTTTCATCCAACCTGCTGCTCGAACGCGCCGAAGGCCGCTACCAGTTCTATTCGCTCGATTATTTCGTGAGTGAAGAGCAGGCGCTGCAGCACTCGAGCCGCTGGGCGCGCAACTGGATCGACACGCGCGGCTGAAGCCAACGCCGGCCATCGTTCCAGCGACGCGCCGGCAGCCTGCGCCGGCCCGCTTTACTTCAACGCACCCGCCACCTTCTTCTGCCGCCATAGGCACAGCAGATCGCACGCGACATGCGCGGCTGCGATCGCGGTGATGTCCGCGTGATCGTAGGCCGGCGCCACCTCGACGACATCCGCCCCGATCAGGTTCACCGCACCGAGCCCGCGCACGATCGCGAGCGCCTGCGCCGACGACAACCCGCCCGCGACCGGCGTGCCCGTGCCGGGCGCGAACGCCGGATCGAGGCAATCGATGTCGAACGTCAGGTACGCGGGGCGCGCACCGACGATATCGACGATCCGCTCGACCGCCGCGCGCGAGCCGTGGTCGTGCACCCACGCGGCATCGAGCCGCTCGATCCCGAGAAAGTCGTCGTTCCACGTACGGATCCCGACCTGCACCGACGTCGCGGGATCGATCAGCCCTTCCTTCACGGCCTTGTAGAACATCGTGCCGTGATTGAGGCTGTCCGGTTCGTCGTCGGCCCACGTATCGCAGTGCGCGTCGAAATGAATCAGCGACAGCGGTTTGCCGTAGCGCTCCGCGTGCGCGACCAGCAACGGATACGTGATGTAGTGGTCGCCGCCGAGCGTCAGCATCTTCGCGCCCGAGCGCAGGATCGTGCGCGCATGCTCGACGATCGCCGGCTTGATCGACAGCGGATTGTGCGCGTCGAACCAGCAGTCGCCATAGTCGACGGCCGCGAGATCGTCGAACGGATCGAAGCCCCAGGGATACGGATTGAGCTCCGCGAGTTGCACGCTCGCCGCACGGATCGCGGCCGGCCCCAGCCTTGCGCCTGAGCGATAGCTCGTCGCGAGATCGAGCGGCACGCCGGAAATCGCGACGTCGACTCCGTCGAGCGCACGCGAATAGTTGCGGCGCATGAACGACAGCACACCCGCATAAGTATTTTCGATCGAGGAGCCGTACGGCGTCGTGCGACGGATCGCACCGTCGCCGTGGAGAAGTTCGGTCATGGTCGGACTGTAGTCGTGGCGGCCGGCCCGCCCGTTTCACCTGGTATTGGCGCACGGGCCGGACACGGCATGGATTCATCGGGCACGCACCGGCTGCGCATTCTGTCGCGCGGCCGGACGGGACAACGACATCGACAACGGTAATACCGCGGCGATCATAGCAAGCCGGATTGAAGGCGTTGCCCCGGTTCAGCCGGGGCAACGCGCGGAAAAGTCCGGCGGCGGCATCGCCGCCCATCGACACCCATCGCCACCCTTTCCTAGAAGGAATCGCCGGTTCTTGCGTGCCCGTTCTTCCGGATAATGGCCGCCAGTCGCGCCCGCGACGGCGCGCCGTCCGCCACCAACAACCACAAACCGGAGACCCTCGCCTTGATCGCCACGCTTCCCGCCGCCTACCGCCGGCTCTGGCCGCTCGCCATCGCCGCCGCGCTGCTGTACGGGCTGTCGCTCGCCGCCGCGCCCTATCCGGGCCAGGCTGCCGCGAAAGCCGCGATGGGCATCCTGCTGCTCGTGGCCGGCAGCACCTGCGGCGCGCCGCGCGAACGCGCGTGGCTGTGCGCGGCGCTCGCGACCGCCGTGCTCGGCGACGTGCTGCTTGCACTGCCCGACTGGCCGCTGTCATTCGTGTTCGGCCTCGGCGCGTTCCTGCTCACGCACGTGTGTTATTGCGCGATCTTCTTCCGATGGCGCGCGCGACCGCACGGCTGGCGCATCGTCGCGCTCGTCGCACTGTGGATCGCCGCGCCGGCGTTCTACGTGGCGTTCTTCCCGCGCCTCGGCGAGTTGCTGGCGCCGGTCGCCGTCTACATGCTGGTGCTGTGCGCGATGGCGAGCTTCGCGCTCGCCGCGCGCACGCGCAGCGCGCTGGTCGCCATCGGCAGCATGATCTTCGTCGGCTCCGATACGCTGATCGGCGTCGGCCGGTTCCTCGGCGGCTTTCCCGGCATCGACTATCTGATCTGGGGTCTCTATGCGCTCACGCAGGTCATGATCGTGGCCGGGGTTTTCCATGAGACGGCCGCCCGCTCAATCCGCCCCTGATACTGTTTCAAACAGACTGCCGCGTGCCGGCGGTTTCATTTACCGCCGGTCCCGCCCTGCCGACGGACCTTTCCGCGCCTCGCGCAATGCGGAAAGCGGCCCGTTCCAAACCCCGCTCAGCCCTTTCCCGTCTGCGTTCCTGCCATTAGAGCGTCGCTTCTAGGCGCTTGCGGTTTCCGGGCTCACCCACTATCGTTACATCAACCAATGTAACATTAAAAAATGAGCCAAATCGGAGACACCCGGATGAATGCTCGCACGTTGCCTTTCGGCCCGCCCGGCCACGATGGCCCGGACGAATCCATCGACATCGCCATCATCGGCACCGGCTTCGCGGGGCTGGGGATGGCCATCCGCCTGCGCCAAACGGGCGTGACCGACTTCGTCGTCCTCGAGAAGGCCGCATCGGTCGGCGGCACGTGGCGCGACAATCATTACCCCGGGTGTGCATGCGACGTGCAATCGCACGTCTATTCGTTCTCGTTCGCGCCGAACCCGCGCTGGACCCGCATGTTCGCGCCACAGCCGGAGATCCGCGCGTATCTGGAAGACTGCGTGCAGCGCTTCGGCGTCGGCCCGCACCTGCGGCTGAATCACGAGCTGCAGCGCGCCGAGTACGACGAAACCGCACAGCGCTGGCGCCTCACGTTCGCGAACGGCAAGCGGCTGTCGGCGCGCGTGCTCGTGTCCGGGATGGGTGGGCTGTCGCGCGCCGCGCTGCCGGCGATCCCCGGCGTCGAGAGCTTCCGGGGCCGCGCGTTCCATTCGCAGCAGTGGGATCACGATTACCCGCTCGACGGCAAGCGCGTCGCGGTGATCGGCACCGGCGCGAGCGCGATCCAGTTCGTGCCGCAGATCGCGCCGCGCGTGAAGGCGCTCGCGCTGTTCCAGCGCACGCCGCCGTGGATCATGCCGAAGCCCGACCGCAACCTGACCGGCTTCGAGAAATGGCTGTTCCGCACGCTGCCGTTCACGCAGAAGGCCGTGCGCAGCGGCATCTACTGGATGCTCGAATCGCGCGTGCTCGGCTTTGCGATCCATCCGTCGCTGATGAAGAACGTGCAGAAGCTCGCGCTGCGTCACATCCGCAAGCAGATCCCCGATCCGGCGCTGCGCCAGGCCGTCACGCCGAACTACACGCTCGGCTGCAAGCGCGTGCTGATCTCGAACGACTACTACCCGGCGCTGTCGCGCAAGAACGTCGACGTGATCACGACCGGCATCGACCACATCGAAGCCGACGCGGTCGTGACGACCGACGGCACGCACCATGAAGTCGACTGCCTGATCTACGGCACCGGCTTCCAGGTCGCCGATCCGTATCCGCGCGGCGCGATCGTCGGCCGCGGCGGCCTCGACATCGTCGACGCGTGGCGCGACGGCGCGCACGCCTACCTCGGCACGACGCTGCCGGGCTACCCGAACTTCTTCATGATCGTCGGCCCGAACACGGGCCTCGGCCACAACTCGATGGTGTTCATGATCGAGTCGCAGATCGAATACATCCTCGGCGCGCTGCAGGCGATGCAGCGCGAGCGCGCGGATGCGATCGAGGTGCGCCCGCTCGTCGAGGCGCAGTTCAACAGCGACCTGCAGGGCAAGCTCAAGAAGGCGATCTGGTCGACGGGCGGCTGCAAGAGCTGGTACCTCGATCCGCGCACCGGCAAGAACACGACGCTGTGGCCGGGCTTCACCTGGCGCTTCCGCCAGGCGACCGCGCGCTTCTCGATCGCCGATTACCACGCGTATGGCGCGCCGCGGCACGACACGACCGCGCGGCCCGTCGCCGCGGCCGCCGCCTCCGCTTCAACTTCCCCTTCCGCCGAAGCGGCCTGAGCCAGACAAGGAGCCACCGACATGAGAGATTTCGCCAACAAGGTCGCCGCGATCACGGGTGCCGGCTCGGGCATGGGCCGCGCGCTCGCGGTCCAGCTCGCGCGGGCCGGCTGCCACGTGTCGCTCGCCGACAAGAACGGCGTCGGCCTCGCCGAAACCGAGCGGATCGTCCGCGCGATCGCGCCGAACGTGCGCGTGTCGACGCGCATGCTCGACGTCGGCGACCGCGACGCGATGTTCGCGTGGGCCGACGACACCGCGAAGGCGCACGGCAAGGTCAACCTGATCTTCAACAATGCGGGTGTCGCGCTGTCGAGCACGATCGAAGGGATGGAATACAGCGATCTCGAGTGGATCGTGAACATCAACTTCTGGGGCGTCGTGCACGGCACGAAGGCGTTCCTGCCGCACCTGAAGGCGTCGGGCGACGGCCACGTGATCAACACGTCGAGCATCTTCGGGATCTTCGCGCAGCCGGGCATGAGCGGCTACAACGCGACCAAGTTCGCGGTGCGCGGCTTCACCGAATCGCTGCGCCAGGAACTCGACATGATGAAGTGCGGCGTGTCGGCCACCTGCGTGCATCCGGGCGGCATCCGCACGAACATCGCGCAGTCGAGCCGCGTCGCGAAGAACATGGTCGGCTTCATCGTCGAGAGCGAGCAGCAAGGCAAGGACAGCTTCGAGAAGTTCTTCATCACGAGCGCCGACGACGCCGCGCGCACGATCCTCGCCGGCGTGCGCAAGAACAAGCGCCGCGTGCTGATCGGCCGCGACGCGAAGGGCGCCGACTGGATGGCGCGCGTCCTGCCGGCCGCCTATCAGGCGCTCGTCGTGCTCGCGACGCGCCGCGAGGCAGCGAAAGCCCGCCGCCATGCCGCACGCGGCGCGCCGGCGCCGGTGCACGCCACCTACAACAATGCAGGTAATCAGGGAGAACAATCATGACGACCCCGAACATGATGCCGGTGCGGCGCGACATCCGTTTCGCGCTGCCGCCCGAACGCGCGAAGGACTGGCACGTCCAGGGCGTGCCGGTCACGCATTTCATGAACGCGCTGTCGCTGCTGTTTCCGGCGGGCGAGCGCTTCTTCATGGATTCGGTGCGCCACTACCGCGACCGCATCGAGGATCCGGAGCTGAAGAAGCAGGTGCTCGGCTTCATCGGCCAGGAAGCGATGCACACGCGCGAGCACATCGAGTACAACGACCTGCTGCAAGCGGCCGGCCTGCCCGCACACAAGCTCGACAAGCGGCTGTGGACGATCCTCGGCTTCTTCAGGAGGACGACGCCGCATTCGGTGCAGCTCGCGGCGACCATCGCGCTCGAGCACTACACGGCGATCCTCGCGAACCAGTTGCTGTCGGGCCACGAGCACCGGATCGACGGCTCGGTCGAAGGCTATCAGCAGATGTGGATGTGGCACGCGATGGAGGAAACCGAGCACAAGGCGGTGTCGTACGACGTATGGAACGCCGTGATGAAGCCGGGCCTCGGCAGCTATCTGCTGCGCACCGGCACGATGCTGCTGACGACCGTGCTGTTCTGGACGATCGTGTTCGACTTCCACGTGCGGCTGATGCTGGCGCACCGTCGCAAGCACGGCAGGTTCGGCGGCATGTGGCGCCTCGTGAAGTATCTGTACAGCCCGAAGAACGGCGTGTTGCCGAGCATCGCCGGCGAATGGCTCGACTACTTCCGCCCGGGCTTCCATCCGTGGGACCACGACAACCATCAGTACCTGCTGGGCCTCGACACGCTGCTCGCGAACATCGACGCGACCAACGCGCGCTACGCGGCGCAGGCTGCCCCGCGCCGCGTGCCGCTGCATCCGGTTGCGCAGGCATGACGTCATGGCGCGCGCAAACGAGATGCTGACCGTCCACTCCGGCGACGTGAAACTCGCCGTGTATGTCAGCGGCCCGCGGCGCGCGCCGCCGCTGATCCTCGTGCACGGCTATCCCGATTCGGCGGCCGTGTGGGCGCCGGTGCGCGCGCGGCTCGCGAAGCGCTACCGCGTGATCGCCTACGACGTGCGCGGCGCCGGCGCGTCCGATGCGCCGCGCCGCCGCGCGGATTACGCGCTCGCGCGGCTCGCGGAGGACCTGAAGGCGGTCGCCGACGCGACCTGCGGCAACCGGCCGTTTCATCTGGTCGGTCATGACTGGGGGTCGATCCAGTGCTGGGAGGCCGTGACCGATCCCGCGTTCCGTGGCCGGATCGCGTCGTACACGTCGATCTCCGGGCCGTGCCTCGACCACGTGTTCCGCGCGAAGATGCGGCTCAAGCAGAGCCTGAAGTCGTGGTACATCGCGTTCTTCCACCTGCCGATCGTGCCGTCGCTGGTGTGGCGGCTCGGCGGTGCCGCGCTGTGGCCGCGCTGGTTGCAGTTGACCGAGCGCGTGCGGCCCGAGCGCGATCCCGCCCAGTTGAAGAACGCGCTGAACGGATTGCAGCTTTACCGCGCGAATTTCCTCGCACGGGCGAGACAGCCGCGCGAGCGGTATGCGCAGGCGCCGGTCCAGATTCTCGTACCGGTGCGCGACCGCTACGTGACGCCCGAGATGTCGGTCGGTCTCGACCGCTGGCTCGGCGAGCACGTGCGCGAGGAAATCGACGGCGCGCACTGGATCGTGGTGCGCGATCCGGAGCTGATCGCGGCGCGGATCGACCGGTTTGCCGCGGCACACGAAAGACCGGCGGTCGCGGCGGCGCCAGCGGCGGCCCTCGCGACGACGCGCGCCCCGGTTCAGCGCAACGCCGGCAGGCGCTTGAACAACGTTTCGTAGTCGATCACGAGCCCGTCGGCATCGATGTCCATCTCCGCCGTGAAGTTCCGGAAGATCCCTTCGTAGCGGTAGCGCCGGCCGGGCTCGATGCAGGCGTAGGCCTGCTTGACCGGCGCGACGGTCAGATCCGGCGTCGAGATGTACGCGACGTCGATCGGCCGCCGCTCGCCGCGCGCGAGACCGAGGCGGCCGATCGGCAGCGAATTCGTGAACGGCGTGGCCGCGATGTCGATGTCGACGCAGCCATCCAGTTGCGGCAGCGCGCGGCCCGAACCGTCGCGCCAGTGCCCGGCGCCGTCGCCGTGCAGTTCGAGCGTGCCGCCGCCCATCACCCGGAGCACCGCATATCTGACCCGCCACCGCGGATCGCACTCGACCCGGTACGCAAGCCCGTACGCCCGGCCGTACCGCTGGCCGACCACGGCGCTTTCGACGACGATGCCGGTTTCAGCACGGTCGAACGTCAGGTGTTCGATGCCGTCGCCCTCGAGCGACGCCCAGCGCACTTCCCGCATCGTTCCTCCGAAAACGCCAACGAGGATCCAAATTTACTACCAGAGCGCGCAATTCTCGCGAAAACGCTAACGCCGGTTCCGCATACGTGCGCTCTCCGCCCCAATTCGGAGCACTCGCCTCAAATCCCGAGTATCCAGAATTCCCTATTCCGGTGCACGGGAGAGTGTCCTATGCTCGCGGCTCATCCTGCTCCCCCGCCGCCATGCCTACCGCCCGCCTCGCCTCGCCGCCGATCGACCTGCGCATCCTGCTGCGCAGCATCGGACAGATCGTGCTGCAGGCGAACGCGTTTACCGGCGCGATGCTCGTCGCCGCACTCGCGCTGACCGACCTGCGGCTCGCGTGCGCGGCGCTGGTCGGCGCGGCCGCCGCGAACCTGACCGCCGTGCTGACCGGCGCGGAACGCCGCGCCGTCGAACAGGGTCTGCAGGGCTTCAACGGCGCGCTCGCCGCGCTGGTGGCCGTCTTGTTCGCACCCGCCACGCTGGCGCTCGTGCTCGCACCGCTCGCCGCGATCGGCGCCGCGCTCGTGCAGCGCGCGATGCGCACTCGGCTCGCGAAATGGCGCCAGTGCCCGTATTCGAGTCCGTGCCTTGCCGCCACCGCGCTGTGGCTGCCGTTTGTCGCGGTGCAGCATGGGAGCGGTGCCGCGACGGATGCGGCGCCGACGCTTTCCTCGGCCGCCGCCGCACTGCTGGCGGGCATCGCGCAAACCGCCTTCGCACAAGGCGCGTGGGCCGGTATGCTGATCGTTGCCGGCATCGCGGTCGCATCGCGCCGCGCGGCCGCGTTCGCCCTCGGCGGCGCGATCGGGTCGACAATGCTGCTGGCTGCACTCGGCACAAGCGATGCCGCATTCACCGACGGCCTGCTCGGCTTCAACGGCGCGCTCGCCGCGCTTGCGCTGATGTCGCGCGGCACCCGCGCGGCGCTCGCGGCAGCCGCACTGGCCGCGCTGATCCAGTGGCTCGCGATGCACGCGGGCATCACTGGGCTCACGGCCCCGTTTGCACTCGCGTCGTGGATCACGGTGGCCGTCGCGCGCCGCTTTACCCTCGGAGAACCCGATGTCGTCATTCGCACACCGTCCTGACGCCGTGAAACCCGGCGGCCCGATCTCGGACGCCGAGCGCCGGCTTCGCGTCGATCTCGCCGCCGCGTATCGCCTCGTCGCGCTGAACGGCTGGGACGATCTGATCTATACGCACCTGTCCGCGACGGTACCGGGCGAGCCCGGCCATTTCCTGATCAATCCGTTCGGCCTCACGTTCGACGAAGTCCGCGCATCGAATCTCGTGAAGATCGACCTGGCCGGCAACCGGATCGGCGACAGGGAGCACGCGGTCAACGTGACGGGTTTCGCGCTTCATGCGGCCGTCCATGCCGCGCGACCGGACGCCGTCTGCGTGATGCATCTGCACAATACGGCCGGCATCGCCGTGTCGATCCAGCGCGACGGGCTGCTGCCGGCATCGCAGCACGCGCTGCGGTTTCACGGCGACCTCGCCTATCACGACTACGAAGCGCTCGCGTTCTCGCCGGCCGAAGGCGCGCGGTTGACCGCCAGTCTCGGCGCGAAATCCGCGATGCTGCTGCGCAACCACGGCACGCTGACGGTTGGTCGGACCGTCGCCGAAGCGTATGTACTGATGGATACGCTGATCAAGGCGTGCGACATCCAGGTACGCGCGCAGGCAGGCGGCGGGCCGCTCGTGCTGCCCGAGCCGGCCGTGGCTGCCCGCACCGCCGCGCAATTGCGCGACGGCGGCGCGATCGAGGGCGAACTGGAATGGCCGGCGCTGCTGCGCCGCCTCGACCGCATCGATCCGTCGTATCGCGACTGACGCCGCCGGCGTCCCGACGAACTCGAACTGATTCCCCTCAACCATCGGAGTATCCAATCATGCCGACTTTCAATATCCAGTTGTTCGAAGGCCGCACGGTCGAGCAGAAACGCGCATTCGTCGAAGCGATCACGCGTGTCACGTGCGAGACGCTCGGCTGCGACCCGGGCTCGGTCGACATCATCCTCGCCGACGTGAAGAAGGAGAACTGGGCGACGGCCGGAAAGCTGTGGAGCGACGCGCTCTGACACCGGCCCGTTCGGCGTCGCCGGAACCTCCCGCGCGATACGCGCTCGAACCGCGGTAACACCCGACCGAACGCGCCGCACGCCGCGGCGCCAGAAGGAGACTGCATGATCGACGACAAACGTATCGCCACCGCACTGAACGACATGATCGTGTCGATAGGCGGGCAACTGGATCAATCGCTGCGGCGGGTCGAAGAGACCTGTCCGCCTCATGAATTCATCGCCTATCGCGAATTCGTGTCGCAAGTATTGACCACGATGCTGCTCGACTTCATGAACCCGCTCTACGCGCGGCACCCCGACCTGAAGCCGCCGGACCTCGCCTGACCCGCCCGCGCAGCGCCGCCCACGCGCGCTGCGTGCGCCTCTTCCTTCCCTGCTCCCGTTGTGCGCCCGCACATCGCTCCGTCACGCAATCGGCGCATAATGCCGAACACACAACGCAGCAGCCAATGGCCAGCCGATCAGGAGACCGCCATGGAAGCGAAGAACGAGGAAGTCGTCGCACACCTGCTCTCGGATGTCGTCGAATTCGCGCGCGGGCGCCTGCCCGAAGCCACGTTCCGGATCGTGGAACCGTTCCTGCGTCATTACTACGACTTCGTCGACGCCGACGATCTGCAGGATCGCAGCATCGCCGACCTGTACGGCGCCGCGATGGCGCACTGGCAGACCGCGCAGAAATTCGTGCCCGGCAGCGAGCGGCTGCGCGTGTACAACCCGATCCTCGAGCAGCACGGCTGGCACTCGGACCACACGGTGATCGAGATTGTCAACGACGACATGCCGTTCCTCGTCGACTCGGTGACGATGGCGGTGAACCGCCTCGGGCTCGCGCTGCACTCCGCGCTGCACCCGGTGTTCCGCATCTGGCGCGGCGGCAACGGCGGAATCGAGCGCGTCGACGCCGGCGGCGCGACGGCCCCCGACGGCCAGTCGCAGCTCGCGTCGTTCATCCATTTCGAAGTCGACCGCTGCGGCGACGCCGCGCTGCTCGACACGCTGCGCGACGACATCGCGCGCGTGCTCGGCGACGTGCGCGCGTCGGTCGAGGACTGGCCGAAGATCGTCGACATCGCGCGCGCGACGATCAAGGACATGAAAGCCCGCGAATCCACCGCGGAAGACATCGAGGCGCGCGCGTTCCTCGAATGGATGGCCGCCGACCACTTCACGTTCCTCGGCCAGCGCGACTACTCGCTGGTATCGGACGCGTCCGGCTTCGGGCTGCGCGGCGTCGAGGGCTCCGGCTTCGGCCTGCTGCGCGAATCGCTGCGGCCGTCGGGCGCGCCGGACGTGACGCCGCTGCCGCCGGCGGCCGCCGAGATCATCACCGGCCCCTGGCCGATCTTCCTGACGAAGGCGAACTCGCGCGCGACCGTGCATCGGCCCGGCTACCTCGACTACGTCGGCGTGAAACTGGTCGGCGCCGACGGCAAGGTGACCGGCGAGCGCCGCTTCATCGGGCTCTACACGTCGACCGCGTACATGGTGTCGAGCGCCGAGATCCCGATCGTGCGCCGCAAGTGCGCGAACATCGTGCGGCGCGCGGGCTTCCTGCCGAAGGGCCATCTCGGCAAGTCGCTGGTGACGGTGCTCGAAACCTATCCGCGCGACGAACTGTTCCAGGCCGACGAAGACCAGCTCTACGACATCGCGCTCGGCATCCTGCGCCTGCAGGAACACCAGCGCACGCGCCTGTTCGTGCGGCGCGACCGCTTCGACCGCTTCGTGTCGTGCCTCGCGTTCGTGCCGCGCGACAAGTACAACACCGACCTGCGCCGCCGCATCGCGAAGCTGCTCGTCGACGCATACAACGGCGTGAACGTCGAATTCACGCCACTGCTGTCGGAATCGGCGATCGCGCGGATTCATTTCGTCGTCCATGCGGAACCGGGCACGATGCCGGACGTCGACACGCGCGAGCTCGAAGCGCGGCTCGTGCAGGTCGCGCGCCGCTGGCAGGACGATCTCGCGGACGCGCTGCTCGACGCGTTCGGCGAAGAGCAAGGCAACCGGCTGCTGCAGCGCTATGCGGAATCGTTTCCGGCCGGCTATCGCGACGACTATCCGGCGCGTACGGCCGTGCGCGACATCGAGCTGATCGAGCGTGTGAAGGAGTCGGGCCAGCTCGCGATGAACCTGTACCGCCCGATCGAGGCCGGGCCGCGCGCGTTCCGCTTCAAGGTGTATCGCGCGGGCGACCCGATCGCACTGTCGCGCAGCCTGCCGATGCTGGAACATCTGGGCGTGCGCGTCGACGAGGAGCGGCCGTACCGGATCCAGACGCAGGATGCCGCGCCCGCGTGGGTGCACGATTTCGGCCTTGAACTCGCCGACGACACCGAGTTCGACATCGAGCGCGTGAAGGGCCTGTTCGAGGATGCGTTCGACCGGATCTGGAGCGGCCGGATCGAGAACGACGACTTCAACCGCCTCGTGTTGCGCGCCCACCTGAGCGCCCGCGAGGTCACGATCCTGCGTGCGTATGCGAAATACCTGCGGCAGGTCGGCTCGACGTTCAGCGACGCGTACATCGAGCGCGCGCTGACCGGCAATCCGGCAATAGCACGGCAACTCGTCGAGCTGTTCCTGCTGCGCTTCGACCCGGCCATCGGCGGCACGCGCGACGTGCAGGCCGAACACCTGCTGAAGGCCATCGAGACAGCGCTCGACCAGGTGCCGAACCTCGACGAGGACCGGATCCTGCGCCAGTTCCTCGGCGTGATCAACGCGACGGAGCGCACCAATTATTTCCTGCACGACGCGAACGGCGAATCGAAGCCGTACCTGTCGTTCAAGTTCAATCCGGCGAAGGTGCCCGGCCTGCCCGAGCCGAAGCCGATGTTCGAGATCTGGGTGTACTCGCCGCGCGTCGAGGGCGTGCACCTGCGCGGCGGGCGCGTCGCGCGCGGTGGGCTGCGCTGGTCCGACCGCCGCGAGGATTTCCGCACCGAGGTGCTCGGGCTGATGAAGGCGCAGATGGTGAAGAACGTCGTGATCGTGCCGGTCGGCTCGAAAGGCGGCTTCGTCGTGAAGAACCCGGCGCCGCCGAGCGATCGCGAAGCGTGGATGCGCGAAGGCATCGCGTGCTATCAGACGTTCCTGCGCGGCCTGCTCGACCTGACCGACAATCTCGCCGGCAACACGATCGTGCCGCCGCCCGACGTGGTGCGGCACGATCCCGACGATCCGTATCTCGTCGTCGCGGCCGACAAGGGCACGGCCACCTTCTCCGACTATGCGAACGCGATCTCGCACGAATACGGCTTCTGGCTCGACGATGCGTTCGCGTCCGGCGGTTCGGTCGGGTACGACCACAAGAAAATGGCGATCACCGCGCGCGGCGCGTGGGAATCGGTGAAGCGGCATTTCCGCGAGATGGGCGTCGATACGCAGGCGACCGACTTCACCGTGGTCGGCGTCGGCGACATGTCGGGCGACGTGTTCGGCAACGGGATGCTGCTGTCGCCGCATATCCGGCTCGTCGCGGCCTTCGATCACCGGCACGTGTTCCTCGACCCGAACCCCGACCCGGCGACGAGCTTCGCGGAGCGCGAGCGGATGTTCGCGCTCGAACGCTCGAGCTGGGCCGACTACGACACCGCCGTGATCTCGCAGGGCGGCGGCGTGTACCCGCGCACCGCAAAGACGATCCCACTGTCGCCGGCCGTGCAGGCCGCGCTCGGCATCGACGCGCACGCGCTGCCGCCAACCGAGCTGATCCGCGCGATCCTGCAGGCGCCGGTCGACCTGCTGTACAACGGCGGCATCGGCACCTACGTGAAGGCCGCGCACGAAACCCACCAGCAGGTCGGCGATCGTGCGAACGACGCCGTGCGCGTGAACGGCGCGGACCTGCGCTGCAAGGTCGTCGGCGAAGGCGGCAACCTCGGCTGCACGCAGTTCGGCCGCATCGAGTTCGCGCAGCGCGGCGGGCGCATCAACACCGATGCGATCGACAACTCGGCGGGCGTCGATTGTTCGGATCACGAAGTCAACATCAAGATCCTGCTCGGCCTCGTCGTCACCGACGGCGAGATGACCGAGAAGCAGCGCAACACGCTGCTCGCGGAAATGACCGACGAAGTCGGGCTGCTGGTGCTGCGCGACAACTACTACCAGACGCAGGCGCTGTCGATCGCGGGCCGCTACAGCGTCGAGCTGCTCGACGCCGAGGCGCGGCTGATGCGCTGGCTCGAACGCGCGGGCCGCCTGAACCGCGTGATCGAATTCCTGCCGACTGACGACGAGATCGCCGAACGGCAAACCGCGAAACAGGGCCTGACGTCGCCGGAGCGCGCGGTGCTGCTCGCCTACAGCAAGATGTGGCTGTACGACGCGCTGCTCGAATCCGACGTACCGGAGGATCCGCTCGTCGCCGCGATGCTCGTCGACTATTTCCCGAAGCCGCTGCAACAGCGCTTCAGCGAACCGATGCAGCGCCATCCGCTGCGTCGCGAGATTCTCGCGACGCACCTGACCAACGCGCTCGTCAACCGCGTCGGCTGCGCGTTCGTACACCGGCTGATGGAGGAAACCGACGCGAAGCCGGGCGACATCGTGCGCGCCTGCATCATGGCGCGCGACGTGTTCGATCTCGAGGCGGTGTGGCGCGACATCGACGCGCTCGACAACCGCGTCGCCGACGACGTGCAGGCGCGCATGTTCGTCGACGTCGCACGGCTGCTGGAGCGCGCGGCGCTGTGGTTCCTGCGGCACCTGCAGTCGGGCGCGGTCGCCGACGGCGGCGTCGCCGGCTTGATCGCGCGCTGCCGCGACGCGGTGCAGCGCCTCGCGCCGCAATTGCCGTCGCTGCTGCCGACGAGCGATCTCGAAGCGTTGTCCGAGCGGCAGCGCGTGCTGGTGGACGCCGGCGTCGACAGCGCACTCGCCGGGCGCGTCGCGAACGGCGACATCTCCGCCGCGCTGCTCGACATCGCCGAAGTGGCCGCGACCTGCGATCGCAGCCTCGAACTGGTCGCGGGCGTGTACTTCTCGCTCGGCACGCTGCTGAACTACCGGTGGATCGGCGAACGCGCGGCCACACTGCCGGCGCCTACGCACTGGGACATGCTGGCGCGCGCGGCCGCGCTCGGGGAAATCGCGCGGCTCAAGCGCACGCTTGCCACCAGCGCGCTGGCGGAATCGGCCGACTCGACGGCGCCGGAGACGATCGTCCACGCGTGGCGCGAACGCCGCGAAGCCGCGCTGGAGCGCTACGAGCACCTGCTCGCCGATCTGCGCGCGTCGGGCGGCGCAAGCCTCGCGGTGCTGCTCGTGATCGTGCGCGAGATGGCGGTGCTGGAACGCGCGTGACGGGTGACCGCGACGTTACACCGTCGCGACCAACAGCTCTTCCGCGTTGTTCGGCGGACGCAAGCCGTCGGGACGATCGGCGAAGTAGCGGCGCGTGAGATCGGCGGCCGACACATGGTCGGCCCGCGCGAAGCCGGCCTCCATCGCGAGCGCGCGGATCTGCGCCGGCATGAAGAAGCTGATGAACGGCGTGCCGCTCGCGGCCGCGCCCTTCGCGGCCATTTCGAGCGCCGGACGCACGTCCGGATCCGCATGCTCGAGCGGCAGCAGGAAGGTCATCGCGAACGTCGAACCCGGCGCGAGCGACGCGACTTCGCGTAGCGCCGCCGCGTTCGCGTCGCGCGTCAGGTACATGCTGACGCCGGTGGACACCACGACCGCCGGTTTGCCCGCATCGAAGCCCGCGCCGACGAGCGCGTCGCGCCACGACTGCTTCGCCTCGAAATCGACCGGCACGAACCGCAGCCAGTCCGGCACGCCGAAACCGAGCTCGGCCAGGCGGCGGCGCTTCCACGCCTGCGGCGCGGGCGGATCGACTTCGAAGACGGTCAAGCGCGACGCCATCTCCGGCCGGCGCTGCACGAAGCTGTCGAGCCCGGCGCCGAGGATCACGTACTGGCTCACACCCTGCGCGGCCTGCGCGACGACGAGATCCTCGATGAAGCGCGCCCGCGCGACGATCGATGCGCGAAACGGCCGCGTGAACCGCGGATCCATGTCGCCGCGCTGCTGCCAGCCGGGCGCCGGTGCAAGCAGGCGCAGGCCGACTTCATCGGCGAGCACGTGCGGCGGCGCATCGAGTTCGACGTGCAGCGCGCGCCACAGCGCGACACGGGCGGCGGTGCTGTCGGGGGCGTCCTGATGGTCCATCACGCGCTCACGTCATGTTGGACCGCGCCGCCACCCGCGCGAACAGCGCGTCGAGATCGAAGCCGGTCGTGTCAAGGCCGATCGTGTCGCGCAGGCACGCGCCCCACGCCGCCGCGTCGTCGAGCGTGACGGTGCGCCCCGCGCCCGCCGCGTCGCGCAGCGTCAGCACGGTGTTGAACAGCGCGGCGCGGCCGTCCGGCAGCACGCGGCACGCGATCAGGTCATTCACGAAGATCGATTCGGGATAGGTCGACGTGAACCAGTTCGCGGCGTCGTAATCGATCCACTCGGCCCGCTTCAGCGAGAAGCGATAGGTCGTCTGCCAGCCGTCGGGAATCTCGAACTGCATGTCGAACTCGCCGTCGACCGGCGCGCCGACGACGCGAAACGCGCCGTGCGGCGTCAGTTGCCGCTCGTCGGGCACGAAGCGCAGCGGTGCGGTCAGCGTCGCGCTGCCGAAGCCGATATCCGCGAGCCACGTCGCGCCGTCGAGATCGATCCGCAGCAGCATGTGCGTCTGCGCGGTGACGACGTCGGGCGGCCGCATCCAGCGCACGCGCGCGATCAACGGCGTCACGCGGAAACCGATGTGCGTGAGCGCGGTGTAGAACAGCTTGTTGAGTTCGAAGCAGTAGCCGCCGCGGCGGTGCCCGATCACCTTGTCGACGATCGCCGGCAGGTCGAGCGCGACACGCGCGCCGGTCAGCGGATTGAGGTTTTCAAACGGAATCGCCTGCGGGTGCAGCAGATGCAGCCGGCGCAGCACGTCGAGCGTCGGCTCGGCCGGGCCGTCGTAGCCGATGCGGGCGAAATAGCGCGGGAGGTCGAACGAGTCAGTCATGTACCGGCACCGGAAACGGGGAACACGCCACGATAGCATCGAGCGCAATCCCCATGTTGCGCGGGGCCTTCCCGGCGCGCGGCGCGCGGCGGCGGGCGCCCGGCGCGGGCCCGGCTCCGTTACGGCAGCAGCTTCAGCGCGGACGACGCGACCGCCGGCACCGAGATGCCCTGGCTCGTCGCGAACTGCACGGCCTGGCTGAGCGTCGACGCGAGCGACTGCAACTGGCCCGGCGCGCTTTGCGCGATATACGACGCTGCCTGCATGTTCTGCGGATTCAGCCCCGCCTGCAGCAGCGATGCGGCGCTGGTCGAACCAAGACTGCCGAGCCCCGACTGAAGCTGCGAGTACTGCGTGAGGCCCTGGCCGAGCGATGCGAGGCCGTTGCTGAACGCCTGCTTGTCGACCTGGCCGTGCGTCGCACCGCCGCTCGCGAACGCCTGGCCGAGCGCCTGCGACACCGACTGCTGCGCGCCGCCCATCTGCGACAGCGCGGCCGGCGTCAACGCGTTGCCGCCGCCGAGCAGGCCGGCGGCCTGCTGCGCCTGGCCGGCCGCGCCGGTGAGCCCCATCGCCGACGCGAGCGACGACTGACCCGCCAGCACCTGCTGGTTCGCGCCGACGTACGCCTGCAGCAACTGCGCGACGCCGCCCTGCGACGGTGCGGCCTGCTGCTGCCCGCCGCCGAGCAGCGACGATCCGATCGCCTGCAGGTCGAGTTGCGCATGCGCGCTGCCGTTGATGCCCAGCAGGATGCCGAATGCGATGCCCGCCGATGCCAGGTGTTTGCCCGTCGCGCGAATGTGCTTCATCTGTTTGCCTCGTGCCCGAATTATTGAGGCAGATATTGTCGAAGCGCGTCGCGCCCCGCCGCAACGACTGAAACACATCGAAACGAAATCGCGCGCCGCGGCCGCTTGCAATTCCGCCGCCGTCCGGGCTCGCCGCGCGCATTCGTCCGCATTTGCCGCGCGATCTCGAGCGCGCATCAGGATTCGTTCCTTGCCTGCATCAATATCGCTCGTGGCGGGCGCCCGGGATCGAGGCCGCCGCGTGCGTCAAGCAGCCATCCAGGCCGGCAGCCGCCGGCCGACCCAGTCGGCCGCCTGCTCGTAGCCGCGCGCGAGCTGCAGCACCGCGAGATCCGCGCGCGGCCGGCCGATCAGTTGCATCCCCATCGGCAGCCCCGCGTCGTTGAAGCCGACCGGCACGCTGATCACCGGGCAGCCGGCCAGGGTCCACGGCACGACCGTTTCCATCCAGCGGTGGTAGCTGTCCATCGCGCGGCCCGCGATTTCCTTCGGCCAGCGCTGGTCGACGTCGAACGGGAACACCTGCGCGGTCGGCGCCGCGATGAAGTCGTAGCGCTCGAAGAAACTCAGCACGGCCTGATGCCACGCGGTGCGCTCGATGCTCGCGTCGAACACCTCGGCAGCCTGCATCGCGAGCAGCCCTTCGACCTCGTAGATCGCCTCGGGCTTGAGCAGCGCACGCCGCGCCGGGTCGCGATAATGCGCGAGCAGCCCGCCGCCGGACAGCAGATGCCGATGCACGAGCCACAGACGCCAGATCCGATCGGGCGCGAACGCCGGCAGTGCCGCATCGACGTCGCAGCCGATCTCGCGCAGCGTCGCGAGCCCCTTTTCGCACTGCGCGAGCACGCCCGGCTCGGTCGCGAGATAACCGTTCCAGTCGCCGACCCACGCGATGCGCTCGCCGCGCAGGTCCTTGTCGAGCGACTTCGTGAACACCGCGGGGTCTTCCGCGAGCGACAGCGGATCGTTCGGGTCGTAGCCGGCCTGGATCGACAGCAGGTGCGCGACGTCGCCGATCGTGCGGCCCATCGGCCCTTCGATGCCGAGCTGCTGCATGAATACGTCGACGGCCGGCCAGCGCGGCACGCGGCCCTGCGACGGACGCATACCGTAAACGTTGCAGAACGCGGCCGGATTGCGCAGCGAGCCGCCGAAGTCGCTGCCGTCCGCGACCGGCAGCATGCGCGCGGCGAGCGCCGCCGCCGTGCCCCCGCTGCTGCCGCCCGCGCTCTTCGTCAGGTCGTACGGATTGCGCGTCGCGCCGTGGACCTCGTTGAACGTGTGCGAGCCGAGACCGAACTCCGGCGTGTTGGTCTTGCCGATGAAGATCGCGCCGGCCGCGCGCATCCGCCCGACGCCGACCGAGTCGGCCTGCGGCACGTTGTCGCGGAAGATCGGCGTGCCGTAGGTCGTCCGCAGCCCTTTCGTCAGCGCGAGATCCTTCGGCGCCTGCGGCATTCCGTGCAGCCAGCCGTGATATTCGCCGCGGGCGAGCGCCGCGTCCTTTTCCGCGGCTTCGGCGAGCAGCGTCGCGCGATCGCGCAGCGAGACCAGCGCGTTCACCGCACCGTTGACGCGCTCGATGTGATCGAGATACGCACGCATCGTCTCGACGCAGGAGACCGCCCTGCTGCGGATCGCCGATGCGAGCTCGCCGGCCGACAGGCGCACGATCGGGTCGACGGTGATGGAAGCGGGAGCGAGAAGCTGCGGGGCGCCGTGCGGCATGCGAGGTCTCCTGGGATCGGAAGGGGATGGCGGGCCGCGTGGTGGCCGCACTCCGTCCCGAGCGGCCGGCTATGGGCCTGGAAGGGCGGGAGGGGCCGCGCCGCGACCGATGCTTCACTCTACGCGACGCCCGATGGCCGACCTTCGATATTTTCCGCCGCGATTCATTGAGGATCCGACTAAATCGGCATGCCGCGCGGCGGCAGGTATTTGGAGACAACAAAGTCCGCTGCAAAAAGCGATCGAAACGCCGCAGCGATCCTTGCGCCAATAATCTGAGGAAATTCACAAAGTCTGCGCATTGCTCGCCAAGGATGAGCTAACCTTTGCTTCCACATCCACAAAGTCTGCGGCAGCCGCGTCCGGCGAACCCGGCGGCGACACACAAAAAACGGGGTAGGTGGAAATCCTCCCGCGTCGCGTCAAGTGAAAGACTGCTAAAGCATCACCGAGCTTATAAAACAAGCGCGACCTATCTCCATGGGGAGGGGAGAGAGGCGAGACGCGCACGCCAAGTCGGCGCAGCCTTCCGGCGTCCGACGCGCCGATCGCATCGCCATAACCTGCCCCGCCCGGCCCGGTAGCCGTACGATTCGTCCGGTACAGGGGCGTTGTTGCATAAATCCGGCGTGAGGACGAGGCAAGGCCTATGTTCATGATTTCAGGCAATGCGAACGGATTGCGGACGTGCGAGGTCCACCATGCGATTGATCACAGCCACGCGGATGGCAACCTCGGTTGCCTGCGATTCAGTGCGTCGTGCCCACAGGCAGTTACCCGTGAGCGTCTTGAAGCGATACATCGCGTTTTCCGCGAGCGAGCGCCGATGGTAGCCGCTGTCCTTCTTCCATTCGCGACGGCCAAGGCGCGCGATTGCATCGACCGCGTCGTTGCGCCCCGTCGCGCCGGGCGTGTTCGCGGACCAATGAGCAGCGCCTTCACGCGGCGGAATCGATGGCGTAGCGCCGCGCGCGGCGATCGCGGCATGGCAGAGTTTGGTGTCGTAGGCCCCATCACCGCCGACGACATCGAGCTGTTCGTCGTCCGGAATCTGACCGAGCAGTTCCGCCAGGACGTCACCATCGGCGACATCCTGATGCGTCATCAGCGCAGCGCGCACCTGACCGGTATTCGCGTCGAGCCCGAGATGCACCTTGCGCCACGTGCGACGCTTCGAATAGCCATGCTGGCGCACCTTCCATTCGCCTTCGCCGTAGACCTTCACGCCGGTGCTGACGACCACCAGATGGATCGGCTCGCCGTCGCCAACGATCGGCAGTTCGGCCTCAAGCGTTTGCGCACGGCGGCAGAGCGTCGTGTAATTCGGCACGGGCAACGTGGCAAAGGCCAGTTCACGCAGGCTTTGCGCGAAGCCTTGCAGCGCGCGCAGCGGCAGACGGAACACGGTCTTGATGCCCAGCAGCGCCTGGATCAACGCGTCGCTGTACAAACGCGGATGGCCGCGCGTCGGCTCGGCCTCCGGTACGTCGCCAAGAGCGGTTTCATCGATCCACATCGTGACGTTGCCTCGGTTAATCAGGCCGGCGTTGTAGGCCGGCCAGTTCCTGACACGGTAGCGCGCCTTCGGCTCGCTCGTCTTGCCCTTGTCCCTGCGCATCTTCTCGAGACCAAAAATCGAGAATCTACGCAGGAACCCGAACCGTTAACAGAGGCACCGACCGGCTGTTGCGCGTAAACGTCAGCCGGACGCGCGCGTGCCCGATTTATGCAACAACGCCCGGTACAGGCTGACAGCAACACAGCCCGGCACAAGAGGCCGTGCTGGGCTCGGCCAACGTTCAGTCGCGTACGCGCGTGTCCCGTTTTGATGCCGCAGGTGCAAGTGCGCACGTGGCCGCCCATTCGTCGTTTGGCGGATGAAGAGCCCACGCGCGGCCGTAACGAATTAGAAAATGCGCGAGATACAATTATGTCAACTCAAAGACCGGCAAATCCTCCAAGCCCCAGTACATGGGTGTAATCAAGTGTAATTGAATCGCCCCTCCAGACACTCTATTTTCCATCTGTACATTGATCGTGACAATCTAGGAATCTCGATCGACTCGGGAGCACCTACAACCACCAGGCTTGCCAAACGATTGCAATCCAGAGAGTGGGCGCATTAATTCCGCCTTCCGCCTGAGATGAAAATCGAGCCACACCCGCGCGAATGCGTCGGGGTTCGTACGAAACACTGCCACTTCTTAATTGGAGATCGAAATGATAAATATTCAGGACTCCCGAGTTATAAAATACGAGAACGATAAGAAAAGCGTCACTGTCTACCGAGATTTCGAGAATTCCAATCTCTGGTACATCGTGCCGAAACCCCAGTTGGCTACCCAAACCGTCGACGGCATTACCCTCCCAGCGTTCTCGCTGACCGAGTTCAGGACGACGAGCGGCTCGGCCGGCACAGTGACGTTCACGGCCGAGCTCGTGATCGAGCAGGAAGCCTACCAGGCCGTGAAAAACGCCCTGGGCCAGGGCATCGAATTCGGCCAGTTCACGTGGAACGACGCCGAGGCTTTCCTGACGCTGACGCTCCCGTCCGGCCAGCCGGACACGCAGATCAACGTCACGCCGTCCAATTTCGGCAGCAACGCGGCGACGTTCATCATCGACCTGAAAACCGCCGCCGACGTCAAGACGATCCGCGACATCTTCGACACGGGCGTCGGCCTGTCGACCTGGTCGATCCAGTACGTCGCCACGACGCTGAGCAAAATGCCGGCCGTCAAGGCCACCGTGACCTACGACTGCGCGATCGCCGCCAGCTACCAGAAGACCGTCCAGATCGACCGCAATGTCTGGGGCAGCGAGACCGGGCGGCGCACGACGATCCGCGAATACATGCAGAAATCGGATTCCGGCAAGGTCAACCTCGAGTGGTCGACCCAGCCGTCAGACGAGTTCCGGCAACGCGTCCACGACTGGGCGTTCACGACGCTCGAAGGGCTGGTCCAGGCAGCCGCGGACGACGTCGCGCGCCGCCTCGGCGCAAGCGCGGCCGACGATTTCAGCATCAACTCCATCGGCTCGTTCCAGCGCGTCTACGAGGAAAACGAGGTCATCGACTGGACGATCATGCCGCAGGGCTTCCTGCCCACCTTCGACAAGGACGTCTGGAGCCGGCTGGACAAGACGGTCGACAACCGGACGCTGGACGTGGCCGTGACGATGTCGGCCGACCTGAAGAGCGCGGGCATCAAGAAGGTCACAGTGACTATCGATTATCCGGGCAAGGGTCAGCCGGAATCCAGCGCATTCACGGCCATCAGCGCCAATACGTGGTCCTACCATTCCAACGGTTTCTTCGACGCCGGCAAGAAATTCGTTTCGGAATACACGTACTGGTACCAGGTCGAGCCCGAAAGCGGCGATGCCTTCACGTCGCCGAAGCTCAAGAGCAGCAGCAACCAGCTTCAGATCTCCAACACCGACCTCGGCTACCAGCAAGCCGAGTTCATCTGCTCGAACATCGCGTTCGCGTCGGAAAACCCGGGCAACGAGGTCGACTTCGTGCTGATCGACTTCACGTACCTGCCGACCGCCGACGGCAAGCTGTACGTCGATCAACACAAGGTCATCAAGAACGGCGAGGCCGTGCAATTCAGGAGCCACAGCTATCAGCCGAGCGGCGCGGCCTATACCTACGCCGTCACCTACGTACTGACGAACGGCAACATCATCGTCAACCAGCCGCAGTCGGTGTACCCGGTGGTGAACAGCAAGACCTTGTTGGTCTACAGCATGATCGGCCCCGCCGACTTCACAATCACCGTCATGAACGACACGATCCCGGGAGGCAGCATTGCGCTGCCGGCCATCACCGGCATCTCGCTGTCGACCGACTACACGGACCAGCCGGACAGCCCGGACCACCAGACGCACAACTTCACCCAGTTGAAGATCGAAGACTACTACACCAGCACCTGGGAATATCAGGCCGTCAAGCGAAGCACCTCGACCGTTCAGGTCGACGGATGGGTCTATTACCGCGACCGGAACAACACGCGCAAATCCGCGTCGGTCCGCAAGGTGCGTTACGGCAACCAGCCGACATTCGCGTTGAACCTGTTCCCGGTCGAATTGCCGTTCACCGTGACCGTCGATCCGTCACTGGTCGACTGGAACGCGTATGTCCAGGTCAAGATCGATGTGTACCGCATGTCGCAATACGGCAAGACCGACATCGACTCCCAAACCTTCAAGCCCGTGTCCCTCTCGAACAGTACCAAGGTCTTCCCGTCGCCCTACTACTACACCTTCTCGCGCGAAGTCGACGCGACGACGGAATTCCACTACGCGTTGACCTACTTCGAAATCGGGAGCGAACGCGGCATCCCCGGCCCGGCGGGCAATTACGACAGCAACATACTGACCCTGCCCCACGACGCGAAAGGCGGGACGAAGCCGGTCTACTCGGTACGGCTGCCGGCAAGCGACGTCATGACCCGCGACCTCGCCGAGACCGACGAGGCCGACGAGACCGACCTGGCCTGACCGCCATCCTGACCGACCGAGGCGCACGACCATGACGACCCTCACCTACACCGTCAAGCTGGCGACCGAATCCGACTCCGCGTCACCTCCCGCCCCCCGGCGTGCGAGGCTGCTGCTCGAGTTCAAGGATCCGGTCAACGACGCCTACCGTCAAACGACGCTCGTCCTCGACGCCGACACGCCACAGCGCACGTGGCAGGTCGACGCGATCGCGGCCGACACCGGGCAGGCGTTCTATTCCTCGGTGCTCGATTACGAGGCAAGCGAACAGGTCGTGCGCCCCCCGGTCGCATTCACCGGCACCGAGGCCACGATCGGCGGACCGGTCGAGCCCGTCTCCGTCATGGCGCTGCTCGACGCGCTCGACTGGAGCGCCGTCACCTCGGTTCGGGTCGCCGTCGGCGGGACGTCCCACACGTTCTCCCGCGAACGGCCGTATGCGTGGTGCTTCGCGTTGCCCAGTCCCGGCATCGTCGAATGGACCGCCGACTACACGATGACGGACAGCACCAGGCGCTCCGGCACGGGCGTCGCCACGCAAGGCGTCGCCGTCATCCCCGCGCCGCCTGCCGAGGTCAGCTTCTCGATCGTCCCGGCCGATTTCGACGCGTTCGCGGTCGCCGCCGTCGCGCTGCGCGTAACCGGCTACGACGGCGTGGTCAGGACCGCCACACTCGGCAAGACGCAGCCGAGCGTGACGCTTTCGCTGCCATTCGCACCGCCGAAACAGGCGTGGTTCGTCTACGACTGGACGGTCACCTATACCGACGGCACGCCGGCGTGGACGGCGCCCGCCCGCTCGAGCGACGGCGCGCGGTCGATCGTGCTCGACGATGTCGGCCGCATCCTGCTGGCCAGCGACGAGATCGACTTCGACGTGGTCGAGACCGTGACGCTGTCCTGGCAGTACGACAACCAACCCAAGACGGCCGAGCTGTCGCGCGTGCAGCGGTCGTTGTTGCTGCGCCCCGGCCAGGACTACGATCGCGCGCAGCCGCTGGTCGCCGGCCTGACCTACACGCTGTCCAGCGGATCGACGAATCTCGCGGGCGAGGCGGTGCCGCAGGGCCGCTTCGAGGTGCCCTATCCGCTCAGCACGCGGCTCGTGCGTGTCTTCGCGCCCGGCGTGATGTCTACGCCGCCGCTCTACAGCACGATCAGGCTCACGTCGGTCCAGACGCTGGAGGTCGGTTCCGGCTGGCAGCTCCAGACCGGCTTGCAGCCGATCACCCTCACCCCGAGCGCGCCGACCTGGGAAACGCGTGTCGCCGCGGTCGATCCGGAGCGGGTCGCGCTGATTTTCGCGGGTACGGCAACGCCCGATGGCGGCGGCAGGACGAAGCCGATCGCGCTCACCCGGTCACCGTTCGAGATGACGCCCGCGGGGCCGGAGATCACGCTCGCGACGGTCCAGGTGTCCGCCCAATCGGTCTCCTGGGGGCGCTACGTCCGCGTGGAAGCGACCTTGTGGACCGGCAGCGATGCGAAACGGGAGAACGAACAGACCATCGCCTTCGACCGCAACAGCGGCGATGCGTGGTGGGCCTACCTGCCGCCGTCGGGAACCTACGGCCCGACGTTCCGGTGGTCGGCGACCTACTATCCGGCCGACGGCGCGTCGCCGCTGCACAAGGCGCCGGCAGCCAGCGACAACCCAAATCTGTCGCTGCCGCCGACCGTCTCCTGACCGCGGCCTTCACGCACGAACGCCCACCATGCCCATGGCCGAACTCCACCCGGCAGTGCTGCGCGCGCTGGCGCTGGCGTCCTCATACGGGACGCCGGCCCGCCAGGTCGCGGCGCCCGCGCCGGACGCCGCGCTGCGCCACCTGCTGCGCGACCGTTCGCCGGCGGAACCCGCCGCCTGGAACGACAGCAAGCTGGGCCGCAGCGGCTTTCCGGTGGAAATCTCCATCGCGTTCGGCCGCCCGGAACTGCGCTACACCGTCGAACCCGCCGGCCCCGACATTCCGCCTGCGCGCCGGTTGAGCCGCGCGGCTGCGGCCATCGCCGCGCTATCGGAAGAATCGATCGAACCGGCGGATCTCGCGGCGATCGCGTCCTTCCAGGACAACGCGGCGCTCGCGTACGGCGCGTGGATCGGCGGCCGGCACGGCGACGGCAAACCCCGCTTCAAGCTCTATGCGGAGGTGCCCGAGCGCGGCGCCGAGCGCGCGCTGGCATGGGGCGCCCGCCATCTCGGCGACCTGTCGGGCATCGTCCGGCGCGGCGCATGGCCCGTCATGGCCGGCTGGCAACCCGCGGGCCGGCGGGCCGAGCTCTACCTGCGCACGCGCCGGCTGTTCCGCGCGGATGTGCCGCTGCTGATGGCGTCGGCGCGACTCGCGCACCGGGCCGACGAAGTCCTCGGCCTGCTGCAGGATGCCTGCTGCAGCGCCATCGAGGCCGCGCTGCCGGCAGCCGACTTCGGCGTCAGCATCGGCGCCGGCCCGGACGGCACGTCGACGTTCACGCTGTACGCGGTCGCCAACGACCTGTTCGGCGGCGACGGACGCATCCGCGAAACGGTGCTCCGTGTCGCCGCCACCCGCGGATGGAACACGCACTTCTATCGCGCGCTGAGCGAGCCGCTGGCCGACGCGAGCGGTTTCGTGACGCGGCACGGAATGTTCGGCATCGTCATGATGTCGGACCAGCCCGCGACCGTGGCCATCGGACTGACGCCGGACCAGCCCGAGACGCTGTCATGAGCGCCACGCTGCCCGCCCGCGTCGCCGGCGCATCGCTCGACGCGCTCCTCGCCGCGCAACGACCGAGCGGCGCGTTCCCGTCGAGCGTGACCGTCGGCGACCGCCATTACGCCGACGAGAATGCGTTCGTCACGGCTCTGGTCCTCGACGAGCTGGCGCGCCTGCGGCCCGGCATGGCCGATCGCGCGATCGCCCGCGGCCTCGACTTCCTCGAGCGCTGCGCATCGCCGACCTGCGCGGGCGCGTTTCATTTCTACCCGCCCGACCGCATGCCGTCCTGGCTGGGCGTCGAGCTGCCGGCGGACGCCGACGACACCGCGCTCGCGCTGACGCTGCTCGCCCGGTTCGGGCGACGCAGCGCGGCCCAGGCCGTCGACGCGCTGGACCGCGCGCTGCATCCGTGGCGGCTGCACTACCGTCCGGAGTCCGTCGATCCCTGGGTTGCGCAAGGGGCATGCCGGACCTGGCTCGACCGCCGTGCGGTGCCCAATCCGGTGGATGCGTGCGTGAACGCGAACGTCGCGACGGCGCTGACTTCGCTTGGCTACGCCGGCCACGAAGCCTGCCGCGCGGCGCGCGACACTGTGCTTGACGCCATCGCGTTCGTCGCGGAGAACCCCGCGCATCGCGCACGGCTGACCGCCTTCTACCCGGATCTGTGGGAACTAGTGTATGCGCTGCGCCGCGGCGCACGGCGCGGCGTTGCCGGCTTTGCACACGCAGCCGCGCAGTTGGCGAGCATGCTCGCGCCCCATTCCGGCGCGCGCGCCATTGTCTTCTCGTCCACCGACCGGCGTTGGCTCTGGACAGCGCCCCTGTTGCAAACGGCGCGCACGCTCACACGCGACACGCCCTAGCCGTCACCGCCCATCCCTTCAACTGGAGAGATCCCATGTCTGGCGTTTATACCGTCCCACCGTCCCTTTCCGCTTCACTCTACGGCAACGCACCCGATCCCAAATCGGGCCTGCAGGTCAGCACCCGTCTGATGGAAAGCTACGAGATCGTCCGCCCGGTCACCGGCGCGAGCGACATCTCGACGTTCCTCAATTCCGCCGGACGCCTCGATATCTATTCGTCCGGTACCGCGCAAAAGATCTACCGGATCCGCGCGGACAACCAGTCGGATACCGGCTGGGCCGAAGCCGACCTAGGCGTCACCGCCAGCCAGGTCAGCCCCTACCTCGCGCGCAGCGGCGATTACGACAACCCCAACCTCTTGGGCATCGGCACGAACGGCAAGCTTACGCTCAGCCAATGGAAAGACGGCCGCTTCGCGCAGGCCGACTGCCAGCCCGCCGGCGCCAAACGCCTGCTCAAGCAGATGCTGTCGACCCGGAATTTCGGCAACGTCTACGTCAACGTCGTGCTCGACAACGACGAAGTCGGCAGCAGCTACCTGAGGCAGGACGGCACCTGGGGGTCGACCGACTGGGTGCCGATCCGCAAGAGCCAGGACAGCACGGAAAACGCCACCGTCAAGCGCATCGCGATGTGCGCGAACGATCCGGTGCAGCAGTCGCTGTTCGCCATCGGCCCGGACAACGCCGTGCTGTTCGCGCAGAGCGACTTCCGGTTCTCCTACTTCACGACGCTCGGCTACAAGAAGGCGATCGACCTCGCCGTCGTGTCCGATCAGGAGAAGCGCCTGAACATCTTCATCGTCGATACCGACTTCGGTATCTGGCAAAAGCGCGAGAAGAAATACAGCACGTCCGGCATCCAGTTCGACGACTGGGTGCTGGTCAGCACCGCGGCCCCGGTGACGTCGCTGCGGGCGGTCATCAACGCCGGCGGATTGCTCGAGATTTTCGCGATCGGCAAGGATCAGCGGCTCTACCATACGCGGCAGATTAGCAGCGGGCTCAACAAGGTGAGCTGGTCGAGCCTGTTCGAGCTCGGCAACCCGGTGCCCAACACGAAATTCACCGTCGGTCGCAATGCCGCCGGCTACTCGGAAGCATATTCCGTGTCGTCTGACAGCAAGCTGTATCGCTTCTGGCAGGATCCGAAGACGACCCAGTGGAACAACGAGGAAGTGCGCCTGCAGGGCTCGGGCGAGATGACGTCGGTACCGACCCACGCAACCGAAATCACGGTGCTGGACGACGCAGGGCAGCTCGCCGTGAACGCGCAGGTCCAGATCGATGCAGCGTCGATGGTGCCGCTGCGCATCAACGGCCTTTACTACCAGGCCAGCCCCGACTACACGATCCCGGTACTGTCGGGCGGCGGCGGCAAGGTGGTGATCGAGCGCTTCACCAACAGCCTCGCGAGTCCGAGCTACCATGTCCGCACCCAGTACATGCAGCCGGGCGAAGGCGTCACCGTGGAACCGAACGGCGCATTGCAGGAGAAGATGCACGCGATCGACACCGATGCTGTCTGGAACGCCAAGACCGCCTCCGGCGCCTATTTGCTGGCCGGGGACTTCCGGACCCGCGACAACGCCGAGAACATGGCGAAGATCATGCGGCAGTCGATGTCGTTCGGCATGCCGGCGAACGCGGCGGCCCGGAGCCGGCGTTACCTCGGAGCCAACCGCTCCCTTATCGGGCTGCGGCATACGGTGCGCGGTACCGCCGATCCGTTCGCGCTCGTGCCGGAGGACGTACCCGCGCAGCACTGGCGGGTGTCGTTCACCGATACCGGCGTGCACTACGACGACCTGACCGCGGACCAGGCCGGCGCGTACCTGCTGCGCTCCCGCACACTGGCGTCGTCCGGCGATGCAACCCTGGCGAACGCCGGCTTCCTCGGCATCGACTGGGGCGATATCTGGAACGCGATCAAGAACGGCGTCGGCCGCATCGTCGACGGCCTGAAGGAATTCGTCGTGACGACCATCGTCGATCCGGTCACGCGCCTCGTGAACGAGATCAAGGTCGTCTTCAATTTCCTCATCGACGGCGTGACGTATCTGATCGACAAGACCATCAAGCTCTTCCAGCAGGCGTTCGACATCGTCGAGGGCATCTGGAACAAGCTCAAGGTGTTCTTCAAGGAACTGTACGAGTGGCTGGCCTTCTTCTTCGCATGGGGCGACATCAAGCGCTCGGCGGAGGTGACCCGCCATACGTTCGACGCGACCTTCGACTATCTGCTCCTGGCGGTCGATTCGGTGAAAGGCCAGGTGGCGGCCGGCTTCGATTACTTGCAGACGGAGATCGACAAGGCCGTCAACACGTTCCTCGCGCAACTGGACCCGAAGCTCGCGATCGGCCAGTACGCGGAAGACGTCGATCGCCCCGACCCGCGCATCGACGAATCGACCAGCCACAACGTGCTGCTCAACGCGTTTTCGGACAACTACAAATCGACCCGCGTGCTGACGCGCGGCGATGCGCTGGCCGCCGCCGCCGATCCGCTCAAGGACCTGTGCGAGAAGCTGAAGGACGTCGCCGACAACTTCGAGTTCGGTCAGGGCAAGAACGCGTTCCACGATGCCGCCACGTACTTCGAGCAAATCGGCCACACCCCCGATCGCGTGCTCGACCTGCTGTTCGCCGGCACCGTCAAGGTGATGGAAGCCGTCACCCAGTTTGCACTGAGCGCGGCCAAGGGGCTGGTCCTGACGATTCTCGACCTGGTCGGCGACGTGATCGGCGCGATCAAGGCGCTGTTCAACACGGAATGGGAAATCCCGTTCGTGTCGCAGCTTTACAAGCTGATCACTGGCTCGTCGCTGAGCTTCAAGGTATGCGACCTGTTCTCGTATATCGTCGCGATCCCCGGCACGTTGCTATACAAGCTGGTGAAACATGAAGCGCCGTTCCCCGACGCCGCGAGCGCGACCCGCTTCAAGTCGTCGTTCACCGCGCAGTGGCTGGCCGAGCAGAGCGGAATCGCGCCGAAGTCCGAAGTGTCGCTGATGGTCAGCGCCGAGCAGAAATCGGCCATCTCGATCTTCTTCGGCGTATCGGCGTCGGTCTGCATCTTTGCCGCGACTATTCTCGACACTATCGAGATCGCGTTGCAAACCGAAGAGGTGGAGGTCGAGGCAATCGGCACCGGCTCGCTGTTCATGGGCTTCGGCTCCGTATTCTTCAGCGTGCCGTGGATGATTTCAAGCGATGCGGGCGGCTTTTCGTGCAACGACGCCAAGGGGCTCAACAACCTGCTGTGGCTGTTGAACACCGTCGTGGGCTATGGGCGGGCCGGGGCGCTCAAGATCGCCGGCAAGAAATACAAGATCCCCGCGGAAGTGGATCAGGTCACCGTCAACCTGTGGGGCTGCGCGCGCCTGGCCCTGACGATCGTATGGGCCGTGAAGAGCGGCGAGGAACTGGATGGCGTCGAGGCAGCGGAAGCATTCGTCGACACGATCACCAGTCAGGTGTTCCGCTTCCTGGGCGTCAAGGCGGTGATTACCGCGACCGAGGGCATCTCGCTCCTCGCATTGCTCGTCATCGTCGGCTTGGGTGGCATGACGACGACCGCGCTGCATCTGGCCGCGTCGCTCAAGTCCGACGAGGCCGTCGCGAAGCGCCTTCCCGCCCGGGCGCTGGCGTGACGCCGGTCGATCATCGCGGCGCAAGCTGGCATTGACGCGGCACCGCGCGGAGGCATTCCGGCAAGTTCGCCGAGCGCCTCCGCGCAGCCGTGGTCGACGCGGTGCCGGGCCACCCGATTGCGGTGATCTGCGCGTCAAAGACCCAGAAGTGCCTCGTTCAACTCCGGCTCGCGGCGCGGCTGCCCACGCCAGCCCAACCGAACGGGAACCGAATAGAGCCGTTGCGCGCCGAAACGCGGCCAGAAATGGCACATCGCTGGTTCAGCGTCTGCTCGCGCTCGTCGTTGCCCGATATCAGGGCGACACCGCGTGCCTTGCCGAGCGCATCGAGCTCGTCGATGAACACGATGCACGGCGGGCTCTGCTGGGCCTGCTCGAAGAGATCGCGCACGCGCGCAGCACCGACGCCGACGAACATCTCGACGAACGCCGAGCCGCTGATCGTGAAGAACGGCACCGCGGCCTCGCCGGCGACCGCACGGGCCAGCAGCGTCTTGCCGGTGCCGGCCGCCCCGATGATCAGTACGCCCTTCGGGAGCTTGCCGCCGAGCCGTTGATAGCGTTCGGGGTTGCGCAGAAACGCGACGATCCGCTGCAATTCGGCCTTCGCCTCGTCGATGCCCGCGATATCGTCGAACGTGATGCCGGTTTCCTTCTGCATGTACACGCGGGCCCGGCTCTTTCCCATGCCGCTCATATCCCGCATCCCGTCCGGCCGTCGCAGCATGAAACTCCAGATCACGACGAAGCCGATCAACGGGAAAATCCATGCCGCGAGCGTTCCGATCCAGCCCGTGTCCGTCGCGCCGCGGTAGCGAATCCCGGCAGCCGTCAGCGTGGCGACCAGACCTTCGTCGCTCACCCGGTTCGTCGTGAAGTGACGCGGCGCTCCGGCCTCCTTCACCGCGGCCGCGTCGGAAGCGGGCAGCGCTGCGCCAGCTTCCGGCATTCGCAGCTTGCCCGAGATCGACGACGGGCCGAGTTCCAGATCATCGACGAGGCGTGCGTCGATCAGGTGTGACCTGCTCCCCGCGTTTAGTACGGTGACGGTGTAGAGTCCGTTCCTCGAGGACGAGACGGGTCAGGTCAACGTGATCCTGTGGCCCGGTCTGTTGGAGAAGTTTCGGAAGGAAGCGCTCGGCACCGCGCTGCTCGCCGTCTACGGCGTATGGCAGGCGGAGGGAAAGGTGCGCATCTGATCGCGAGCAAGCTCGTCGCCCGGACCGAGCTACTCGGCGCGCTACCGACGACGGCGCGGGAGTTTTGCTGATATTTGAGTGACTTCCAATAAGTCGAAGATAGCGCCCGATTGAGCGAGAATCATGCGACCCGGATCCCGTGTGCCCTTAGCGTTTTCCGATGCTCACCCAATAGTTTTAATAGTCGCTCGGAGCTCATATGGATATGCTTGCGAACCAGTGCGGTGGCTCTTTGCTCGTCACCTTCACGCAGCGCACCCAGAATTGCCGAATGCTCTTCGTTACCTTCTTGCCCAGATGCGGGATCCAGCCACCGGGCACGGGAAAGCCGAGTCATTGCATCTTGCACACCTCGGCTAATGAAATCATTCTCCGCCAAACCGACCAACTGGATGTGGAACTCCGTCCCCAAGCGATGCGCCTCACGTTTTGTGACCCGCCCGGCACCAGCGCCAACCAACGCCTCCAGCTCGGCGAGTTTTTCTGGCTTCGCGCGATGAACCGCCAGCTGAATTGCGGCCACTTCCAGGACTTCGCGGTAGACAAACAGCTGTTCGATTTCCTGGATATCAAGGGGCGAGACCATCCATCCCCGTCCATCGCGACAAATCAGCCCTTCCGATTCGAGCTTCTGAAGTGCTGCGCGCACAGGAGTCCTCGACGCGCCCATCCGAGCTTCTGTCCCGCGTTCTGTCAACCTTTCGCCTGGCCCCAATTCCATATCTAGAATCATCTCGCGCAATCGCGCTTCTACATCATGCGTTTGTGTCATAGCTCGATCTACAGCCGAATTTCGCTCCGTTGGCGCTGAACTCGAACGATTGGTAGTTTGGCATTCCCCCCACCGCATGTAGGAAATTGCGACCAGCGCGGCTACTGATTGTGCCCGGAAGCGCGTCCGTTAAAGTTGCCATCGCGCTTGCATGATCTTCGTGCCGCCGGTCCATCCATCGGATGATCGGGCCACGTCGCAGGCGCTGTGCTCTCTCGCTTGAGCGACAGTAAGTCCACCCATGAGGCGTACACCGCGTCAGGAAGTTGGTTGGGGGGGCGGCTCCCCGCCCCTAGTCGAACCGACAGCAATTATATAGCTCAATGAGCCGTTCTACCGTCCGTGTGGTGCGGTCCAAAGACTGGGACCGAATTGCGGTAGCTTCCACAACTGTGGAAGCTACACCAACAAATAGTTCGTTCCGATGGCCTCCCTTTCCCGGTTCGTTTTGCCTAAGCACACGAAGCGAGGCCCAGATCAACGCGTGACATTGTCAGTCATGTTTGACACGCCCCCCCCGCCCCTGATATGGTATCCCTTTGTGGTATACCATTAGAGGAAAGCACCTAGTATGGTTGGTTCTGAGGACAATCGGTGGCGACGCAATCTGGTCGTCTGCTTCTTTGGCTCGTTCTCCACGGTACTGGCCATGACGCTGATGTTACCGTTCCTGCCTCTATATGTAGAGCAGTTGGGGGTATCTGGGCATGCCGCTATCGTTCAGTGGTCGGGTATTGCGTTTGGCGCAACCTTTGTTACCGCAGGGCTGTTCGCTCCGATGTGGGGGTATTTAGGCGATCGTTACGGCCGAAAATCAATGCTGATTCGAGCCAGCTTTGGAATGGCCATCATGGTGGCGCTAATGGGATTCGTATCTAACATATGGCAACTGATAGCACTGAGGTTGCTCGTAGGCTTAGCTGGCGGATATTCGTCTGGAGCAACAATACTAATCGCGGAGCAATCTCCCCGAAGTCGGTCGGGTTGGGCCTTAGGCGTATTAGCGTCGGGCGTGATGGCAGGCAACCTCATTGGGCCCCTTGCCGGAGGCATACTGCCACCGATGATCGGTATACGCGCCACATTTTGGTGCGCGGCGACAGTGATATTCGCAGCGTTCCTGGCGACGACGTTTCTGGTCCACGAGGTGCCGTCGAAGTCGGAGGCTCATGCCACCACGGGTCACTGGGGGGAAATTCCTGACAAGAACAAGGTTATTGCGATGCTATTGACAGGTTTGCTGCTGACAATAGCAAATATGTCGATCGAACCTATCATCACCGTGTACGTGCAGAGCCTCATCACAGACCCCCGAAGGGTGACGTTCGTCGCAGGGTTGGTAATGTCGGCTGCCGCTTTGGGAAGCGTCTTATCGGCTTCGCAGTTGGGTAAGCTCGCTGACAGGATCGGGTATACCGTCGTGATAACTGGCGCCCTAGGTTTTGCCGCATTGCTGTTGATCCCCCAGGCCTTTGTCACTTCCGGGTGGCAGCTTATCGGCCTGCGCTTCCTGATGGGTGTTTCCCTCGGGGGCCTTTTGCCCTGCATCACCGCAGTGATACGCCATAGCGTCCCAAATGCGTATATCGGCAGAGCGCTGGGCTATTCGATCTCGTTCCAGTTTGCGGGGCAAGTCGTCGGACCGCTTGTCGGAGGCTTTGTGGGCGGCCATGCCGGAATGCGCTATGTATTTGTTGTTACCAGTGGTTTATTGCTTCTCGGCGCATTCTATAGCTGGTGGGCGCTTGACGCTGCTCCATCCAGTAAACCGTCCTCGCGTCATTGATGGAGTTGGTATGTCAGATGAAATTTTGCTTGATCCGCGCCGATCTGCCCTGCTGGTGATGGACTATCAGAATGTGCTGATAGATCACTACGTTCCCAACGATCAGGTCGAATCTATACTTTCGAATATCGCTGGATTGATCAAAGCCGCCCGAGCAGCTTCCATGCTAATCATCCATGTGATGGTTGCTTTTAGGCATGGCCACCCGGAGATCAGCCGAAGAAACCAACTGTTCAGCCTTCTTAAAGATAGCGGGCTATTATCACGAGATAAAACAGGCACGGAATTGCATTCGGCAGTTTCACCCTTAGATAACGAACCCATTGTAATAAAACACCGGGTTGGTGCGTTCACTGGCACAGATCTCGAAACCCTATTGCGCTCGAATGGAATTGAATCTCTCGTGCTGGCTGGAATTACCACGAGCGGGGTCGTGCTTTCGACAACCCGACAAGCATTCGATATGGATTATCGCATTATCGTCGTTGAAGATTGCTGCGCGGATGCAGATCACGACACGCACCTGCTCTTACTTGAAAAGGCGATTCAACAGCATGCCGAAATTGTTTCCGCACGACAAATTACCACGGCCCTGTCATTTTGATTATCCATTTTTCGCCCTCACACTCGCAGCCGGCCCTCATTGCTCATTGAGCCGACATAAGATTTAGCATGCCGATTAACTCCGCCCGAGATAATCAGCACGGTGGCATCAACTTCGGGGTTCGGATAGCAATTCAACCCAAAATTCGACGTGGGCCTCGGATCACTCGAGCTTCTGGAAGGTGCCCAACAGGGTAGTCTCCAAAGTAGCGGGTCGCCGCTCTATTCGCCATGCCCCGCTCAACCCGAGGGTGCTACTGTAGTGGTTTAGCGAAACCCGCCTAGGTTAAGCAACTAAAGAGAATTTCGCAGCTGTCGGTTTCACCCCCGGTGGCTAGGGGACCTTCGAAGCTGATTGAACTGGATTCAATCTGCAATCGCGCGGATGACATGCTGTAATCTTTTCTGTTACGGGCAGTGCGGCGTGATGAACTCCTGGCGCAATAAGTAACTGCTCACCAGCGCGATGTACTAGACCCTCGCGAGGATCAAGCCCGTTTTCACTTCTCAGCCGGGATGGCTACGGCGCCCATCCGAGTGGGCCGACGCGAGCATCGACCAGCGAATGCTCGACGCGCTACCTGCATTGCCGCTGCGCCACAAATACTCCCCGAGCTGTTCGCGCGTGGAGCCGTCGATCTCCCACGCCATTCCCGCCCAATCGTCTCGCCCCCCGGATGCAGCACAAATCAGTAGGCTCGCTTTCGTTCGGCGCCGTGGCTACAGACAGCATGGCCAATCGATCCGGCGGCACATCTTTACAATCGAGAAGGTTACGCCTTCGTATTTCAGTCCCTGGCAGATCATCTCGATCAGGTGCCGTCCTCGCGCAGCAGGGCTGCGACTTTTCTCCCTGCCGGATTTCACCATCGTTTCGCCGTACGCTTCCCGCAACTCCTCAATGTAGCGCTCGTACTGCTATTGCACGTACGGCCGACTCGCTCGGAGCGCGTTTTCCATGCCGCGCTTGCCATCTTTGACGCAGTTCTCAGTTTTAAACGGCGACAAGTTGTAAGCCCAACTTGCCTCCGGGACCGTCGTCTTGACCTGAATGATGTCTCGCGAAACGACTTTGCACTTGGCTGTCCATCGCTTGATGTTCTCGTCCATCTTCATACTCATGATTTTTCCGTTCACTATGACGTGAGCAGCTCTTTTTCGATTCATTACATGGTTACCTTCAGGGCCGCCGCAGTGTTTCGAACTGCAAGCGATGAAAATTACAAACCCAGGATCGAGACCACATTTGCGACCAGTACATCTGAAAGAAAGTCGGGCCGCGCATGAAATTGCGAGGCTAGCCTCCCCCTCCTATCGCGCTCGCTTTTATCACATTGCGGCTCAATTCCGAGGCGAAGTCTCATGCATATCTTTATCTACGCGATGGAAAGCCGCGCCTGGACCACGTTAGCCGATTCACACCTATAACAGTAGAATTTTATTCTATCTACACGGCTTATCTCAAAATAATATAGATGCTCTTCCTACGTAACGTATGATCAAATACTGGCTTAAACACGAAACACGAACTCATGACTGTAGAGAAAGTGTCGCATTGCTTGACGTCATCCGAACGGGCTCATACGGCCAGCTACTCGAGGCAGCTTGCCGTTCTGTCGGACAGGCCACTCTGGCAAGAGACCATCGGCACACACGGAAGAAACCGCAGGTCAACGTCGCTGACAAATGTAACCAACATTTTCTGGATCGCCCGGTAACCAGACAACTCGGTATCGCGAGCTCCAATTTTCACCTACCACCGTTCAATTTCACGGTGCTTTATCTTCTGAGGTGCCTGTTTATGTCAACCCCTTTCGCATTTGCATTTCTTGCGCTTAGCCTGGTCAAAACTGGACACCGTCGAGTCGGAATGACTATGTGGGCAGCCGCCCTGCTGGCGTCTGTTGTTATCTTTATTCGGCTATCTTGATTAACACTCTCAGCCCTCTAAACTCTAAAATGCATATCAGAATCCCTAAATATTCTACCCCTTCCGGGGAGAAAATTCCGAATATTCTCGCGCTGCTTGCAATTTGCTTCGCATTGTCCATCGCACTATATTATGAGTTCGTATTACACGAACTTCCATGTCCTTTATGTGCACTTCAACGGCTTGGCCTGATTTTAGTCGGAATTGGGATCACGATGAACATCAGATTCGAAGCTAAAGTCAGTCACTATAGCTTGGTGCTACTGGGCGCCATCGCGACTGGTGCAGCCGGTTTTCGTCAGATACTTCTTCATGTTTGCCCCGGTACAGAAGCGTATGGCTCTCCGTTTTTGGGCTTACATTTTTATACCTGGTCCGCGATTGCGGCAGTGTTGCTCGTTGTATTTGTTGTTGCAATGCTCATATATCGGGAGTATGTGACCGACACCGACCCAAATTCGATTACTCGGTTATTTGGATTTATCTCAACCTCGGCTTTTTTTCTACTAACATTGGCGAATGCGTCATCAATTATATCGAGATTTCGCTTCAGCTGGGTTTAAATAGACGACTAATCCATGCCAAAGGAATCATGGTTTAAGAGATGTGATTGCGAACTGCCACGACGCAATACGCACCGATTGAAGCAAAACCAGAACCTGGAATGACGGTGTCGGTCACGCGTGCCAGTTAGGCGTTCACTATTGACGAACCGCTTGCCCTCAATTATGGTATACCGTATCGGTATGCCATAGTTGAGTGTTATATGCTCGTGGACATGTTGAGCTGGAACTTGAAGTTCTGTAACGATTCTTCGTATTTCTCATGCCGACGGAGGAAGAGCGGTTTGCATCAATTTCACATACTACGAAACATGCGCATTAAACGTTTCCGTCTCAATCGAATTAGACCAACGCGAAGATCCACTAGGGGAACACACGCTTCCTGAAGATCAATCAAATTTAAGATCAACAGTGTAAAAGCCCTCAATATGAAATTCACGGAGGTTGCGGTGACGACAAAAACTTAACAGTATCGCGACGCGAAACTCACTTAATGGGATGTGCCACCCATGATTGCGAAGAAAAGTCGAATGACGCCCTGGCAAACTCCATGCCGGGACGTAATTTCATGGGTCGAAATGTCAAATGAAAAGCACTGTCATTATAGCTGATAAGCAGCCAATCGTTATAACCGGATTGAAGTATGCGCTTCAGAAAAGTGATTCTGTCGTCGTTGCAGGCGCGGCAAAAGATCTTGCCGAACTATTGCTTCTTCTGCAAACCATAGACTCTGATATTCTGGTGACCGATTATTCTATATTGGGATCTGACCATAGAGAGGTAAGTGAAACGCTTTCTTTTATGCGCCTACGATATCCGGATCTCAAGACAATCGTCTTTACCACACCAAGCAATGCGCGTTTGGCTCAAAGATTCCTAGATCACGGGGTAGACGTTGTCATTGAAAAATCACGTGACATTCGACATCTGCAGGAATGCATTGACCGCATCTGTCGTTCCAAGAGGGCGCGTTTTTCGCGAGAAAGTTCATCTACGCTGGCGCAACAAGGGAGCAAATATAGCGACTATAAGAAACTATCCCTTCGTGAAATGGAAACGATCAAACTGTACGCATCGGGGCTAACCATCAACGAAATTGCCAGCCTAGTCCACCGCAGTAAGAAGACGATTAGTGGGCATAAGATGAACGCCATGCGAAAACTTGGAATAAAACGAAACATCGATCTCTTACAACTCGATTTTGCCGCACACGAGATGAATGGCGAGAAGCGTGATAAGTGACCTGCCTGATTTCTCCGGACCATTTCAATCTTGGGGGACGGCCTCGATAGTTTCAGTTGAACAATATCGCTGCTTGAACTCGTTGGGCGTCAGTGGGCCAGACTCGAATGTGGCCGAACAGCATTGTAGTGACGTCGCCATTGGTCGATCACAACTTTCGCTTCCGTGCGCGTTCGGAACCATCCAAGGCTCAAGCATTCGTCGCCGAACTTGCCGTTGAAGCGCTCATCCGCGCCGTTCTGCCAAGGCTTGCCGGGATCGCTGAGCGCCATGTCCATGCCGTTCTGCGCCGCCCACTTCAGGATGGCGCGCGACACGAATTCCGGCCCATTGTCCGAGCTCAGATAGCGCGGTGCGCCGTGCAGGCTGATCAGTTGCGACAGAACCTCGATGGCTCGCCCCGAGCGTATTGATCCGGCCACATCGATGGCCAGGCACTCGCGCGTGCATTCATCGATCACCATCAAGTCTGGACCTTCTGGCGCCTGCATTGTCTGCTGATGATGAAGCGAGATCCAGCGGCGCAACTGATCCGGATTGACGTCATGGTCCATGCGACCCGAGCAATCGATACACCCGGCTTCAGGCAAAGCTCGACCAACTCTCGAACCGCGTCTTCGTCAAATTCACGTCGACCATCCCGTCTGCGGCCGATCACCATTCTGCATCGAAGGTCTTGTTTCTCGGTCATCAAGGTCCACGCGGACACTTAGCATCTGACCTTGTGCACCTCATTGGAAGGGCGTCGTTTATTGACGGCTTACGCTTGAAGGGCTTCCCGGAAGCGATCAACACGGTGTTCCCGGAAACGACGGTCCAGACCTGCATCGTGCATCTAATCCGGAACTCACTGGACTTCGCGAGCTGGAAAGACCGGAAATCGGTCGCAGCGGCGCGCAAGGAAGTCTACCGGGCACCGTCGGCAGAAGCCGCGGCCGTAGCGCTGGATGCGTTCGACACAAGCCCGTGGGGTACGAAATACCCAACGATTGCCGCACTCTGGCGCCGCGCCTGGGATCAGGTGATTCCGTTCTACGCCTTCGCGCCGGACATCAGAAAAGTTGTATATGCGACCAACGCGATCGAGTCGCTGCACATGCAGCTTCGGAAAATCATCAAGGCGCGCGGACACTTCCCTTCGGACGAGGCCGCACTCACGCTGATCTGGCTGGCCCTGCGCAACGTCGTTGCCGAGTGGACCGGCTCCAGGCACGATTGGAAGAGCGCCATGACCCGGTTTGCGCTGCTTTACCCGGAACGATTCAACATTGGAGTCTGAATCTCAACCCCCCTCACACACGGAATTCCGGATACCTCCGCCTCCGTCGGATCCCCCAGATGATCGATCTGTCCGACATGACGAGCGCCGCCGTCGATGAGACGTCTTACAAGCGTGGGCACAACTATCTGACGCTCGTGGCCGATGCCAAACAACGCAAGGTCGTGTTCGTGACAGACGGTAGACCCGGATCTCAAGGGCCTGCGCTGGGCGTTGCTCAAGGACCGCGACCGGCTGAGCGTGGCCCAGCGCGCCGACCTCGATGCGCTGGTCGCCAACGTCACGACCAAGCGCACCGCCCGCGCTTGGCTCTATCGCGGGCAATTGCGCGGCATCCTCGATCGCAAGCAGATCAATGCCGTCTGCGCGATGCTCGAGCAGTGGTGTACGAACGTGATGCGCTCCAAGGTCGAACCCATGAAGGAGGTCGCACGCGTGGTCCGCAAACACTTCCACGGCATCGTCGCCTGGACCCAGACGCGTCAAACCAACGGCTTCCTGGAAACGCTCAACGGCCTGTTTCAGGCCGACAAACGACGCGCGCGGTTACGCCAATCTCACCACCATGCGTACCGTGCTGTTCTTGATCGCCGGTAGCTCGACTTTGCTTCGATCAACCCGCATGCCGCATAACCCACTCAAAATTCAACAGAGCCACAAAACAAGACTTGTCTTTGGTCTCGCGAATCGGACAAGAATTAATATATGCGCACGCTCTGACACTCGCAAGACACGAGTCTCGCTGTAGTGACATGCCTAGTCTTATTTGACGTGTCCTAGATCGGTCGCTAGTCCCATGTCTCGATTTGTAAGTGATTATTAAAATGCCGATCAACAAATATAGCTTGATAATCTCGATTTCGAAGCGGCTGATTTATTTATGCAAGACGAATCGCGGCACCTCGAAAATAGACGGGGATGTCGAATGGGCAAGTTCAGCGTGAGGACCGTTTTCGCGAACGGCAGGCCATTGTCCCTCGCAGGCATGAAGTGCGTCGCAACCACCGCCAATGCGATCGAATTGACCGGCATATGATCGCCAGGCGATGTACCTGATGGCGCGAGCTGTGCTCGGGCAAGACGGAAGTTAAAATATGGAGGGCTTGAACGGATCATGAATTGATGGTTTTTATTCAGTTCGCGGCGCGGAGTCGTAGACGGAGTCAGTGAATTTCTTCGTGAGTCTATTTAAAAGAAGCAATTCCAACAATTGGGTTGAATTACATGAACAAGGAAATGAATATCGTACGTATTTATCGGAACGCAGCATTCGTGGCTTTCGTCGCGGCGGCAGGGTCAGCGATGGCCGCCGACGGTGAAATCGCGTTCAACGGAAAAGTGCTGTCGACGACCTGCACGATCAGCGCGGGCGGCGGCGCAACCGGCGGCAAGAACATGACCGTCAAGCTGCCGAGCGTATCGGCGAGCGCGCTCGCGGCCGCTGGCGACGTGGCAGGCCGTACGCCGTTCTCGATCGTGCTTACCGGTTGCACGGGCGATTCGACGAAAGTGTCGACGGTGTTCGAGGCAAGCAGCACGGTCGATTCGGCAAGCGGCCGCCTGAACCTTGTGCCGGCTGGCGCCGACGACGCGGTCGCGAAGAACGTCCAGATTAACCTGCTGAACGCGTCGCAACAGCCGATTAAGGCCGGCGTTCCAGGTTCGCAGCAGAACTCGCAGGTCGTCCCACTGACGGACGGTGGTGCCACGCTGAACTACTTCGCCGAGTACTACGCAACCGGCAAGTCGACCGCCGGTTCCGCGAATTCGCGTATCCAGTACTCGCTCGACTATCAGTAAATCGCGCTCGTTGGGAAACCACGCGGCACCGCGCCGGGTGGTTTCCCGTTCCAATCAGCCCCGTTTTCAGGCGCGTTCCATCCGGAGTCGTGGCCTGGATACGATCTACCGAACGAGAGTGATCCATGAACTGGATAATGCCGAAATTCATGGCCGCGCTCGCGCTGAGCGCGACCCTGTGGGCTCCATGCGCGCAGGCTAGCGTCGTCATTACCGGAACGCGCGTGATTTTTCCGGGCGAGAACCGCGAAGTCACCGTGCGCCTGATGAACGACGGCGACGCGCCGGCGCTCGTTCAGGCGTGGATCGATACCGGCGACGAGAAACAGTCGCCGGAGCAGATCGCAGTGCCCTTCGCGCTGACGCCGTCGATGTTCCGCCTCGATCCCGGCAAGGGGCAGTCGCTGCGCATGCTCTACACGGGTGAACCGCTGCCAGCCGACCGCGAGTCGCTGTTCTGGCTGAACGTGCTGGAAGTACCACCGAAGGCGGACGCCAACGACGACGCGAACCGGATTCAGCTTGCGTTCCGCACGCGTATCAAGGTGATGTATCGCCCGGCGGGATTGCCGGGCAGCGCCGCCAAGGCGATCGACCAGCTGAGCTGGCGGATCGTCCCGCAAGCGGGCGGGCACGGCGTCGCGCTCGAGGCGACGAATGCTGGGCCATACATCGTCAACCTCGGCGTCATCGAGCTCGATGCGGACGGACGCAAGTACGCGCTGCAACCGGGCTTCGTCCGACCGCAGGATTCCGTCGCGTTTTCCGTCCCGGGGCTCAAGGCCACACCCGCCCGTGCGGTAGTCGAATACAGCGCCATCGACGACTGGGGCGTGATCAATCCGCCTAAGAAAAACAATATCGGCATCACGCCGCACGACTGATGCCGGCACGCACCCGCCGGCTCGATCGGGCCCGGCGCGCCCGAGAGACAACCGCTCTCCTCGAGAGTGTCTTAAGTGTTGCGTGCTACCAAAAAATTCGGGATAGACATGAGTCGGTTTCTGCATGGCGGCGCCGGTGCGTGTTCCGCGCCGCGCGTCAGCCTGCTCTATTCGGTAGTGCTATCGGCGATTGCCGGCTGGCACGCGTCCGCCAGCGCCGCGCCGGTGCCTTCGGTCGACGCCGAGGATAGGCAAACGGTAACGACACAGGTGGCAAGCGTCCAGTTCGACAGCGGCTTCCTGGCCGACAACGGGCACAACGTGGCGGACCTGTCGCGCTTCGAGAAGGGCAACGCAGTGCTGCCGGGTACGTACGGCGTCGACGTCTATGTCAACGACAACCTCGTCACGAACGCCCAAATCAAGTTTCGCGCATCCACGCGCACCGCCGACGCACAGCCGTGTTTCGACGATGTGCTGCTGCAAGATATCGGCATCGACCTCGAACGGTTGCAGCCGGACACGCTGGCGCAATTGCGCGACGAACGTGCCTGCATGGAGCTACCCGACGCAATTCCGGACGCGTCGGCCGCCTTCGCGTTCGACGAGCAACGGCTTCGCCTAAGCATTCCGCAAACCGCGCTGCGCCGCAGCCCGCGCGGCTACGTCGGCCCCAACCGCTGGGACGCAGGCGTGACGGCGGGCATGCTGAACTACAACGCGAACGTCTACACGCGCCGCGATGCCGGCGGCCCGACGACCACCCAGGGGTACGTCGGCCTGACGGCAGGCGTGAACCTCGGCAAGTGGCACTTCCGGCACGAAGGCTCGTACAACTGGGCGACGACGGGCGGCGGTAAGTATCAGGACATCGCGACCTATACGCGCCGCGATCTCGCGGCGCTGAAGGCGCAACTGACCGTCGGCGAATCGTATACGACCGGCGAGCTGTTCGATTCGACGCAATTCCGCGGCGTGCAGTTCGCGTCGGACGACCGGATGCTGCCGGAATCGATGCGCGGTTATGCGCCGGTCGTGCGCGGCGTCGCGAACAGCAACGCGAAGGTGACGATCCGCCAGAACGGCGTGACGATCTACGAGACGACGGTCGCGCCCGGCGCGTTCGAGATCGACGACCTGTATGCGACGGGCTACGGCGGCGACCTCAAGGTGACGGTGACGGAAGCCAACGGCGCGGTACACCAGTTCAGCGTGCCGTATGCGGCGGTGCCGCTGTCGTTGCGGCCGGGCGTTCATCGCTACAGCTTCGTCGCGGGGACGGTGCGCGATGCGCAGAGCGACCGCAATCCGCTATTCCTGCAGGGGACGTGGCAGCAGGGCATCACTAACCTGCTGACCGGATACGGCGGCCTGACCGTCGCGCCGGGCTATCTGTCGGTGATGCTCGGTAGCGCGTTCAATACGCGGTTCGGCGCGATCGGGATGGACGTCACGCAGGCCAGCACCTCGGTGCCGGGTGTCAGGCGCTTCAACGGCACGAGTGCACGCGTCAGTTATTCGAAGTCGATCACGCAGACGCAGACCGACGTGACGATCGCCGCCTATCGCTATTCGACGAGCGGCTATTTCGGGCTGAACGACGCGATGCTCGCGCGCGAACGCGTCGCGAACCAGGGCTCGATCGACTCGGTCGCGCGGCAGCGCAGCCGCGCGTCGCTGTCGATCAACCAGTCGCTCGGCGATCGCGGCGGCCGGCTGGCGCTCAACGTGTCCGCGCAGAACTACTGGAACCGCGGCGGTTCGGACGTCAGCTATTCGGCGTCCTATTCGAAGACGTTCCGCAACGTCAGCTACGGCGTGTCGGTGCTGCGCCAGCAGAACAGCATGGGCAGGAGCGAGACGCAGTACTACCTGAGCGCGACGATCCCGCTCGGCAAGACGTCGTCGACGATGGCGACGACGAGTTTCTCGCGCAACTCGACCGGTCAGATGCAGGCGCTCGCGACGTTGTCAGGCTCGGCGCTGCGCGACGATCGGATGTCGTACAGCGTGACGGCGGACCGCTCGTCCGGCGGCGGCCCCGCCAGCAACGACGGCAGCGGCACGATCGTGTATCGCGGCGCTTACGGCGAGGTATCGGCGACGGGGGGCGCCGGCACCGGGTATCAGCAGGGCTCGCTCGGCATCCGCGGCGGGGTGGTCGCGCATCGCGGCGGCGTGACGCTCGCGCAGCCACTGTCGGAGACCTTCGCGATCGTCAACGCGCCGGATGCGGCCGGTGCGCGTGTGCTCAATTCGCCGGGTGCGCGCATCGACGGGCGCGGCTATGCGGTCGTGCCGTACCTGACGCCGTATTCGATGAACGCGGTCGAGATCGATCCGGAAGGCCTGTCCACCGACGTCGAAATCAAGATGACGACGCAGCAGGTCGCGCCGCGCGCCGGCGCGGTCTCGCTGCTGTCGTTCCCGACGGTGTCGGGCAAGTCGGCGGTGATCGACGCGCGTCGCGCCGACGGCAGCGCGCTGCCGTTCGGCGCGGCAGTGGTCGATGCGGCGGGCAAGGAGATAGGCGTCGTCGGGCAGGGCAGCCGGATCTTCGCGCGCGGGCTCGACGACAACGGCACGCTGACCGTGCGCTGGAGCGAAGACGCGAACGCGCTGTGTTCGATTCGATATGCATTGCCGGTCGCGAAAAGCAGTGCGCGAAACAACGCCGTGCGGCGGTTCGATGCGGTATGCGTGGGGCCGTAACGATCGTCCTGGTTCGCTGACGAAGCGATCGGACGGATTTTCATGCGACGGCGCTGCCAGGCGATCCGTACGCGATTACCAGGAAAGAGGAAGTGAGATGACGATGACGATAAACGATGCGACGCGCGTAGGCCGTGTGCGTGCGCGACGCATGATGGTGCTGCTTGCTTTGGCGGCAGCCGGCACGGCAACGCCGTCCGCGTGGGCCTTTAGATATGTATTCAGAGGGGAGGTTGCGGTCCCGAAGAACGCGCCGACCGGGACCGTGCTCGCACGGGCCTACATCACAGATATTGATGCGGAGGAGTACTTGATGACGGACATTTACAACTCTGGATGGCCCTACACGAGAGACCCGACGGTTCCCACGACCGTGTCGGGTGTGTCGGCGCGTCTGCTGATCAATGGCCAGGCCTATGAAAACGGGCGCTTGCCCGGCGGGGCGATCAAAATGACGCAACCGCTCGAGGTGCAGTTGCTCGCCGACGGCAGGACGATCACAGGCGGCTCGTTGGATAAAAAGGGATCCTATTTCGATATCCACTTCTGGAATCCCGTCCGCGACTACCGCTTCCACGACTTGGTTTTCATGCTGGGGACGGTCAAGCCGATCGACGGCACCTGCTCGGTGCCGGCCCAGACCGTGAAGTTGCCCAACGTCTCGTTGAACAAATTCGGCGGCGTCGGTTCGACGGTCGGCTCACAGAGTTTCCAGATCCGCATCAACAATTGCCCAAGGGGATACAACCGAATAGGCTACACGCTCTCGCCGCGTGGCGGCGCAATCGCGAACGCGCCGGGCGTATTGCCGCTCACGACGGATTCGACCGCAAGCGGCGTGAAGATCCGGGTTGCCGACGACAAGGGCGTGCCCGCGGCCTTCGATACTTCCATCAAGGTGGACGACTACAGCAAGACGACGGGCGGTTCGTATGCGATCCCGATGCAGGCGGCCTACATCAAGACCGACGCGACGATCAAGCCAGGCACCGTGAATGGCGCGATGACCGTGCTGCTGGACTATCAGTGACGCCTGACGGCGTGGCGCGGCTTCGTGCGCGGCACCATTTTCGAGATGACGGTGTCGACTAGGATTGACGAGTTGGATGCTGGAATAGCCGATCCGATCGACTGAACGAAAATAATATCAAGATACAAGGCTCTGTTAGGTTTTGAGTAGGTTATGTGGCATGCGGGTCGATCGAAGCGAAGTCGAGCTTGCCGGCGATCAGGAACAGCACGGTACGCATGGTGGTGAGGTTAGCGTAACCGCGTGCGCGTCGTTTGGCGGCCTGAAACACGCCGTTGAGCGCTTCCAGTAAGCCGTTGGTTTGACGCGTCTGGGTCCAGGCGACGATGCCGTCGAAGTGTTTGCGGACCACTCGTGCGACCTCCTTCATGGGTTCGACCTTGGAGCGCATTACGTTGGTACACCACTGCTCGAGCATCGCGCAGACGACATTGGGTGCCCGAAACGACTTGCTCGAAGTGCTCGATGATCGCGTCGGAACGCGCTCCACGATTATTACGAGTCAACAACCGCTCGAACACTGGCATGCGCGCCTGCAGGATCCGTCGCTCGCCGACGCGATCCTAGATCGGCTCGTCCATCTAGCCCACAAGATGCCGTTGAAAGGCGAATCGATGCGAAAGACTAACGCCAAGTAGTCCTTCGCATCTTGATTGTGATCACCTTCGCCATGATCCATTGATCGCGAAACACCCCCTTCCAAACTGATCGCGTTCGCCGAAATGCGATCACCATCACCGAAATCCGCACTGAAGTCTGGAGGCCAGCGCGGGAGATCTATCGACGCTTCACGCGGCGGTCCCACGTCTAAGCCGCCCTGCTTAGTCAGGCACGTGCCGCGCGCGGTACGCGTAATAAACCTGAATCGTCGAAGAAACGGCAAGCAGCACCACACTCGCAATCCGAAGGAATTCGGCACTCGAGAAGCGGTCGCTAGCATGCGTCAATATCCAGCCGGCCAGCGCTGGTCCCAACGAAATTCCACCGACAGCGACGATATAATAGACGCCATTCATCTGCCCCGTCGTATCGAGCTTCGACATCACGCCGAGGATCATCGGATTTATGACCCAGTACGCAAATGCGAACAACAGCGAGGACGAAACGAAAACCAGCACCGATCGGGGCACAAAAATCTGCATCAACACTGCGAGACACAGTGCGACAAAAAACAGCGTGATGATTGGCGCCGATCCTTTGCGATCGCCAGCGAAGACCGCCATCGCGGACCCCACCGCACTCGCAATGGCCGACCAGCCGAGCACGGCGGACATCTGCGTGTGGCTGATTGCCGCGGTCTCCCCTAAGACCGAAATAAACGGCCAGAACGTCCCCACGCCGAGATAGAACACGCCGAACGTCACTGCGAGAATCGCTTTTTCGCCCAGCCCCAATTGCCGCTCGTTCACGGCCACTATCGCTTTTTTCTTCGCGACCTTTTCGTGGCTTTCTGGAACCCATGCGATCAACACGAGCGCGAGCGGAACCGTTCCGGCGAGAATCACGAAAATCGAATTCCCGCCGCAAAATCTGTCGATGAACGGCATCGAGAAGGCGGCCGCGGCGCCGTAAAGCTGGGTACTGGTCGAGTACAGCGCCGCAGTTTTGCCAGGCCGCCCCGACAGAGCAATCAGGATGCCGAGGCGCCCCAGACCAAAACCTGCGCCCAGGCCGGAGAGACAGCGCAGCCCATAGAGCATGACGCTGGGATCGTTCTTGAATGCCATACTGGCCAGATTCGCGACCATCAGCAGAGTGAGCGCAAAAAACAGGTACGATCGGCGGCGCAGTGCGAACGGAAACGCCGTGGCCAAAATACTGCCGGCGCTCGTCGAGATCATTTCGGCGGTCAGCAGATAGCCAGAAGTCGCCTTGTCGAAGCCGACAGACTGGACGAACGCTTGAATCACGAGCGGCTTGAGTGAAGAAGTCGCATGCCCCGCGATGCCAACAAGGACGATCGCAAGGACGGGCAACGCCGCGATGATGCCCGCGCGTGTCAAGACATGGGCTGACAGATCGACCAGCGCGGACTCGATTCTTTTCGTTACTGCAGGGTCACTCATTTCAAGCGTCTCCGGATGTGTTGTCGGCCGAATCAACTGCTTCGGATCATTTGTTCTTCCGCGCACGCGCGGCAGGCGCTGTCTGTGACGGACGTCCGTCACTGATATTCAGTTAGCCTGTTTATGCTGCGATCAGTCTGCCTGTATATTTTCGGTGCGTATGCTAGGGAATCTACTTAAATTGCGGCGACGGGAGGTCTGCCCGACCGAACCGCCCTTTTGTGGCGCCTTCTATTGCGGGTCGCGTGCGACCAGGTACGGGTGGAATCTCTTACTGCTTCAAAGCGCCTGCCATCTCTACGGTCGATGCAATCGTCGCTTGTTGTGAAGGCACTTCCTCGATCACAACCGTGTGGACCTGTTCGTCTGGATCGGTGCAGCCATCGCTTGCCACCACCAATTCGTAATCGCCATCAAAAGCCGTCTGGACGATGCACAGCACGACGAGGCTGGTCATCACGCCGGCAAGAACGAGCGTCGTGATACCGTTCGTGCGCAGCAGCCGTTCCGGATCGGTGCCCGTGAAGGCGCCAACGCGATGCTTGGCAATGCCGGGCTCCAGATCGCGCGGCGTGAGGTTTGGTGAATCCTTGCGCCGTCACCACCGGACGTAACGAGGCCGCTATCCGTCAGTTGCGAAAACAGCTTGTTGCGTGGGCTTATCTCCGGATAACGGGGCCGGAAGGTTACAACAACGTGAATCGTCAGTACGTCGGCCGCCGCGGCCGGCGCGACGAAATCGTCGAGAAGAGGCCGTGAAAATCCTGTTAGTCGAGTCGAGTAATAAGAACGCGCTAGTTGGCCGCCGGAAAGGCAACGGCTCTCCAGTTGCAGCCGGCGCCCATCAGCAGCAGAAAACAGGTTCGCATGAACACCGTCCCCATGCCGATCTGGCGCCAATGAGCGGCCCGGCCACCTGCCCGTTAAATTGCGGGGCCAGCGAGTAGCCCTTGACAGTCCCGACTAATTCATCGGGCACATCGTGCCGGATCACCGCTGCAATGCACGGGAAAAGCCCGCCAAGCGCGAGTCCCATGACGAAGCGCCGCCCAATAAGTTGCCACTGGTTCGTCACGAACGCCTGCGGGACTAGCAATAGGCCGGCGGACTCGAGCGCAAGAATAATCACCGTCGAATGGGCGACGCGATCGGAAGTCTTCCCGATCTGCGGCGCCGAAACGATGCCGCCTAGCGCACCAGCCGCCCTCACGAATCGCGCCGCTCGGATGATATAAGCACTGCTGTGTTCGGCACCATGAATCGCCGTCGCGAAATGCACGGTGATGATCGACTCGATCGACATTTTTTGCGACCATCAACTACAGGCCGCTGCCAAGCCTTGTTAGCACGACGCCCATGTTCAGTATCTGAACAACCGCCGTTTGTGGCGGCCGCCGACGCCGGCGACTTCGCGCAGCGCCCGGAGCAGGACAGCCGTTGCTACGGAGCCGATAAAGATCAGCGCGCCGGCCATCCAGAACGCCGCGCGGATGCCGATTAACGCCGGCAACGCACCCCGGCCAGCGAGCCGAGCAAGTTCCCGGCCATCACGCCGGAGGCGAGCACGCCGAGCGCCGATGCCACGCGATGCAGTGGCGTCTTAACGGCGGCCATGATCGTCGCGCCCGACGAACAATTACCCGCGATTCCGGCCGGCAACGGCAGATCGGCGAACCGCTCGATGTTCGTCGCGAGCCGCATCGGCGGCATCGGCAGCGCCATGCCGAGCGCTCCCGCGGACTAGCATCGGCGTGCGTCCATAGCGATCGCCCGACCGACCCCAGAGCGGCGCGACAAGACCCGCCGCCAGGAAGTTGGCGCGTACGCGATGGCCGCCCACTGCACGATCGATGCGTGGACTTTCACCCGAGCTGCTGCTCGACATAGTCCCTCAGAAATGGCAGACCCAGCGTCATCGCGAAGACGGTGGAAAATTATCCGAAGAAGCAGACCGCGAGATCGCGCTGCGAGTCTGGGTGACTCTCAGATTCCATCAAGTTGCGCAAATCCCGGTATGGGAAGACAAATAGGTATACCGAACTGAAAAAACTGATTCTGGACATAGATGCCGGCCCGGGGGAGCGCCTTAAGGAACGCCGCCTCGCGATGCAGCTCCAGATGTCGCGGACCTCCGTCCGCGCCCTGTTATTCAGACATGAGACATGGGGGCGGGTCGCCCGCAACGGCCGGTCCTCGATCGTGCCACCGATCGCTCTTGACGAGGTCGGGCTGCTGTTCGTCTATCGCGAAGTGCTCGAAGTAGCGGCACCGAGCTGGGCGGACCCGCGGTGAGCGCCGCCGAGCTGGCGGAAATGGAAGCCATCCTCGACGCCGTGCGTACGGACCGGAACCCGAGCAACGGGACAGTGCTGGCCTCCGATTTCACCTGTCGATCGGCGGTCTCGCGAACGAATTCATCAGTCGGGCAATGGCCGATTGCATGGCGCGCCTGCGTCGCGTTCGCTGGATCGAGATCGACGCCGAGCACTGAGCATCGAGCGGTACTGCACGCACTTCGCAACGGATAGGTCGATCGGGCGATCGAGCTGACGAAGCAGCATCTCAGCGCGGCGCGCGACCGATCGCTGGCACCCCTGAGCGCGGAACGACGAACTATGCGCGCGGCATCGTGATTTCGTGAGCGACGCGGCCCACGCGAAGGAGCCAGCAGTGCGTGTGTTACATTGATGCCGTTAACCTCGCTGCGCACGGACGCGCCGCATTCATGGCCAGTATTCACGGCCTAAAGTCAGTCCCTTCCACTATGAACGTCGATCGAGATTCCGTTGCAGAGTTAGCTTCCGTCGCCGAACTCGCATTCGAGCTTCGCGAAACCCTGGGCCGAGGTGCGAGGCTGATCCGGATCGAATCGGGTCCCCCGCTCTCGCAGCTCACCGTACTGGGTCATCTGCAACGCAAAGGCGCGATGAGCACGAACGACCTCGCGGCAGCCGAGCGCGTGCGCCCGCAATCGATGTCGCTCACGGTCCAGGCACTCGAAAAGGCAGGCCTCGTCGGACGCAAGCCGCACCCGACCGACGGCAGGACCACGCTGATCCAGCTGACGCGCAAAGGCACTAAAACGCTGCAGAACATCTTCGCGGAACGGGAGGACTGGCTGACCTCCGTGATCCTGGAACAGCTAACTGATAAAGAGCGCGAGGAACTGCATCGTGGTCTCGGCCTAATCCAGCGGATCATTCACAACCGGGAATAGATTAGCGCAGCGCCTCCAGCAGGTGCTCAGCGCCACTGACCTCGAACTTGCCCGGCGCGTCGACGTTGACCAGCGTGACGACGCCGTCGTCCACCACCATCGCGTAACGCTGGCTGCGCTTGCCCATGCCGAGCGCGCCCAATTCCTGCTCCAGTCCGAGCGCCCGCGTGAAATCCGCGTTGCCGTCCGAGACCATTTTCACCTTGCCCGTCGCCTGAAGATCCCGTCCCCACGCGTTCAACACGAACGCGTCGTTCACCGACACGCACCAAATCTCATCGATTCCCGCCGCGAATAACTGCGGCGCCGCGTCGACATAACCCGGCAGGTGCTTCGCAGAGCACGTCCGCGTAAACGCCCCGGGCAACCCGAAGATCACCACCCGTTTATTGGCAACGCGCTTTCGTACCCGGAAATCCATCGGACCAAATGAGCAGCCTCCGGCCGCCTCCTCGATGAATTCGAAAACACGCGCATCCGGCAACGTGTCGCCTACCTTGATCATGCTGTTTCCTTTCGCTGGTCAGTAAGCCTGAGCATCGTGCAGGCGCGGTTCGAACTTGTGCAGACAGCGCTGTACCGAATATTGCCTGCCGCTGTAACCGGCGAACGACTCCGGCACCTGCGATACGTAAACCGCGCCTTTCGAATCGATCGCAATCGCGTGCGCGGCGGGAAATGCGACGCCTTGCGAAGGCACTCCGCCAACGATCGAACCATCCGACATGCGTATCGTCACCCGCCCGGGCCACTCCTTTTCCGCCCTGCCGAGCCGCCACGACTTCAGGTCCGCCGGGCCGCGCGGGAGTTCGGTCACGTACACCCTGCCTTGCCGGTCGAAGGCGATATCGGTCGGCCGTCGAACGTCGTTCCACACATCCAGCAGTTCACCGTCAAAGGAGAAAATCTGGATTCGGTCGTTCTCGCGGTCGCACACCATCACGCGACCTTCGCGGTCGGTCACGACGCTGTGCGGAATGACGAAACAGCCGTCGCCAGCGCCGGGCCCACCCCACGACCGCAGCAACCGGCGGTCCGCGGAGAACCGGTGCACCCGACAGTTGCGGTAGCCGTCGCTGACGAACAGATCTCCGTCGCGGCCCGGCGCCACCTTGGTCGGTCGATTGAACGGCGGCCCGCCCCGCATCCCGTCGAGCGCGGCCTCGGCACCTTGTCCGCTGTCGTCGTAGCCCGTTTTCGAGGGTTCGCCGGTGCCGATCACTTCCAGCAGACGACCCGTCGGCTCGAAAATGAAGACCCGATGGGCGCCGTCGTCGGCGACGTAAACCGTATCGTCGTCGCCGATGGAAATGAGGTGCGGACGGTTGGAGAACCGGCCACTCCCCCAACGATCGACAATCGTGCCGTCGGGGCTCAGCACGGTAACGGGATCATCGCCGCGCCGCAGCACGTACACGCGATCGCGCGAATCAACCGCGACGCCAGTAACGTCTCCCATCCACGCGTCCTCGCCCCAGCCGGCGACTTCGTCGAAGGTCATAGTCACGCTCACGTTCGCCCCGGGCGCGCCCAGTGGGGAACGAGCGTATGAACCGGTTCCACGCTCTCGTCGAGCAGGGCGGAAACCGGGTTTTCGTCCATCAGCCAGTCCGAGAAGTCATACGTCTGCCAAGCCGGATCGGCTGCGTCGAACGACGAGATCTCAAGCGGGTTGCCGCTCGGGTCTGCGAAATAGATCGATGAGATGAACCGGTGCGAGTTGTTCGCGCCGCGCCGCTCCGAAACGTCGGACACCTCGATGCCTTCGGACAGCAGGTGTTCGCGGAACCATACAACGTCGGCGTGACTGCCCACGTCGAACGACAGGTGATCGAGCTTCTGCGGCTCGACCGGCCGGCTCCAGCGGGCCTTCACACCGCTCGGCCACAGCACGGAACTGATCGGCGCGGGCGGCCGCTCGGTGACGCCAGACGTCTCATAAAGCGAGAACAGCTCGCCGCTGCGCATCTCGAAGAACACCTGGCGAACGGACAGCGTGACGGCGATCGGCGACAGGTCCGGTTCTGTGACCGCCAGGCCGCTCGAATGCTGGGCGGCCGTCTGCAGCCCCTTTCCGGTAGTGGTGAACCGCATGGTCCGCACGACACGCATGCCGAGCACGTCGCGGTAGAATCGCACGCCCGCGTTCATGTCGTGCGTAAATAGCACAAGGTGGTTGATGCCCCTGATGCGGCCGACCGCCGGCCCCGACTCCTGCAAAACCCGGCGGTGGCGCGGCAACTCCGGGACGTCCGACGATTCGCCTGCTTCCGTTTTCAGTTCAGCCATCGCTAAAGTCTCCTTGATTTCCAATATGCCGCTATGCATCGAGAACGAGCCGTGCCGAACACGACCGGGAAACGCATACCATCATGGTCTTATCCGCCGCGCGCTCTTTCGCGCTGAGCACCGAGTCGCGATGGTCCGGTGTGCCAGAGATCACCTTTGTCTCGCACGAGCCGCACACGCCTTCCTCGCACGACGAGGCGATGTTCACGCCGTGCTCCCCCGCTATGTCGAGGATGGATCTGTCTGCCGGCACGCTCACCACAAGGCCCGAACGCACGAACTCGACTTCGAATTCGGTATTCGCGTCGGTGGAGCCATACGCACGTGCGGAAAATTGTTCGTAATGAACGCGCTCCGGCGGCCACGACGCGCAGTGCTCATCGATCGAAGCCAGCATCGGCTCGGGTCCGCAGCAATAGAGCACCGTCTGCGGATCCGCCGCCTTGATGAGCGCCGCCAGATTGAACCGTCCGCGAGCATCGCTCTCGTGAACCTGAACCCGGCCCCCGCCGAAGGCGAGCAGGCTGTCGACAAAAGCCATCGATTTACGCGACCGGCCGCAGTACACGAGACGCCAATCGGCGCCCCGTGCGGACACGTCGGCGATCATCGGCCGGATCGGCGTGATGCCGATACCGCCCGCGACGAACAGATAGCGCGTCGCCGCCACGAGCGGAAAGTTGTTGCGCGGCGCCGATACACGAATCGTGTCACCCTCGGCGAACGCATCGTGAATATGGGCAGATCCACCGCGCCCATCGACTGCGCGGCGCACCGCGACCTGCCAGTGACGCCGGTCCTCGATCGGACCGCACAGCGAATACTGGCGCACGTACTCCGCGCCATTCGAAGCGAAATGGAGGTCGACGTGCGCGCCCGGCTCCCAGCTGGGGAGTTCTGCGCCGTCCTTGCGCGCGAACGTAAGACAATGAATACCGTCCGCCACCACCTCCTTGCGGGTGATCACCAGTTCGAAATCGCACTCGGACATGTTCAGATTCCTGATTAATGGACGGATTCCGCCACTCGGCGCCGAAACCCGCCCGTCGCGAAACACTCGCGTTTTACCCTGCTGACGGATCAGATCTCCAGTACTACCGCAGCGCCCTCGACGGAAACCGGCACGGTTTCGACGCCAGCTCTCAGACGCTCCAGCTCCTCGGGCGATTCGATCGACACTGGATAGCTGCGCACCTTTAGCCGCGACTCGAAGATCGTCCGACCGGTCTTGATCTCGAACTCCCAGTGATGCCACGGACACGCGACCACTTCACCGTCACGCACCCAGTGCATCTCAGGCAGACCGCCGGGCGGCAGCTCGGCCTCCGATGTCCCGCGCACGCGGCCCTTGCAAAGCGGGCCGCCCATGTGCGGGCAGGTGTTTTTCAATGCGAAGAACTCACCATCGACGTTGAAGACGCCGATCCCGCTCTTCACCTTTTCCGGGTAGACGATCGTCGACGCTCCGGGTGGCAGGTCCGCCACTGCACCCACTACATACCGCATTTTCTGTCTCCTGTTCGATGCTGACTGGTCAATCGCCCTGCTCGGCCAACACACGCGACGCGATGCGCGGATAGAACTGCGCCGCGTTATCTGCGAGGCAGCGCGTGCGGTTCAGCTCAGACCACGTCGGGAACACGTCCTTCGTGTCCACGCCGTCCCAGTACGGATAACGGCTGCCGTACACGACGAGCGAGGCGTTGTCGCCGCCGATCGTGCCCGCCTCGATCTTGCTGTGAGGCGAAATCTCGTCCTCAGCCTGCGTCACGAAGCGCACGTACTGCTCCAGGTACGTCGTCGGATCTTTGCTGACCCACGGCACCTCGACGCGGTCCGACTGCCAGTCTTTGTCGGTGCGGATCACCAGCGAACGCGCGGCGTGCACGCTGAGGTCGCCGAACACCACACGCAGTTCCGGCAGGCGCTCGAACACACCGGCGACGATGAAACTCGTCAGGTGCACAATCGACGAAATCGGTCGGAGCGCGTGGCTTTCCGCGAAGTAGCTAGGAAATCCGACCTGCGTCGGAGGCGGTTCGACGAGCGTCGCGAAGTCGTCGTGCACGAATACGACCAGGCCGCGCTCGGCCGCCGCGCGCCAGATCGGGAAAAAACGCTGCTCGCCGTAGGTCGCGAGCGCCCGAGCCGGCAGGACGAGCTGCACGAAACGATCATCGTCGGCCCAGCGGTCGATCTCGCGCAGCGCCGTGTCGGTATCGTTCAGCGCGATGCGAATCGAGCCGAGAAAGCGGCCGTCCGCTTCGGGGGCGTTCAACCACTTTTCAGCGAGCAGCGTGTTCGCGGCGCGCGCCACGGCCGTCGCTTGTTGGGGGTTCGGCCAGTAACCGCGCGTGGTCGGGCTCAGCACCGCATAATCGATACCCGTACGGCGAAGGCGCTCAGCGAATGCGGCCGGGCTTGATGCCTGATCGACTGGCACCGACAACTGGTCGAATGGCGCGCGGTACTTCTCGCCGAACAGCGGCGGCAGCTTGAGCAGATTCCACGGCGCGCCGACCGCGCGGTTGAACTCGTCATTCTCCAGAACCGGATGGATAGCGCAATCGATGATCATCGTGCACCTCCTGCCAAGTCGAAGCGGTCAACTGGTCTCGTCTTCGGCAAATCGTAGATCAGTCGCGCGTTTTCAGACATGATTCGTTTTTTCAGTTCGCCGCCAATCGAACGCGGCAGTGCCTTGCTCGGTGGGTCGTAATCGTAGTGGGGGTAATCACTCGAGAACATCACAAGATCGAACGCATTCGCCTCTTCGTACAGCGCGGCGATCTTTCGCGGATCGGTATTCTCCTCGATCGGCTGCGTGGCAAACCGGCAGTGATCGCGCACGTACTCGTTCGGCGTCTTCTTCAGCCCGAGTTCCTGCGCGGTCTGCTTCCAGTGACGATGCAAACGGTCGATGAACGGCTGGTACCACAGGAAACCGCCTTCGATGAACGCCACCTTCATGTTCGGATGGCGGTCGAACACACCGTTGCAGATCCAGCTCCCGAGGTGGGCCGCGTAGGCCATCGGCGCGATCAGCGAGTGGTATTCGACGAAGTACTGCAGCGGACCGGTCGACGTCCAGCCGAGCGGCTGGGTCGCGCCGCCGCGGAAGTGCATTCCGATCGGCAGGTTGTGGCGCGCGGCCGCTTCCCAGATCGGGTCGTACATCGGGTGGCCGAACGGACGCGGGCCGTGATGGCCGATCATCACTTGGCGAAAGCCCGGATGACCACCCCACTTGTCGATTTCCGTTGCGGAACCGATCGGGTCGTCGACCGAGATCGAGATCGAGCCGACGTAGCGGTTTTCCGCGTTGTACTTCGTCAGCCAAGTGTCGGCGAGCCAGCGGTTAACCGCACCTGCCAGCGCCGTGTCCAGCTTCGGGTCGGTCGTGAAGCCGCGAAAGCTCCACGGCAGCAGGATCGCATAGTCCGTCGGATCGTCGACAAACATCTGCTGGTCGACCATTTCCGGATCCGAGCCGATGTCGCCCATTTTCGGATACGCATCTTTGCGGCCGCCGCCCTCGAGCGTTTTGTACGTCGACCGGCTGAACGGTACGCTGTCGATCAGGTTCGGCATGTCGCGCCATCGCGCGTCCAGATAGGGAATCAGTTCTTCGAACGATTTCGGTTCGACGTGGACGTCGGTATCGATCACCTTGATCTCAACGTGTTCGATCTGGGTGTCCGGCACTTCCGGACGTTCAAGTATTGCCGTCGTCATAGTGTTTCCTCCCGACAATGTGGGGTCTCGTCATGATGGATCTTCTCGACTTTTTGTCACTGTCGATATATTCAGTCTGCCTGTCTATTTCAGATATGTCAACAGTTTGATGGCGGCCGGAAAACCATGTTCGGCGGGGCTTTACCGGCTCATCGGCACTTGACGGAACTCAGGTGAATTCCCTTGCATATGCCCTTCAGATATGCAGGAATGCTAAGTGGCTTGCGAAGTCTCAATGCGCTCGTTGGATACCTCGGAGTCAATGGTTCGGCAGTTGGCTACTGCCAGCCGGCGCATTAGAAGCCTGTCACCAGTTGCCAGAGCAGTGCCGCGTTTAGCGCCACAATTACTCCGGCACACAGCCATGCCAGCGCAAGTGGAATACGCTCGACGCGAAAGCGCCCCATCAATTCCGCGTCCGACGCAAACCGGACGAGCGGAATGACGGCCAGCGGCAACTGGATACTCAGCACCACCTGGCTGGCGATCAGCAATTGGTTCGAGCCGTGCTCGCCGAATGCAGCGACAGCAAGCAATGCTGGCCCGATAGCAAGGGTTCGGGTTAGCAGCGCACGGATCCACCGTGCACTTTTTAACTGGAGAAAGCCCTCCATCACCGCTTGCCCCGCTAGGGTACCCGTGACTGTCGCATTCAATCCGCAAGCGAGCAATGCCGCAGCGAACATGATGCTGGCCCAATTGCTCCCGACAAGGGGCGCGATCAGACGGTGAGCATCAGAGAGATCATTAACGTCGAAATGACCATTAGCATGAAACACCGCGGCGGCTACGATCAAAAGAGACGCATTCACGACAAAGGCCAGTCCGAGCGAACCGAATGTATCGATATTCACGCCTCTCATCGCGTCAGCCACTGCCTGATCATCACTGCCCGGAGCGTAATTCTTTACAAGGGCAGAATGGAGATAGAGGTTGTGCGGCATCACGGTCGCGCCTAGGATACCGGCGGCGAACCACACCATGCCCGCGTCCCGTAAGAGCGCCGCAGACGGCGCGAGACCTACGAGCGCATCGCTCCACGACGGGTTAGCAAGTGCGAGTTCGACGACAAAACAAAAACTGACGAAAAAGATAAGCGTTGTGATGACGACTTGCAGAGGACGTTGCCCATTGTTTTGCAACGCAAGCAACACGAACGTTCCAGCCCCGGACATGATCACGCCAACCGTAAGCGAGACGCCGAGCAAGAGTTGCAATGCCACAGCACTACCGACGACCTCGGCCACGTCGCAAGCGATAATTGCTATCTCACAGGTAATCCACAGAAACAGAGCGATGTGGCGGCTATAGCGCACACGGCACAACTGCGCAAGATCAAATCCCGTCACAACACCGACTCTCGACGCTACCCATTGAAGCAGCAGACCCATCAAGCTTGCCAGAAGCACAACGCTCAACAGTTGATATCCATATTTCGCCCCGCTACCGAGCGCCGTTGCCCAGTTACCCGGATCCATGTAGCCGACCGCCACTATCGCGCCAGCACCCAGAAAACTGAACCATCGTCCCCGCCCTCGGGGAGAGCCGCCTGGCGGGTCGTCGCCGGGTCCGCTTCCGCCGCCGCTTGAGACGCAATAAGCTTGATGAATTTGCTTACTGCCAGCGCTGATCGGGTCGCGTGACCCTACAGCGGTGCAGACGAGGTCGCGATGCGGGTCATTACCTCCCCAACCGCTTGTTTCCTTGAAATTCGTCGACTTTGTCAGCTCGCTCATACTCTGCCCCCGTAGCGCGAATGTGCAGGGGCCGGAACGTTCGCAGAGAAGTGCAGGAATATGCATCGTGTTCATACCAGTACTTCGTCGGAAGGAACGCTGTCTGAGCATTCCACTTGCTACCGATACTTCTCTATCTGATTGGTTTGGCATAATCGATATCCACAACGCGTGGGCGGCCGTATTTGTACTCGAAGAAGCCCTATCGGCGTCTTCCGGTAAGTTAGCGCTGTTAAGTTCAATTGAGCTCTGCGGTCAAACGTGACGAGCCAAGCTGCGCGGATGCTGCAGCTATTGGTAATGTGAGTTCCCGGTCTTTCGGGCGCCACAGAATGGCTCGCGGAAACGCCATCAGATGGGAAGCGCAAATCCCGAGATTGCTTCGCGGAGCGCGCCGGCCTGATCTTTCAACGATTGAGTCGCAGCGGCAGCTTCTTCCACAAGTGCGGCATTTTGCTGCGTCACCTTGTCCATCTCGCTGACTGCCCGGTTCACTTGCTCAATGCCTGCACTCTGCTCCTTTGACGCATAGCTGATTTCCGTCAGAATCTCGCTAACCCGTTGCACTGATATCACTATCTCACCCATGGTCTCACCCGCGCTCCCAACAAGCGCGGCGCCTTGCTCAACCGTGTTTGCTGAAGATTCGATAAGCGCCTTGATCTCTTTGGCGGCCATCGCCGAGCGCTGTGCAAGACTCCGCACTTCCGACGCCACGACAGCGAATCCGCGGCCTTGCTCACCTGCCCGAGCTGCTTCTACGGCGGCATTAAGCGCGAGAATATTGGTCTGGAACGCGATGCCATCAATTACGCCAATGATGTCGCCGATTTTCTCTGAGCTGGCCGCGATTTCGCCCATCGTCCGCACGACATCGCTGACCACTGAACTCCCGCGTGTCGCGACTTCTGCTGCCTGCCCAGCCAGCGTGGCGGCTTGTTCAGCGCTATCGGCATTTAGCCTCACGTTGGTCGTCATCTGATCCATGCTGGACGCTGTTTGCACCAATGCCGCCGCTTGTTCCTCTGTGCGTTGCGAAAGATCCATATTGCCGGCGGCGATTTCGTTGGCTCCAACGTTGATATTCTCAGCGCTAGATCGGATACGCGCGACGGAGTCCGCCAATCCCGCTTGCATCAATGCAAGCGCGTGCATAAGACTGCCCGCCCCATCCTTGCTTATCGACACGTCAGCCGTTAGATCACCTTGTGAGATACGATGCGCTGTCTCGATCGCCGACTCAAGTCCCCCGCCGAGTCCGCGTCGAACGCTACGAAGTACAAGAAGCATTGCAACGCTGGCGATTAGCCCTAGCACACCTGTGATAACTGTCCATCTGATAAGCGCGGTTACAAATTCTGCGTTCACGTCGTCCATATACATGCCGGTGACCATAATCATGTCCCACGGTCCGAACCGCAATGCATAGGAGGTTTTTTGCACTGGCGTATCCCGGCCGCTACCCGGCTTGTACCAGACATAGTCAACAAAGCCTCCGCCATCTTCAGTGCTGACCTTGACGAGTTCTTGAAAAAAATGCTTGCCGGTAGGATCAGCGAAGCTGGACTGATCCCTACCAACCAGGGCTGGCGCGAACGGGTGCATGAGCATAACGGGTCGAGAATCATTGACCGTCAGGTACCCGTCCTTGCCATAGCGCATGATTGAAAGCGCCTCAAGTGCCCTCCGCCTCGCCTCGTCTTCGCTCATCGCATTTTTCTGTACGAGCCCGTAATAATGCTTGACGACGCTTCCCGCCTGTTGGACAACTGTTTTTAACTGGTCGCGCCGGTCCTGGATTAGCGCGGCGCGGTATTGCCAAACTCCTGCTACCGCGATCAGCACCAAGCCAATCCACAACACAGCCATCATCGAGCTGAGCTTTTGATTCAATGTCATTTTTGGCATCGTGAGGGCCGTCCTTCCCTGTGGCGCAAACGCATGTGCTGCCATGTTGACGTCAACCTTCTTCATCCGCTCATCTGCCTTCGATATATCGAACCCATCGCCCGAGACAGAGTCCGCGAAGGTAATGCACCGGCCTTAGCAATTCCGTGGCACAGCATTCACATAACATTAATGTCGTATCGGAAGCTGTCACGAATGCTGGAGGATTGAGCAAGGTAGTCCCAACCATGGCATATATTTATGCATTGCTAGGTGTTATGAAGTCACGCGTTGCCGAACCGTATATTCGTCTCCCTTAGTTCGGGCCAACCGCGTACGGTTGGACAGGGGCACCGGTCAGAAGGTGCTCCTACGCGCGCGAAGCACGTTACGAGTGCAACAACATCGTAAATTTCATCCAACCGTCGCCAGCTGACGCATGCATAACATCAATTCCGAGACTTGATTTTCCCGACATACCGCTCACCGTCGCGGACAATATCCAGTCCGGCTCCGAAAGGCTTTGAAAGGTCATCAAGGCGCCGCAGAATACGCGCGCCGTCTTCGCCACGAGCCAATTCAGGGCAACCGCGACGACTCCTCGGCGCATCCCGCCCAAGCGTGATGGGATAGAGCGCACTATCGGCCAGCACGCCATCCTCAAAAGTGAACCGAGCTACAACTGATTCCCAGAATAGCGGTTGCTTTTTGTAGCCAGTCACCACGTCGAACAGATCCGCAGGCGTCGAAGTGAGAGGCATTCCCTGTTGCTCATATACTTCAAGTGGGAAAGACGAAAAAGTCTCGACGTTGAAGATGAAATTGCCAAGCGAATAGCAGATGGGCCTTCCAGCATAGAGCTCGACGCCGCGCAGCATGTGCGGACCATGGGCGAACACACCATGCGCGCCGGCATCGATCAATTGATGCGCGAGCGGCTGCAAAAATTCGGCAGGCACCTCGGTATTCCAGCGCCCTTGAATGCCTTCGTGGCAATGAAGCCCAACGAAAACAAGGTCCGCCTGGCGCGACGCTTCCTTCACCGAAGCGATGATCGCATCCGCGTCGCGCTCCAGCACGTCCGTCTGCACGCGCGAGTCGTCGGCCGGCGCGAAATTGACGCCCTCGACTGCGAAGCCACCCGGGGGAGGTCCGTCGTAAATGTTCTTGTCCGGGTAGGGAAAGTGAATGCCGGGCGCGGTCGTGCCACTCGACGCCACGTTGACGCCCGCCTCGGCGAGAATTTCGCGCAACTCGTGGAACCGCTCCTTGCGGATGTAGTGCGTTTTTTGCACACGCAGCGGAGCAGTGCCGGGCCGTCCGATATCACCGACACTCGGGTCCGCAGCAAGGCACAGACGGGCGTTGCTCGAGCCCGCTGCAATGTACGCAACTCGACAGCCTGGCGCACTGAAATAGCGGGGAGCGCGTGCTTCCTGCAGCGTTCTGCCCACGCCGGCATAAGTCAGACCACGAGCCTCCAACGCTTCCATCGACGACACGAGCCCCGATACGCCAAAGTCGGTCGCATGGTTGTGACCCATGCCGTAAATATTAATGCCGAGCCACTCGAATTCCGACAGGAGTTCCGGCTCGACGCCGCACGGAATCCCATGCATGGTGGTAGATGCCATCCTTCCCCGCCCGGGAAAGACCATCTCGACGTTGGTGATCGACACGTCAGTGTTTCGGACCAAGTCGACCAGCGCGAGAAAATCGACATCTGAATTCGGCGAGATGCGCTGCGTGAGCATGGCATCGCCCGTGGCAAGGACGCTAATTCTGGACACGACGAAATCTCCGTTTTCTACCATTCAGTTGAGAGTGGACCCGTGCAGCACAATAACCAGCATGCCTGCCACGACTATGAGGAACCCGATCACCAGCCGAATGTAGTGTGCATGCCGCACCGGATACAACAGTACGTCACGTCCGATTCGGGCGTTTCGCAGCGCATCATCCGCAGCACGGGGCGTTGTGTCGACGCCCGAACGGAACGGTTTTCTGGCGGTCATGATGATCAGTCTCCCTGCTTACCAATATCGTCAGTCTGCCTGCATATATTGGCGACGTATGTAAGGGTATGTACTTAAGCACACCGCCCAAGCGGCGCGCGTCAAGGGGAGCGATCGTTGGTGACCTGCCCCCTGCAAACATGGCCAGCCGGAGTCTAGTAAAGTCCGTTTTCGGAGAAGAAGACGAACATGAAGAAGCGCTTTACGGAACAGCAAATCATCGGGTTTCTGAAGGAAGCCGAGGCCGGTATGCCGGTCAAGGAACTGTGCAGGAAGCACGGGTTCAGTGACGCGTCGTTCTACACCTGGCGCGCGAAGTTCGGCGGCATGGAAGTCTCGGAAGCCCGCCGGCTCAAGGACCTCGAGGTGGAGAATGCTCGACTGAAGAAACTGCTGGCCGAAGCAATGCTCGATATGGAAGCGTTGAAGGTCGTGGCCAAGGGAAAGCCCTGAGCCCGCAAGCCAAACGCGAGGCAGTGTCGGCGATTCGGGAGAAGGTCAACATCTCCGAGCGCCGCGCCTGTCGGCTTGTCGGGCTTTCTCGCAGCGTGCTGCATTACGACGCGAAGCCGGACCACGAGAATGAGGTGCTAGCGGCGCGTCTGGTGGAGTTGGCGCACGAACGTCGTCGATTCGGCTACCGCCGATTGCACGCCCTGGTGGAACGCGAAGGCACGCACGCCAATCACAAGCGCATCTATCGTCTGTACCGTGAGGCAGGGCTGGCTGTGCGGCGCCGTCGCAAGCGCCAGGGCGTAATGATCGAGCGCGAGCAACTGGCATTGCCGGGCGCACCCAACGAGGTGTGGTCAATCGATTTCGTGATGGATGCGCTTTCCAACGGCCGGCGCGTGAAGTGCCTGACCGTCGTCGACGACTTCACGAAAGAGGCTGTCGACATCGTCGTCGAACATGGCATCTCAGGTTTATATGTCGCTCGGGCATTGGACCGTGCAGCTCGCTTCCGTGGCTATCCCAAGGCGGTGCGAACAGACCAGGGATCCGAATTTACGAGCCGCGCGCTTGACCAGTGGGCGTATGCGAACCGCGTCACGCTGAAGTTGATTCAGGCGGGCAAGCCAACGCAGAATGCGTACATCGAATCGTTCAACGGCAAATTCCGCGACGAATGCCTTAACGAGCACTGGTTCACGACGCTCGCGCACGCTCGGGCTGTCATCGCGGCATGGCGTCAGGACTACAACGAGCAAAGGCCACACAGCGCACTGAACTACCTTGCGCCGTCAGAGTTTGCGGCGAAACATCGGGCAACCGCGGATGCTCCTGCCGCTTTCCAGGAGCTGGTTTAAAGGGACTTTGCTAGAAGCCCATTGGCCCTATTGAATGGGGCAGGTCAGGGTGATGCTGCGTTGCGCAGCGAGATGAGGCGGCGATACCAGGCATCCTCGGCAAGCTGTACGGGCCAAAATCGCATCAGCTTCGCCTGCGCGCTCTAATCCTTTCAGTCGCGGAACGCTAGTCTACGGAGGAGTACAAGATGCATTCAGACAATCACATCGACCTGGAGATTGCCCTCCGCAAGATTCACGAGCTGGCGACGGCCGAAGGGGATTTGGGCTACGCGTATTGGTACGAAGTCGGACGGCTTCTACGACGAGCCGCTAACATGCAAGCTGAAATAGATTTGCTTGGCAAAGAGTTGGAACGGTGTCGCGCAACGCGTGCCAAAACTACCAGAGCCGTTAAGCACCGCCAGCGGAGCGCGAGCGAGACACGATGACCCAGCGACTTCGGGACGTTTCGGGTAAGTTATACAAGCCGCCGGCGAATGGCATGCGCCAAGTATTCGCGCTGTCGCGGCGTGAAGCCGAGAAACTGCCGCGGCTACCATCGATTGCCATCATCTGTGCGATTCACGGACATCGTTTCACTTTCTTGAAGGCCGTTTCTTTGGCGCGTCGGAACCCGTGGCGCCGATAGGAGACACGGGTTCCGACGCGCGCCGATGATGTTCGCCGAGGATTTTGTCGACTCGCCATTCGCGGTGCCGAATTCGCTCTTTCCGCTCGTCGTACGCACTTTCCACCTCGTTCGCGAGAGGTGTGATTTCACCCAGCTCCGCGATGCGGTCAACAGGAGTCTTTCCACCGAGTGAGCCGTGTGGCCGACGCCAGTTGTAGTCGAACTGCCACTCTTCGATTCGCAAGTCGATTGCCTGCTCTGTCGGGGCATGGTGGAACCAGAACTCGTTCAGGTCAGTAAGCTGCGAGCGTTCAACCTTGCCATTGAGGTGCGGCGAGCGTGGTGGAATTGGCCGGAACTTGATGTACTCGCTCATCAGGCGCCGCTGCACAGATTCAGCGAAGAACTCGCCGCCGCGATCGGTCTGGATACGTTGAATCGGAAACGGCATCTCCTCGATGACACGATCAAGGAAAAGCAGCGTATTTCGGGCATTTCTTCGGGGGTAGACGGCCAGTACGCGAAACCGTGAACAGTCATCGATGGCCGTGTACTGGTAGACGCCCCGCGCAATCTTCATCGTGTCCATCTGGACGCGGTCTCCGGGAACCGGACGACTGTAGCGCCTCGGTTGTGCCGGCCTGCTGGGGCGAACCAACGGCTTCACGGACGCTTCGCAAAGAACCTTATGAATGGTCGCGAGGGATAGTTCCCTTTGCTCGTGCAGACGCAATTCGTTCTGAATCCGCCGTGCCCCCTTGCGCTCAGCCCGCAGGCGAAGAATCGTTGCCCTATCTGCGTCAGATACCTTTTGATTCGGGCTGGTCAGAGGGCGACGGCTTTGAGAGCGAAGACCGTCCTCTCCCGCCTCCTGGTAGCGGCGCAGCCACTTTCGAAGCGTTGGCCTAGAGATGCCGCAACGCGTGCACACGAGACCGGCGTTGCCGGTCTCGTGATACATGTGCACCCAACGTAATCGCATCGAGATTTCGCGCTCCATCGTCCTATATTAGTTGAAACGATGTCCATGAATCACACACCTTATGAGCGATTATGCCGCCTCGGAAAATCGGCCGCAACTCCGGCGCAGTCGACGTGGGTTCCCTCCCTGCGCCGCCGGCTCAGCCAGCAGACGTCTCCGGATTTATCCACCAGCGATTCGCGAACTCGGCCTCTGGGGACCTCGACTTCGGCGCCGGCAGCGCGCTGACCACCGTATCCGCGACATTGACCTGACCGTAGGTTGCACCATCCACCCGCACCGGCGCGCCGCATTGCCCGCAGCACCAGACGAATCGACGCTGGGTGTGCGCGTCCACCCCAGTGGCGTAAGCGATTTTGAGCCTTCGGGTGCTCTGGTTGCAGTGCGGAACGCCTGGCGCCACGCGTGCGGATAGCGCCAGGGCTGGTCCTTGTGCCACCGATACGGACGGTGGCCCGCGAGGTCGAGCGGCGTAGCGACCAGCGAGTACGGAACGACGACCTCAGCACCGCACCCGCAAGGTTTTTCGGCCTCGTGCACCGCGTACTGCAGACTGAAGCGCCGCGCACCGGCCCCCATCCCGAACCTGAGCCTGCGCTGCAGCGCGCTGCTCACGAATGCCGCCAGGTCGCGCCAGTCATCGGGGTCGCGGGACAGCACCCACTTCTCGTTTGGTGGCGAGACAAGCACTTCGAAGCCACTGGGCGTGTCGGCTTTTCGCAGTTGGAAGGCCGGCGTCTTCTCAGACGGCTCATAAGTCGGGCGACGAAACAGCCACAACCCTCTGACCTTGCTGTCTGCATAGCGCTGCTGCCGCACCAGCGTTTCTGCCCAGGTCTGGGCGCTCCACTGCACTTCGAACGCCAGCCTAACGCTGCCCCGGCTCAGCAGCACGTCGGCCTGCCAACGTCCCTGCTCATCTTCCGCCTCGATTTCCACCGACCAGCCTGCCTGGCGAGCAGCCTGTGCAATGGTCGCCTTCGCCTGCAGGTGCTCGAGCGACTCCCCGTCATACCGGCAACCGCCGCGCTTTACATGGTAGAAGTGCTGGAAGCCCGTCGACGAGACGCGCAGGCCCACCTGCCCGGCGCAGCATTTGAATGACAGGTGCCGCTGGCTGTTGTGCTTCAGGCGCAGCAGCTCGAACTGCTCGCGGGAATAGTCGAACGCGTGGACCGGACCGTCAGAAGACAGACATTTCAGCGGCATCTACTCACTTTCCTGGAAGGTAGCGATTGAGGTCTGCGCGCGAACTCGTGATACCCAGACCCACCACGCAATAGTCGGCGTTGCGACGATTTTCGCTATCAGGGATGTCGCATCTGAAGCTACCGCTCATCTCGCTGCCGGCGTAGCCATTGCATTGATAGACCTCCGTGTATTGCCGCGCGCTCCAGTCGCATCGCTTCGTTCCGCGTTGAGTAACACCGAGCAAAACGGCAGTCAGCGGGAATCGATTGCGGTTGGTGATGTCCGCTCTGGTGAACCATCGGAAGTCGGGACTTCTTACCCCACCGTACTGTTGCCCGTCGTGGGCCACCGAGACATGAGTCAACGCTATCGCGGCGATAGCCGGCCTAGCTATTGCGTTTGCTGGGTCAAGCCCTGAAATCGTATGCAGTTCGACCGGGTCTTCGGGAACCGCGGTAGCTGGGTCAAATGGGTCGACAAGCTTTGGCAGCGGGTGCTTTTGGCGGCAGTAATCGGCGGCAATGGTGTACTGCGCGGTGTTTTTGACTTCGCTGCGCCTTGCCTCCATGCATTCCTCGTAGGTGCTGCCGTCCGAACCGAACAATCCAGCTACGGCGTGTGCAGAAACCAGTAGGGCTATTCCGCCCGATACCCAACGCATGTTCATTTTTGTCCCCGAAAACTCCCATCGCTTCGAGCCTGATGCACCGGCTCACGACTGCGGTCACTCTATATCGGCATGTTAGGTATCACAATGCCCTCAATCCCGGGAGTTTTTCCCGTAGCGCAGCTGTACACCACCGTTCCACTCGAGTGCCACCGGCGCGCGACAGGAATCGCAGTGCGCCTGATGGCGTCGTCGCCGGGACGACGGTAGACCGAGGGGTGCACCAGAATTACTTTTGGCATCACTTCCTCACCGATGGCTCGACTGTAAAAACTGAATCGCTCGTTGAAGCCGTATTGTTCAACGGAGGCAATAGAGGCCGTTCTACAAGATCGAAATGGCACAAAGCAACCCTGCACGGCAGACAGCCTAGACGCTGCGTGGCGCACGACCCATTTCATTTACCCGACGCAGCTGAGGTTTGCAGAACGACTACACGAGGGTTCCACCGCCGTCCACGACCACAGCTTGACCAGTCGTGTAGCCCCGTCGCATGAACGAAAGGTAGGCCTCAGCGAGATCGTCAGGTATGCCAACTCGCTCCACGGGCAGCTTCGCAGCAGTTTCGCGGAAAATGTGTTCGCCCGTCTCGGTCGGAATTCCGGACCAGAGATCGGTGACGACCATTCCGGGCACGACCGCGTTGACCCGGATGGGGGCGAGTTCGATGGCAAGGGCCCGCGTTAGCGACTCGATAGCCCCGCAAATGCTCGCCGCAAAGGCAAAGCCCGCTGGCGGGCGCCGTGCCGAAGTCCCGCCAGTCAAGACGATCGAGCCGCCGGGTCGCATATGGGGACTTGCCGCCTGCACCGCAGCGAGCACGCCCCAATAACGCAACTCGAAGAATTCGCGAGCGGCCGCCAGGTCGGTGTCCACGACGCGTGTCGCCTCTGTTCACGCAGAGGCGGCTTTTTCGTTTTCTTGTCAGCGCAAATCTGTCGATCGCTCGACCCTCACTACTACGCCCGAAGGAGGCCCCCCAAAAGGCACCTCACCATCCGGATACTGGATGGTGCCGTCCTGAAGCGGAGGTCGTCTATACACCTAACCGTGGCCGTTCACTCCCCGGCGGTGAGGAAGTCGATCAGGCTGAAAGGTGCGCGTGCGTCCAGGCAGAGATCCAGGACACGATGCGCGTCCGCGGCCGCGGCCTCGCTGCGCGAGAACATCGCCGCTTCGTAGGCCGCCAGCGCACCCTCCATGTCACCAGGGTGGGCAACGATGGCCTCGCCCAGTTCAGCCCCGTCGAGCATGGCCAGGTTTGCGCCGTCGCCGACAGGGGGCGATAGATGCGCGGCATCACCAAGCAGCGTCACGCCTGGGGTACGATGCCATCGATGGCCGATTGGCAACGCATTGATCGTTCGCAGAACGGGCGCGGTGTCGCTGCCGGTGATCAACGTGGTGAGCGGCAGCGCCCATCCGTCGAATTCCGCAGCGATCCGCGCCTTGGCCGCCGCAGCGTCGTTGAAGTCGATTTCCGCGAACCAGGACACAGGCCGCATCAATTGAACGTAGGTGTGGAGCACGCCTGCCGGCTCCCGATGGGCGGTGATCCCCTTGCCCGGTTCAAGCGCGAACATTCCGCCGGCCCCCACCGCCGCAGCCGCCGCCAGAAACCGCCGATCAGCGTCATGCAGGTAGGTCTCGACGAAGGACACGCCGACATAGGCGGGTTCGGCGGCCGACAACAGCGGGCGCACCTTCGACCAGGCGCCATCGGCCCCGACGAGTAATTCGGTCTCGACAGTTGAGCCGTCGGTGAAAGTCAACTCATGACGACCGGCGCCGAGGGCCCTGGTTCCGGCCAGCTTCCGTCCCCACCGAATCGTTCCGGCGGGCAAGGCGTTCATGAGAACCCGCCGCAGGTCGCCCCGGAGCACCTCGGGACGCATGCCGTCTCCGGCCTGATCGAGCAGCACATTGCCCAGCCGGTCGAGCGCGCGTGTCGCGTCGCCACCTTCGTGAATGATCGCGCGGAACGCGTCCGTCAGACCTGCCGCAGCGAGCGCACGCTGGCCGTCGTGCTCGTGAATGTCGAGCATGCCTCCTTGGGGACGGGCCCGCTCGGAGGGCTCCGCTTCGTAAATTGTAGCCATGACGCCATGCAAGCGGAGCACGCGGGCGAGGGTCAGGCCGCCCAGCCCTGCGCCGATGATGGTGACGGAAGTGGTCATGACCTAACCTCGAAGTATGATGGAACAATGTTCCATACTACACTCATTGGAACGCCGTTCCAGACGTGTAAGGATGACCTTGTGGTGAAACGAGCTCAACAAACCGTGCGGCGCGCCGACGCCCTCTCCAGGCTGCGGATTGTCCAGGCCGCGATTGAGATTCTCGATGCACGTGGCGAGGCCGCCCTGACATTCCGGGCGCTAGCGACACACCTGGCGACGGGCAGCGGTGCGATCTACTGGCATGTCGCAGATCGGAACGACCTGCTTGCCGCCGCAACGAGGGAGGTCTTCGCGCGTGCGCTGGCGGAAGTGGCCAACGAAGCAGAGCCCAAGGCCGCGCTGCGCGCCATCGCGCTGAAGGTATTCGACACGATCAACGCTCGCCCATGGGCCGGCGCTCACCTTTCCCAAGAACCGTGGCATCCCTCGGTCGGGGACATTTTCGAGCGGGTTGGCCAGGGGCTTGAGGCGCTTGGAGTCTCTGCCGACGCACAATTCGATTGCGCCTCCGCGCTGACAAACTACATTTTGGGCGTAGCCGGACAGAACGCGGCTAACGCCCGCCTGCTTCCGGGCGGGTCGGATCGCCGGGCATGGCTGGCGGCCATAGCCACCCGCTGGATTGAGGATGATCCCGAATCGCGTCCATTCGTGCGGCGGGTGGCGGCGCAACTGCGCGAGCATGATGATCGCCAACAATTCCTCGCCGGCGTCGACTTCATCCTGGCCGGCGCCTGCGTCAAGCCAGATGTGTAAGAGCGGCAGCGCTCACGCGCTAGCCATCTTCCAGGGAGGCATGCTGAGCTTCCGGCCTTGAGCGCTCCTCAGGATGCAGGATCAGGATGCTGCCGCGCATAACGCGCCGGCGGTAGTCCAACATGGCGGCTGAAGGCGACGCTGAATGCGCTCGCCGAACCGTAGCCAACGCGTTCCGCGATTTCGGCGATGCTTGCGTCGCTCTGCCGGAGCATGTTCCTGGCCAGCGCCATGCGCCAGTTCAGCAGATAGGCTATCGGTGCCAGACCGACAGCGCGACTGAAACGCTCAAAGAAGGCCGAACGGGAAAGGGCGGCCTCCTTCGCCAATTGCGCAACGGTCCACGCGCGCGTGGGACTTTCGTGCATCCGGCGTAACGTGACGGCAAGGCGTTCGTCGGCGAGCCCCCGTACGAGACCGCACGACATGGGCGTCGCAGCCGTCGAGCGGAGTGCTTCGATAAGCAGTACCTCGAGCAGATGCGCGAGGATGACCTCGCGCGCTGGGCGGCGTTCGCGGAACTCGTCCCGTACGAGCTCGACGAGGGTGGCAAGACGCGGTTCGCCACGCACATGCACGACCCGGGGAAGCAACGACACCAGCAGGTTCGAATCGGGAGAGCTGAAGCTGCAATGGCCGACGAGCATCCTAAGGTCCGCCGGACCGTCCTGATTGCCGATCCGGAATTCGCCGGGCGCGACCGCAACGGGCGTGCTCCCGGGGGTGTCGACCGGGCATGGCGCACTGCTGGACATCGCCACGCCGTACGACTCAGGCACCAGGACAAAATCTCCGGAGCGGAGTTCGATCGGCTCGTGCCCGTCAATTACAAGGCGGCACGCACCCTCGAGAACGACGCAATAAAACGGTTGCCCGGCATCCGAGCGGCGGATGTGCCACGGCCCGGCGCCGAGAACGAGCTTCGAATACCTGCGCCCGGCTGAAGAAGCGTGACAACCTCTGCAAGCGGATCGATCACTTCCGGACTCCTGCTAACGATTCATGGACGTGTGAGCGGCGCCGTTCGAGGTCACCTCGATGGCGACGATACGTGAGGTTTTCGAGAGCAACACCTTCGGCACGATGGCGATGACACAGGCGGTGCTGCCGCAGTTCAGGGAACGCCGGGCCGGCGTCGTGGTCAACGTGACATCGTCCGTGACGCTGCGGGCCCTCCCGCTGATCGCGGCCTACACGGCGAGCAAGGCGGCGGTGAATGCGTTCACCGAGTCGATGGCCCTCGAGCTCGGACAGTTCGGCGTGCGCGCACACCTTGTGATTCCGGGACGTGCGCCCGAAACCCGTTTCGCCGAGAATGGCAACTCTCGCATGCAGGGTCTCGACCACGAGGCCTATGCCGATCTCGTCAAGGGGTTCATGGCCAGGTTCAGCGAACCGGGACCGATCACGCATGCGCAGGATGTCGCCGAAGCGGTGTGGCGTGCGGTGACCGATGCATCGAGTCCGCTGCGGATTCCTGCAGGGGCCGACGCGGTGGCCTTGGGGGGTGTGAGCTGACCACCCAGGCGACGCCATAAAGGTTGTCACCGCGCCGACATCGTTGGACAGAACTCGAGCGATCACGGCCAGGCCCGGCGGAGCGCGCAAGCGGGCAACATCTCGCGCCGTCCGTTCTCCAGAGGCGCGGCGAGATCCGCGAGTGGACTGCGGCGGACGGGTTCTCTGCCAATCAGATGTAGGCCAGTGACTGGCGCGGCCTGAAACTATGCTGCCCCCGGCAACGGTAGCGCCCGCCTTTCAGTGCAGGGAAACACCGGAATGTGCCTTTCAGAACCGGTAAAGGAGATTTAGATGCTGTACGAGCTAACGACGCTTTCGTGCTCCCTTCTGGAACAGGACACCGTATCCGACGGTGCGCGCCGGTGGGTGTCCGATACCAACGCGACCGGTATCGTGCTTGGATCGTGGCGCACGGAGATTGGCGAGCTCGGGCGAATCATCGTCCTGCGCAAGTTCAAGACCATGTCCGAACTCCAGCATGAACGTGAGCGGGCTTATATGGACCAGCGGCCGTTTCATACCGGGAACCCGCGGATCCGGATAGACATGGAAAGCTATGCGCTGTTTCCTTTTTTGCCAGAAGTCGAACCCGCGACATTTGGCAGATTCTACGAGTTTCGCCGCTACTGGCTGAAACCCGGTGGCATTGCGCCAACCATCGCGGCCTGGGAGAAGGCCGTCGGCCCTGCCAAAGCTTACACATCGCATCTGGTCGCAAACATGTATGCACTCGACGGCCCGCCTCGCATCACCCACATCTGGGGATTCTCAAGCCTCGAGGAGCGTATGGCGTTACGGGCACGTCACTATGCCGAGGGGCTATGGCCGCCTGACGGTGGCCCGCAGCAGATCGAGCGGGCAACCTCGACGATCTGCCTGCCTGAAGCGTGGTCGCCAATGTGCTGACGTCGCGCGCGCGATGTGCAGATCCAGAGCACGTGCCTCACGGATATTGATGGGTGCGCCTGCCTGCTCCACGACCCATACAGACTACCGGGAAGACAATGACGATGACAGGAAATCCTACGATCGCCCTCGTGGGGCCTGGGGCAATCGGCACGACCGTGGCAAGCAGCCCTGGGTGGTCGCATCGCGGTGCCGGGACCCGTGCGAACCAATCCTGCTGAAGTCGAAAGTACGTTCGACCTGGTCTTTGTCGCAGTAAAGTCCACACAGGTGGAGGCGGCCGCGCCATGGCTGTCTGCCTTGTGCGGGAACAGGACTGTGGTCTGCGTGTTGCAGAACGGCGTTGAACAAAAAACGCTCTTCGCGCATAGAGTTCTTCGGCCACCGCGAGGAAACAACATAAGTGGCGAAGATCCATTTACTTCGCTCCATTCCATCGACTCATCACAATTACTTTCAGCGCGGCATTCAAACGGGTCATGAACTGCTCGCCGCGCCAGTATGGTCGTGGACACCAGGGAATCGTACGAAGACGCCGGCCGACGCGCCAGAGGCGAGATGCCGCCCGAGAACAGTTGCATCGTCGGACAGTTCAGGGATGCGGACCTTCTCGACTGTTACGCCGTCGATCTCCCCTCCGGAACACCGTCGGACATGCGTGCGCTCGCCGCGACCATGTTTCGGTCCCCACCCGTATGGTTTCGGCTCCTCATGCTCGTTCGGGACACGGTAATACGCGTATTCGGAGTGAAAACGTCCAGTCAGATGCGCCTGACGGCACCGCGAACGCACATCATCGAATTTTTTCCGATACAACGCGAGGATCAGGACGAAATCGTTCTGGGCGAAAACGATATTCATCTGGATTTCTGCCTTTCGCTTCTGCGTCAGCAAACGTCGAACGGCCAGCATCTGTATGCGACCACGGTAGTGCATTGTCACGGCAGGCTTGGCCGCACCTATCTTGCGGTCATCGAGCCGTTTCACCGTCTGGTCGTGCGCGCCAGTCTGGCCCGCCTGGCAAGGCGCCTGCAGGCTACTGAAGCTGGCCGGACCTGACGCTGTCTTTCACCACCGTCGAATTGCTTCGACTTTCCTCGCGTCGTTTAGATGGTGTCGACCATTGTGTTGAGTCTTTTCGTCGGCGGCAATTTCTCCCATACATCGGGACTGACTGTCCTCTCCATCGGCGAAGCTGTTATCTGGCTCCTGGCTCACGCTATCAGACTTCATCCGCGACCGCGCCGCTGTCCGACTTCGGCGGTGCCCCACATCCCACGCAGTGGCGACCGCGCTCGCCAGTGACTCAGGGAGCTTGATCCGTCGGAACCAGCCTCATCGCCCTACCGCCTAATTTCGGCGCGAGCTTCTGCTGGACTGCAACCACTGCCGGAAGCGGGCGCCATGCCACTGTCATGCTATCGACAAGGCCCGCATCGTTTAGATGCATGTGATCCATGCCGTCGATCACCTGGTCGCCCAGCCTGATCGTGAAGACGGCGACGAAATCAGCCCCTTCGCGAAGGAGAAGCTTCGGTTCAAAGGCCTCCACCGTATCGAGAAGCTGGGTCAGGACATCTGCGACGCGCTCCTTGCCTTGGAAGGGGGCGGGAGCGATTGGGCTTCGAAGGACGACGTTGTCTGCCATATGGACCTTGGTTCCTTCGACATCGCGCCTGCCCATGGCGTCGAGATAAGCATCGAGATGCTCGGTAGTTAACATAAGAAATTTCTCCTGATGAGTCGGCGGCGCGGGTTCTGCGCGTTTAGTTGTCGAAACGATGAGCGACCTGACGTTCGCTCAATTGCTCCGCGCCCTACAAATCTAACTGTGATGCCTTGAAGGCGCGTAACCCCATGCCTCATAAAGGCAAGCTGCCTTCCAAATCCATCGTAATGCCATTGACCTGGGTAATTAACGGGGGTAGCGTTCATGTCAGCCATGACAAAAATGTCATGAATAATGTGTGTGGGGCTCATGTGGAAAATTTGAGTGCGCTGGGAGGGCTGGAAGTCTTTGTCCACACTGCGAGAACCCGGAGCTTCGCCGCCGCCGGGCGGGAGCTCGGCATCTCGGCGTCAGCCATCAGCAAAAGCATTTCCAGGCTTGAAGAGCGCGTTGGCGTGCGGCTTTTCCAGCGCAGCACGAGAAGCGTCCGGCTTACGTCCGAAGGCGAGATGTTTCTGGACAGATGCCGACGGATTTTCGGGGAAGTTCAGGCGGCCGAAGATGAGCTCAGCGCAATGGCCCGGCATCCGCGAGGGCGGTTAAGGGTGGGATTATCGCATTCGGCGGGGCTGCCCTTTCCCGTGCTTTCAGCCTTCATGGAGCAGCATCCCGAGATTGAACTCGATCTTGATTTCACTGATCGACTGGTTGATGTAATCGATGAAGGATTCGATGTCGTCATTCGCGGGAGCGCGCTTCGGGATTCACGGCTCGTCTCCCGACCGCTGGGTTCGTGGCGCGCCTGTCTGGTCGCCTCGCCGGTGTATCTCAAACGAGAGGGAGTGCCAGCGAATCCGGATGATCTTTTTAGTCATGCCTGTTTGCACTATCGCTGGACACCCACTGGAAAACTGCACCAGTGGCCGCTGCGGCCTTCGACGTTCACAGCGGCTGGCGCGTCGTTGCCGTTGTCGATGGTGTGCAACAGCCTGGACATGTTGGTTTATATGGCGCTGGCAGGCCGCGGGATTGCATGCGTGCCTGACTTTTCCGCCAGGACCGCGCTCGCCGACGGACGCCTGAAAACCTTACTGGATCCGTACGTGAAGGATTACAACAGTATCCACGTGGTGTGGCCCAGCAATCGGAAAATGACGCCCAAGGTCCGCGTCTTCGTGGATTTTGTGCGCACCCATTTTGGCGAGCATCTGGTTACTGAAACCGCGGATCGGAAACGACGACGGCAAGCACTCGGCTAGAACCGTCCAGGAGGTTGTAGGGGGAGGTTCGCGGTTCTGTCGGATAAGGTCGGCATGGGCAGTCTTTCATTACATCCGGCGGGAGCAGTTCCGCACCTTCATGAAAAGGCGGTGCCTGCCGACTTGGTATTCCATGCAAGCGCTCGCTGGACGATCTTGTGCTGTCGCTCCTCAAACGCCGTGCTGCCGGCAATGCATTGACGCAGGCGGCGTGGGTGGACGCCGTGACACATGAACTCGGCGAGCACGGCAGACAACAGTTCGATGACATGATGGACGGCAAACCGATCGCGCTCGAAAGCGACGCCTTCGGTGCATGCATGCTTCGAACCTGTCCGCATTTTTGTGGGCGAGGCGGTTGAACAACAGGTTATCCACGCGCCTGCGTGAATCGCTCGCCGAA